>DATCIQ010000219.1:0-4043 GCA_036507635.1 Gammaproteobacteria bacterium
GAAGCTCCGCGCGTCGTTGTTCGGACGCAATCCGGCCGCGGAGGTGCTCATCGCCTATGCCGGCGTCGAACCTGTCGGCTTCGCCGTCTATTTCCAAAACTTCTCGACGTTCGTCGGCGGACCGGGCATCTATCTCGAGGACCTATTCGTCGTTCCCGAATGGCGACGGCGCGGCTGCGGACGCCGCCTGCTCGCGCATGTGGCCGGCATCGCCGTCGAGCGCGGCTGCGAGCGATTCGAGTGGGCCGTGCTCGATTGGAACGAGCCGGCTTTGCAGTTCTATCGCAGTCTCGGCGCGCGCGCGCTCGACGACTGGGTCGTTCATCGGTTGACAGGAGACGCCCTGCGCCGCCTCGGTGCGGGCGCTTCGCCCTGATGTCCGAGCACAAAGCCGTCATTCGCTGGAGCAAACCGAGCCCGATGTTCACTAAGGGCAGATACTCGCGCGAGCACACGTGGACGTTCGATGGCGGCGTGACCGTGCAAGCCTCGCCGGCGCCGTCGTCGGTGCCTGCTCCCTATTCGAACCCCGCACACGTCGACCCCGAAGAAGCCTTCGTCGCCTCCGTGTCGAGCTGCCACATGCTCACGTTCTTGTACGTCGCTGCGCGCGCCGGGTTTCAGATCGATGCCTACGAGGACGAAGCCGTCGGCGTGCTGACGAAGAACGAGAAGGGCGTGCCTTGGGTCAGCGCGATCACCCTGCACCCGAAGATCGTCTATGGCGGCGACCGGCGCCCGAGGGCCGCCGAGCTCGAGAAGCTCCATCACGACGCACACGAGCAGTGCTACGTCGCGAACTCCATCAAGACCGACGTCAAAGTCGAGTAGCGGTTCCGCCGTGATAGTGTGGCGAAACGCCTTACAGCCGATCGACTTCGGGGCGCTGCGAATTTTCGACTACTCCGCGGGAAAGAATTTCGACGCGTCGCTCGCGGTCATCGAAGTTCCCCCGAAGGCAAGGCACGCCGAAGCGTGGTCGAAGCGATCAGACAAGTATTATCTCGTCATGCAGGGTGAGCTACGCTTCGTGGTCGAAGGTAATGCATCCGATCTAGCGGCCGGCGACTTCTGCTTCGTGCCGCATGGCCAGCGCTTCAGTTATTCCAATGACAGCGCGAAAACGGCCGTACTCGTGCTCGTGCACACGCCGAGCTTTCGCCTCGAGGACGAAGTTTTCGTCTAGGATAGTCCGCCTCACGCCATGGAATCGACATGCTGACTCCGGCCGAAGAGCTCGGACTGTCCGGCGCCACGCTCGATGCGCGCGTGCGGCGCGCAGCCAACCACATTCCCGACGCCGAGCTCGCACACGTTGCGCGGCGGCTCGCCGACGACGCACGCGCCAACGATCTCGTTTACGAGCACAAGGACGTCTCTGAGCCCGTCCGCGTCATGCTGCGCCCCCTGCTCGTGATGCCCGAGCAGATGACCTACCTGCACCAGGTCTGTACGCGCATCATGGGAGCGCTCGCCCGCATTCCCGATCTTTATCTCGCGGATGCCGAAGTGCGCCGCATCCTGCCGCTCGCCGCCGACGAGCGCGCTTGGTTCGAGGCGACTTGGGTGCACATGAGCCAGGCGTCGAATCCGCTGTACGGGCGGCTCGACGCGGTGTGCGATTTCACGAGCGCGCGCTGGGAGGATTCCTTGCGCTTCATGGAGCCCAATCTCTCCGGCGTCGGCGGCATCCATCTGGGACCTCTGTCCGAGGCTTTGGTCATGCGCGACGTCGTGCCGACGCTCCTGAGCTACGACCCGAGCCTCACGATCGAGCTGCCGCGCGATCAACGCGATCTGTTCTTGCAAGTATTGCTCGATCATGCGCGCACGGTCGGCCGCAAAGGCACCAACATCTGCTTGATCGAGCCGAAATACGTCGCCGAAGGGCCGAACGAGCAGTCGCATCTCGTCACGTACTATCGCGCGCAGCGCCGCATCGCGTTGCACCATGCAGACCCGCGCGAGCTGCGTCTCTCCGGGGACGAGGTATATTACGAGGACGCGTGCATCGACGTCGGCTACCGCGACTACGAGATTCGCGATCTGCTCGCGCTCGAGCGCGAGCACGGCAAGCGGCTCGACGCGATCCGCGCGCTGTTCCGCCAGAACCGCATCGTCTCGTCGATCGGCGGCGATCTCGATCACAAGAGCTGCTGGGAGATATTTACGACGGAGGCGCTCGCGGCGCGTCACTTCAGCACCGCCGAGCGCCAATTGTTCCGCCGCCACATCCTTTGGACACGCGTGGTCACGGAGCGCACGACCGACACGCCGCACGGGCGGGCGGATCTCCCGGAGTTCGTGCGTACGCATCGCGAGGAGCTCGTGCTCAAGCCGAACCGCTCCTACGGCGGCACCGGCGTGGTGTTGGGGTTAGGCGTCGCCCAAGGCGAGTGGGAGCGCCTCCTCGACGCAGCGCTCCAAACCCAAGACGACCCCTACCAAACCTGGGTCGTGCAGGCGGCCGCGACGCTGCCCGTGCACTTGTTCCCCGTCATCGATGATAACGGCCGCCGTCACGACGAGCCGTTCTATGCCGTCATGGGTTTCGCGCCCACGGATCACGGCCTCGGCATCATCTGTCGCGTCTCGCAGAAGCAAGTCGTCAACGTGGCGCAGCACGGCGGTCTCGCGCCCGTGCTCGTCGGCCACAAGCCCGAGGACCTGCGCAGCTCGTCGCGCACGCCCGTGCGCCCCGATCAGGCCATGCAGGAGCTCCGCGCCGCCGTGCGCAGGCTCCGGGATCTCGACGGCGTGATCCAGATCCTCGAATGGGACGAAGAAACCTATCGCCCTGCCGGCGCCGAGCGATGCCGCGCATCGCAGCTTGCCGCGCTCGAGAGCCTGCGTCACGAGCTGCTTGCGGGGGACCGGCTCGGCGATCTCATCGACTCGGTCGCGGCGCGGCCGTCGCTTAGGTCCAGTCAGCGCGCGGAGCTGCGCAGGCTCACGCGACT
The DNA here is from genome assembly GCA_036507635.1 of Gammaproteobacteria bacterium. Lineage (GTDB taxonomy): Bacteria > Pseudomonadota > Gammaproteobacteria > Steroidobacterales > Rariloculaceae > DATBLZ01. The sequence goes on from DATCIQ010000219.1 coordinate 2,961, forward strand.
GCGCAGGATCGCGATCGCCCTGCCCGAGAGTCTCGTCAGGGCATTCACCGAAACGCGCTCGTATTGCCTGGCCGCGTGGGAGCGCGCGCGCCACGAGAACGATTTCAACGTGTTCGCAAAGGCGTTCGCGCCGCTGCTCAAGCTCATGCGTGAGCGCGCCGAGGCGCTCAAACTGAGCGCCGACCTTTACGACGCATTGCTCGACGGCCACGAGCCCGGCATGCGCCGCGAGCGTCTCGACCCGCTCCTACGAGCTACCGGCGATCGGCTGCGCGCGTTGGTTCCCGTATGGGCCGAGCAGACGCGGCGTCACTTAGGCTTGGTGCCGAAGGGCCCGTTTCCCGACGGCCCACAGAACGAGTTCTGCTTGGCGCTGCTCACGGACATGGGTTTCGACTTCACGCGCGGCCGCGTCGACCGCTCGACTCACCCGTTCACGATGATGGCCGGCGAGGACGACGTCCGCCTCACGATCCGATCGAGCAGCAACGATTTGCTGCGCTCGATCTTCGCGACCTTGCATGAAGGCGGCCATGCGCTCTATGACCAGGGGTTGCCAGCTGCGCTGCACGGCACGTTGCTGGCCGACGGCCCGAGCACCGGATTACATGAATCGCAGGCTCGCCTGTGGGAGAACCATGTCGGACGCAGCCTTGCCTTTTGGCGGCACTATTTCGGCAAGCTACGAGCGTTGTTCCCGACCGTGCTGTCGGCTCTGGACGTGCCGAGCTTCCACCGCGCAATGAACGTCATCGAGCCCGGCACAAATCGCGTCTCCGCCGACGAGGCGACGTACAACTTGCACATCTTGGTGCGCTACGAGCTCGAGATCGCAATGCTCGGCGGTGAGCTCGACGTGATGGAGTTGCCGAACGCGTGGAGCGAGCGGTCAAGACATTACCTCGGCGCAACGCCGCGCTCGGCCCGCGAGGGCTGCTTGCAGGACGTGCATTGGGCGCTCGGCGACTTCGGCTATTTCCCGACCTACACGATCGGCAACTTGTATGCGGCACAACTCGTCGAAGCCTATGCGCGCGATGCGGATCTCGACGCGGAGCTTGCCGAAGGGAACCTAAGCTCGCT
>DATCIQ010000220.1:0-2018 GCA_036507635.1 Gammaproteobacteria bacterium
GATCTCCGGCGAAGAGGCATACTTGAACGCTTTCGACAAGTCCAAGTTCGAGCAAGTCAAAGACGACGCCTGACGCTTCCCCCGAAAGCGTGCTCGATTACTCGCCGGCACCTGCGAGTGGCATAATTACGCCGGTCCCACGCATCCGTGAGTCGTGCCGTATCGCGGCAGGCCCACGGCCCCTTGGAGCATCGCTTGAGCCTGAAGCGCACCATTCTCGTCACGAGCGCACTGCCGTACGCCAACAATTCGTTGCATATCGGTCACCTCGTCGAGTACGTGCAGACGGACGTCTGGGTGCGTTTCCAACGCCTGTGCGGCCAACCGTGCATCTATATCTGCGCGAGCGATGCCCACGGCACGCCGACGATGTTGCGCGCCGAGGAGGAAGGCATCCCGGCCGAGGAGCTCATCACGCGCATCGTCGGCGAGCATCGGCGCGATTTCGCCACGTTTCGGATCAGCGTCGACAATTACCTGTCGACACACGCCGAAGAGAACCGGCTGCTCACGGAGAGTATTTACGCGCGCCTCTCGGCTGCCGGCCTCATCGACCGCCGGATCGTCCGTCAAGCCTATGACGAGCAAAAGAAAATGTTCCTGCCCGACCGGTACGTGCGCGGCACGTGCCCGAGATGCGGGAAGCCGGACCAATACGGCGATTCGTGCGAGAACTGCAGCGCGATCTATTCGCCGCTCGAGCTCGTCGATCCGGTCTCGGTGCTCTCCGGCACGAAACCCGTCGTGCGCGAATCCGAGCACTTGTTTTTCCGCCTCAGCCGCTTCACCGACGAGCTCAAGGCGTGGGTGCCCGAGCACGTCGACGCGGCCATGGCCCGCAAGCTCGAGGAATGGTTCGCGACCGGTCTCGAGGACTGGGATATCTCGCGCGAAGCCCCGTACTTCGGGTTCGAGGTGCCCGGCGAGCCCGGCAAGTACTTCTATGTGTGGTTCGACGCGCCGATCGGTTACATGGCGAGTTTCTTGAACCTGTGCAATCGCGAGAGGCTCGATTTCGACGCGTTCTGGGGGCCCGAAAGCACCGCGGAGCTCTATCATTTCATCGGCAAGGACATCGTCTATTTTCACTCGCTCTTCTGGCCGGCGATGCTGAGCGGCGCCGGGTACAGAATGCCGTCGGGCATCTTCGTGCACGGCTTTCTCACGATCGGCGGCGAGAAAATGTCGAAGCGGCGCGGCACGTTCATCACCGCTGCGACGTTCGCCAAGCATCTCGACCCCGATTATTTGCGCTACTACTACGCCTCGAAGCTCGGCGCCGGCATCGACGACATCGATCTCAATTTCGACGACTTCGTCGCCAAAGTGAACGCCGACCTCGTCGGCAAGCTCGTCAACATTGCGAGCCGTTGCGCGGGCTTCGTGCACCGCTTAAACGGCGGCGAGCTCGGCACGGAGCTTCCCGATCGCGCCTTGTTCGAGGAATTTGCGGCCGCGGGCCCCAGCATTGCCGCCGATTACGAGGCGCGCGAGTTCGCGCGCGCCGTTCGCCGCATCATGGCGCTCGCCGACCGCGCCAACCAGTACATCGACGAGCACAAGCCCTGGGTGCTCGCGAAAGAAGCGAAGTCCAAGGATGAAGTCGTGGCGGTGTGCACGCTCGGTCTCAACCTCTTCCGCAGCCTCATCGTCTGGCTCAAGCCCGTGATTCCGGCCGTGGCCGCACGGGCCGAGAAGTTCCTGGGCGGCGACGAGCTCACATGGTCCGATACCGACCGACCGCTGCTCGGCCGCCGCATCGCGCGATTCGAGCCGCTGCTCACGCGAGTCGAAATGCAGACGATTGAGGCCATACTCGACGACACCAAGGGCGGGACGACAGCCATGCCGACGGATACCCACAATGCCAACGAGATAGACCTCGAGCAGCTCCAGAAGGTCGATTTGCGCATCGCCCGCATCGTCGCCGCCAAGCACGTCGACGGCGCGGACAAGCTGCTCGAGCTCGAGCTCGATCTCGGCGACGATCGGCGCACCGTGTTCGCGGGTATTCGCAG
>DATCIQ010000221.1:0-2498 GCA_036507635.1 Gammaproteobacteria bacterium
GCGCGAGGAGACCGACGGCATCCGGCAGGTCTTCGCTGAATTCGGCCGGGAAGCGCCGCGGCTCGTGCCGATGGTGCGCGGCCGGCTCACCGAGATCAACGGCGAGAGCTTGCGCAGCCGCAGAATGCGCGGCGAAGGCGGTTGGATGATGCGCGAAGCGAACCTGACTTGGGCCGAGGAGCTCGATGCGAGCAACGAAGTGATCGAGGGCACGTGGTGGGCGCCCGGCACGGCGCGCGCCGAAATTTCCGTCGAGGAGGGGATCGCGCAAGGAATGGAGCTCCGTCTCGGCGACCGCATGACCTTCGACGTGGGCGGCATACCGTTGACGGCCGAGGTCACGAGCGTGCGGCGCGTCGAGTGGGATTCGCTGTCGCCGAACTTCATGCTCGTGCTGAACCCCGCCGCGCTCGAGGCGTATCCCGCGAGCTTCATCGCGTCGGTCTACGCGCCGGACCGGCAAGTGATGCTCGAGCTCGCGCGCCGCTTTCCGAGCGTCACGGTCGTCGACCTCGAGTCCGTGCTCGACCAGGTGCGCGGCGTCATGGACCGCGCGGCGCTCGGCATCCAGTACGTGTTCATGTTCACGTTGCTCGGAGGCTTGGTCGTGCTGCTCGCGGCCGTCCAGGCCACGCGCGAGGAACGCCGGTTCGAGGTCGCGCTGCTCAGAACGCTCGGCGCGAACCGGCGCCGCGTTTTCACGGGGCTCGTCGCCGAGTTCGTGACTCTCGGACTGCTCGCGGGGCTCCTCGCATCGTTGATCGCCACGGGCGTCGCCTACCTGCTCGCGACGCGCGTATTCGAGCTTAAGTTCGCGCCGGATCCTGCGTTGATCGGCGTGGGGCTCGCGGCGGGCGCTCTGCTCGTCGGGATCAGCGGCACACTTGCGACCTATTCGGTCGTGCGGCAGCCGCCGATGGGAGTGTTGTCGCAGGCGACATGATGAACGCGAGCTCTCGGCGATGCTCGCGCGGCTCGGCGCGACAGTCATCCTGTGGCCGCGATGACGCCTCGGCAGTGGCCGGGGTACACTCGCGAGCAACTGCTCTGGATCCCCGCCTATCGCGCGAGCACGGTCGACCCGGCGCGGACTTTAGCCGATGCTTAACGCCTAGGAGTGTGTGATGACCAAGCCGCTTACGAAGGAACTCGTTGTAATTCCGTTCCTGTTGGTTATGGGTGGTTGTTCGGTTCACGCTCAATCCGACAGCGAAGACCGGCCCGTGGCTCCTTTCTCGAGGCTCGAGGTGCAGGATGGAATCGACGTCTATCTGACCCATTCCAACGAGGAAAGCTTAAGGGTCGAGGTCGAGGGCTTTAATCTCGACGACATCGTTGCGGAAGTCGAAGGCGACACGCTGACGCTAACGAACGAAGGAAGGAGCGGGCTCGAGTTTGTCGACAGCCGCCGGGCAAAGGTGTATCTCGATTTCGTGCAGTTGTCCGCCATCGAAGCCTCGAGCGGTTCCGACATCCGTGGCGAGAACGAGCTACGGCTGGAAGAGCTGAGCGTCCGGGCTTCCGGGGGCAGCGACGTCGACCTCGCCGTGCAAGCAGAGAGCCTCGAGTTCACGGTGTCCGGCGGGTCGGATCTGCGCGTGAGCGGCGACAGCGACGTTTCGGCGAGATCGCTCGAGTCCGAGCGGGCCGAGGTCACGCTTTCCGGCGGGTCCGACGCGAGCGTCCACGCAAGCGAGGCCATCGTCGTCGATGCCCGTGGCGGCAGCGATGTCAGCGTCTACGGAGATCCCGCGGAAAGAACGTTCGACAACGACCGTTCCTCGGATGTGGCCTGGCGATGAATTGAGCCGCTTTCCGCTATCCCGGATACTCCTGAAACTCCGCGAGCCCTTGCTGCCGCTTGTGCCAGGAAGCGCTCGACCGCAAGAACATATGCGACGACTCGACGAGCGGCTCGTGGCTATCAAGCGTCCCGGGCTGGATGAAATAGATCCCCATCGCGGGATGCCCCGTTGGCATGTGAGTACCGCACACGGAGCAGAAGTTGCGGAAGTTGCCGGGCGAGCTTTCGTATTTCGTGAGTAGCCGCTCGCCGCTCGTCCACTTGAAGCTATCGATCGGGGCCGTCGTGTAGTCCCCGTAAGCCGAGCCGCTCGTCTTCTGGCAGATCTTGCAGTGGCATTTCGTGACGTTCGGCCCGATCTTGGCCGCCTCGTAGGTAATCTTTCCGCACAAACAGCTTCCTTTGGCCATGGGTGTCTCCTTGTGTAGTTATGGCTAGAAGTTTGCCACAAAAGCGAGGATCGGAGCTGACCCGCGTCACGACGGCGATGAATCTCCATGGATTGTGTCGAATTCAACGTTGAGTATGCTCTTCCAATGGAGCGTAGGGCCGTCATTGCGTTACTCGCGATCCTTGCGACGCCGGCCGCGCCGCTGCTCAATGCGCAAACCCTGAAACCTCCCGGCCCGCTCAGTATCGAGCAGGTCTTGGACAACCTCTACATGATCTCGGGCGAAGGCGGCAACGTCGCGGT
>DATCIQ010000222.1:0-3458 GCA_036507635.1 Gammaproteobacteria bacterium
TCATGAGCGACGGCCACATCGACGAGCATCAAGGTCCGCCGGATAAGGCCAAGCGTGCCGCCCCGTCGGTGCCCGACGAGCGCGACGCGACCATCGAGCGCCTCGAGCGCACGATCGCGGAGGAACGGGAAAACTCGGCAAAGCTGCGCAATACGGTCGAGGACCTGCGCTTCAAGGCCGACATCCTCGAGAAAAGCTATGCGAAGCAGCTCGCGGACGCGAGGCTCCGCACTGCGGCCGCGGAGCAACAACTCGCCGATCAGCAAGCACGACTGACCGCGCTCGAAGCAAGCCGTGAGGAGACGACGCGCCAGCTCAACGAAACGCGCGCCGAGCTCGAGCGCGTCACTGCCGAGCGTGACCTCAAGAGCAAGCAGGTCGACGGCTTACCCACCGATGCCATCGCGCGAGAAAACGCCGGATCGCAAGCTCAGGAAGGCACGATCAACGAGCTCATCGAGAATTTGCGCTTTACGCGCGAGCGGCCGCCGGCCCGCGACTCGCATCTTCACCAACGCGTGCGCGACGAGCAGGAATCGCCCGCGGAAGAAATGCTGGCACCGGATTTGGTGTTCCCGAAGAAGCACGAAGATAAAGACGAGTCGTAGGCCTTCACCACGCCGCCGCGGGGAAAACTGAACCGGCCTGAATCGAACGCTCTAACCTACTCCGGGCATTGGTTAATAAGGTCGCGGACGCGCTCGAATACAGCATAGCTCTCTCGAGCTATGCCGGCCCAAAGCCGCTCCTGCTCGTCATCCGGCGCCTGATCCTCCATCTCTTCCGCGAGCGAGCTCAAGCGAAGCACTGCGACTGCCTCCGTGAATACGAGTCGCTGCTCGAAATCGCAGCCGCTGGAAAACAATAATTCGCCTGCGATATTGCTGCCCATACGGTTTCTCGCGCCGGCCTCGATGGGCGGTAGAAACTCGCGCTCCAATACAACGCCCGCATGCGACGCAGAGAAAGCTTCCAGATCGCTTGCCACCTTGGCAGCCAGTTGAGCGACTTCCTCGGTAATTTCTTGGATAGCGTCGCGCTCGCGCTTTACGAGTAGCAGCTTATCGATGTTCTTGAGCTTGTCGGCCTGCCAATAGACCAGCGCGTACCCTTGCTGATAGCTCGAAAGCGCCCCTGCGCCGTCGCGATCGCGCGAATCACAGGCTGCAATCAATGCGATGCATCCCAGCAGCGCAAAGCATGATGAAACGTGACGATGGCTCGGCGACTCGCGATGCACTTCACGCCACCTCGGTAGCGGGCTACATTCTACTTAAGATTCCGTCACCAGGGGCTGCTAGGGCGGCGAGCGTTAGTAACGATCACCTTGCGCTCGCGTTGATCTTTGGACAGCTCCGGCGTCTGTTCCGCGGAGAACAGCCGCAAATCCGGATTGTCGAGCGCGACCTTCAAAAAGTCCTGATAGTTGTCCGACAGCAGTTGATAGACCAGAAGCTCCCAGGTCTTCATTCTCGCCCCGCTTGCAGCTCCCTGTCATCAATATCGGCCTATGCTACCCGTACCGCAACGCCGCGCTCGGGTCGAGCCGAATCACGCCGCGCACCGAGAGGTAGATCGAAAGCAGCACGGATGCCGAGACGACGAGGACGACGGTCACGCCAATCAGCGCGAGCGTCCACGCCCCCACGGAGAAACCCAGCCGAATAACGAACAAGATGCCGGCGCACAGCAATGCACTCAACGCGAGGCCGACCGACAACTGCCTGCTGCCTTGCGCCATAAAGATCGCAACGACGTTGCCGTTGCTCGCGCCGAGCGCACGCCGCAACCCGATTTCGTGACTCCGGAGCACCACCCCGTTGCTGCTCATCCCGTAGATGCCGGTGACCGCGAGCAGGATCGCGAAAGCGCCGCAGCCCGCGAAGAGCTTGGTCATCGTTCTCGCGAATAGAGTCATTTGCTCGAGAGCTGCGGTATAGCTCCTGACATCTCCCGCCGGAATCGTCGGATCGACTCGCCCGAGCGCCTCGTACAGGGCACTGCGGGCCTGACCTTCGTCTGCGAAATGTCTAACGACGAATCGAGTGCTCGGGGTCGTGAATTGCGGCAGCGGGACGTAGATGGCGGAAAGGCCCATAGGCATCATGCCCAGAGGATCGTATCTCACGTCGCCGACGACGCCGACGACTATGCGCTGCTCAGTGTCAAAGTCGCCGGTGTCGAAGTCTCCGATTGAGACCTCGACGCGCCGGCCCAGGGCGGATTCGTTTGGCCAGTACCTTCTTGCCAGAGTTTGGCTGACGATCGCGGTCTTCAAGCCCATCGCGCTGTCTCGGCTGTCGAAGGCGCGCCCTTCGATCAGGGTCGGCCCGACCGGCGACGGCGTCTCGGATAGGACGACCCGCCAGGCTCCCGGATAATCGTCGGGCCTTGCATACTCGCGGCCTTCGACGGCGAACCGGACGCCGCCCGACTCTTGCATGATCGCGGCCGCGTCGATCCCTGGGATTGCGCGCAGCTCCGCGAGCAGACGCTTATAGAAGGACAACCGCTCTTCGGCAGTCTCGTAACCCTCGGCGGGCAGCTCGACGCCCATCATGAAAAGATTGGCTGTGCTCATGCCGAAGTCGAAGCTCGCAGCGCGGTCAGCGATGAGCGCCACGGCGCTGCCGACGAGCATCACGGCCGAGATCAACGCGACTTGGAGCGTCACGAGGCCGCGGGAGATGCGGCCGGTGCGGAAGCCCCCGCCCGCGCGCGTGCCGTCTCGAAGGACCAAGTTCGGGTCGACGCTGCTCACGCAGAACGCCGGCAACGCCGAAACCACGAGAACCGTGAGCAGCAGGAGCAGCCCTGCCGGCGCCACGAGGCCGCGATCCAGGCTCCACGTCCACCAGAACGGCAGACCGCCGCCGAGCACGGCGCTCATGAAGCCGTCCGTCGCCTCGAGCGCGCGCCCCGCGAGGAAGACCCCGATCAGGCCGCCCGTCGCGCAGAGGATGAGGTTCTCGAGCGTCATCTGGACGATCAGTCGCAAGCGCGGTGCGCCGAGCGCGACGCGGACACCGATCTCCTTGATGCGCTCGTTCGTGCGGGCCAGCAGCAGATTGCCGACGTTGACGGCGGCCAGCAGCAGGATCGAGAGCGACAGCATATTGAGGACGCCGAACATGACCGTGCCGAGGATGCCCGAATCCGCTTGCTGGAAGCTCAGGATCGAGACCGCGTCGAGGCCTTGATCGTCGGTGGCCGGACGCTGCTGCCGGATCCGTTGCAGCAGCGCGGTAAGCTCGACCTCGGCGGCTTGCGCTGTGATGCCGGGACGAAGCCGCGTGTAGGCATCGAGCGCGTTTCCCGTGTAACCGGCCGGATCGAGATCTTGCCGAGAGAGCGGCAGCCACATTTCGGTGTTGACGGGGAACCCATAGTCTTCCGGCATGATGCCGACGACACGCGTCAGCCGGCCATTGATCCTGACGAGCTCGCCGACGACGTCA
>DATCIQ010000223.1:0-6127 GCA_036507635.1 Gammaproteobacteria bacterium
GTTTGCGTCGAGGGGACAGCCGGCGGGAAGAGTAAGAATCGCGAGCGAAGCTCGCTCCTACATGATTAGCCGGCGCCGGGAAGCTCGACGACCTTCCAGTAGTTCTCGACCATCGATATCGCGCGATTGAAGCTCGTGCCCATGTCCGACTTGATCATGTAGCCCGCGACATTGAGGTTGTAGGCGTCGAACTTGTCCTGCTCGTCGGTCGACGTGGTGAGCACGAAGACGATGGAGTCGCGGAATTCTTCGCTGTCGCGGATCTTCTTCAGAAGCTCCAAGCCGTTCATGCGCGGCATGTTGATGTCCATGACGATCAGGTACGGCCGCGGCAAGGACTTGAGCTTCTCCCAACCTTCGACCCCGTCTTTGGCGACGGTTACGGGATTTGCGATCTTGAGCTGCTCGAAAGTCCAAAGAAACGCCCGGACGTCGATTTCGTCGTCCTCGACGAGAAGTATGTTTACTGCCTTGCCATCCGCCATTGCGCCACCTCGTCCGTCCGCGCAGTGTCTTCCTGCTGCGCCGACTTTTGCCATTGAAACTTGAACACCGTGCCGGAGCCGTTTGCGACGGGCTCGAACCATACGCGCCCGCCTTGCCATGCGACGATGCGGCTCACGATCGCGAGCCCCATGCCGCTGCCTTCCACCTCGTCTCTCGGCTTCAACGTTTGAAACATCTGAAAAACGCGCTCCGAGTACTCGAGCGGTATCCCTTCGCCGTCGTCCTGCACCGAGAACACGAAAGAATTCTCGTGCTCCTCGTGCGCGATAGTGATGACCCCGGTCGGTCCCGGATGATGCTTGACGGCGTTGCCGATGAGGTTGCGAAAAACTTGCTCGAGCGGTGCCGCATAGGTCGCCAAGGTCGGCAGCTCGGTTGCGATCGAGATCTGCATGCTCGCGGGTGCGCCGCAGAGCTGGATCACGTCGCGCACGAGCACGTTGCAATCGACCAAGCGATGCTCGCCGATCTTGCGCCCGACGCGCGAGTATTCGAGCAGATCGTCGAGCAGCCGACCGAGCCGGTAGGTGCGTTGCTCGAGCAGCCCTAGATTCTCGCGGATGTTGCCGGCGTCGTAGCCGCCGAGATCGGCGCGTATCCACTGCACGAGCAGCGCCATTGCGCGCAACGGCGCCTTGAGGTCGTGCGAGGCGACGTAGGCGAATTGCTCGAGGTCCTCATTCGACCGCGTGAGCTCCGCTTGCTTGTCTTCGAGCGCGACCTCGGCTGCGCGGCGCTCGGAAATGTCGGTGGCGGTCGAAAACACGCCGTGAACGTTCCCTTGGTCGTCGAAGCTCGGTTGGTAGTAGAAGCGAAAGTAGCCCGCTTCGTTGCCGACGGCGCCCGTCGATTCGAAGGTAAACGTCTCGCCGGCGAGCGCCCGCTCGTAGTACGCGCGGCGTTCCGCATAGCGTTGGGGTCCGAGGATCTCCGAGATGTGCCGGCCTTGTGCCGCCTCTCGAGTCCACTGCGTATTCTTGAGGAAGTGGTCGTTGCAGAATTCGACCCGCAGATCGCGATTGAGAAACAAGAGAAAGTTCGGCACTCCGTGCGCCACGGCACGGAACTTCGCTTCGTTGTTGCGGTTGACCCTGGCGCGCTCGCTGTCGTCCAAAAGGACGCCGAGCACGCGTCGCTGGCCGTCCGCGCCGCGGCAGCCGCGCGCGCGCAGCAATGCGTAGCGAGCCTCGCCGTCGTCCGGAATGACCTTGATCTCGATGGAACGGGATTTCTCGCTATCGCGCGCCATCTCGATGAAGGCGCGTAGCGTGCGCTCCTGACGGGGCTCGAGCCGCGCGGTCGCCGCGCTCCAAGTACAATGCACCTGCCACGCGCCGAGACCGAGGAAGTTGCGCACGATATCGTCCGCATACAGGCGGTCCGTATGCACTTCGTAACACCACCGACCGATCTCGGCCATGCGCATGACGCCGGCGGAATCCGCGAGCAACGCGCGAGCTCGGTTCATCATGACTCGTCACCGGCCGCGAAGGACCGTTCGACGGCGGACCCGGCACTGACGTGGCCGTCTGCAACGGAGAAAATCGAGCTGCGCCACAGCTCGGCCGGTTTCATCGGCTTCCCGAAGTAGTGCCCCTGCGCGAACTCACAACCTTGATCGTCGAGAAACTTGAGCTGGCGCTCGTTCTCGACGCCTTCGGCGACAGTCGCGAGCCTCAAGCTCTTCGCGATCGACAGAACGACGCCGCAGATGGCCTGGCCGTCCTCGCTCACTCCGATGTCGCTGACGAACGAACGGTCTATCTTGAGCACATCGATGGGAAACTTCTTCAAATAGTTGAGGCACGAATAGCCGGTGCCGAAATCGTCGATCGCGAGCCGCACGCCCGTATCCTTGAGCTTCTTCAGGCAACGTTGAATCTCTTCGGTGTCCTTGATCAACGACCCTTCGGTGAGCTCGAGCTCGATCAATGAAGAAGGAATCGAGTACTGTTGCAGCGTTGCTTCGACCTGGCGGTGGAAATCCGCCTGGTGGAATTGCAGCGGTGAAATATTGATCGCGATGCGAGGTAGCGGCAGGCCGGCACGCGCCCATTCGCGCAACTGTCCGCACGCGCGCTCGAGCAGCCACACGCCGATGGGCACGATATAACCGTTCTCCTCGGCAACGGTGATGAATTCCTCGGGACCGACGACGCCGCGCGTCGGATGATTCCAGCGCAGCAAGGCCTCGCAAGTGCATATCTTGCGATCAGCCAGCCTGACTTGCGGTTGATAGACGAGCTCGAACTCGCCCCGCTCGAGCGCATTCTTGAGATCGCTCTCGAGAGAGTGGTAGCGAATGATCTCTTCGTGCATCGCCTGCGTGAAGAACTTGAAATTGTTGCGGCCGAGCTCCTTCGCCTGGTACATGGCCATGTCGGCGTTGTTGAGCAGCGCGAGCGGATCATGGTTGTCGGAGGGATAGACGGTGATGCCGATACTCGCCGTAATCGAGAACGCACGATCGTCGAGCTCGAAAGGCTCTGCGAACGCCGACAGAATGTTCTCGGCCGCCGCTTCGATCTCGAGCGGACCCTTGACGTCCTCGAGAAGCACGGCGAACTCGTCGCCCCCGAGCCGTGCCAGCAGGTCGCCGGACCGAATCGCGTCGCGCAGCCGGGCAACCACGCTCTTGAGCAGCTCGTCGCCGGCTTTGTGACCCAAGGTATCGTTGACGCTCTTGAACCGGTCGAGATCGAGAAACAGCACGCCGAGCTTGCGGCGATTGCGCCGTGCGCGGCGCGTCGCTCGATCGAGCTGCTCTTGGAAGTACTGGCGATTCGGCACGCCGGTCAGCGAATCGTAGCTCGCAAGATAATTGAGACGCGATTCGGAGCGCTTGCGCTCGATCGCGTAACGGATCGAGCGCAGGATGATGCGGCCGTCGCCTTCCCACTTGACGAGATAGTCCTGGACGCCGCGGTTCAAGATTTCCACGGCGAAATCCTCGTCGCCTTGGCCGCTCAGCACCACGATCGGAATCTCGGCGTTGGCGTGCTGGATCTTCTCGACGCACTCGTGCCCGCGCGCGTCCGGCAGGTTAAGATCGAGCAGAATGACGTCGAAGGTCCCGTTCAAGATCGCCGCGACGGCGGCTTGCATGCTCGACGCGTGGGTGAGCTCGATGGACTTCGAGGCTTCGCGATTGAGACAAGCACGCAAAAATTGCGTGTCGTCGGGATTATCCTCGACGGCAAGGACCCTCATGCGCTCGGCGTGCGCGTGCGGCGCATGCCTCCCCTTGGACGACGTCCGGAGCGAAATAGGCTAGCAATAAGGCCCGCGGAGGTCTGGTCACCCGTTCACATTTCGAGAACGGCGGCGGCCGGTTGCGTTACGATTTGTCGAAATATGGCGGGGGATTCATGAGGCTCGCAAGCGTCAAGCACCGTGATCGAGACGTCGTCGGCGTCGGGCTCCCAGACGACTCCGTTATCGAGGTCAATAGTCTCTTGGCGCGAATGCAACCCCCGCCCCCGTTCGCGAAACTCGCAACCATGCTCGACGTCATCCGCGGCGGCGAAGAGCTTCTCCACTTGCTGCAACGAGCCCTCGCGCTCGCCGGCCGCGACGACCATTTCGTACCCGATGCCTGGTACCCGCCGGTGCGCGAGCCCGGCAAGATCTGCGCCGTCGCCATGAACAACTCGGCCAGCAACGAGCGCAAGATCAGCGCACCCGATCACCCCGCGTTTTTCTTGAAGCCCCCGTCGTGCTTGATCGGTCATCTCGAGCCGATCCGCGTACGTCCGTACTACGGCAGCGTGCACCCGGAGCCCGAGCTCGCCGCCGTGATCGGCAAGACCACGCGCGATATCCCCGCGCGCAGCGCGCTCGATGCCGTGTACGGCTACTCGATCTTCGACGACGTCACCGGCAACGGCATGCGCGCCGAGGACATGGTTCACTATTGGGCCGTGTACGCCAAGAAGGACAACCCCAACGAGACGGAGCGCGTCGAGCAACATCTCTCGTACGCGGCGCGCTACAAGGGCTCGGATTCATTCGGCGTCTTGGGCCCGTGGCTCGTGACCAAGGACGAGATCGCAGATCCCGATGCTCTCGACGTGAATTGCCGTATTCACGGCGAGGTGATCGCCGAGGACAGCACGCGCTACTACAACTACAAGGTCGCCGAGGTCATCAGCTACTTGAGCCATTTTCACACGCTCAATGCCGGCGACGTGGTGTCGTTCGGTACGGCCTTCAAGCCGTCCGCGAGCCGTAAGTCCATTCATCACGCCGATTTCCAACGCGTATCCGGACCCGTCGAGATCAGCATCGCGGGTCTCGGCACGCAGCGGAGCCCCGTGGTCATCGAGAACAAGGAGCTCGGCCAATGGCGGGTGCGTTAGACAAGCTCGAGCTCGTCGAGATTCGGTTGGCACTCGAGGACTTGAACGCTGCGTTCACTCATCATCTCGATCACGGCGAGATCGATGCGCTCGTCGATCTCTTTACGGCCGACGCGCTGTATACGCACGCCACGCGGCGCTCCGAGGGACGGGCCGCGATCGAAGCGCTGTTTCGCGAACGCTCGGCGGCTGGACCGCGCACGTCGCGGCACATCTGCTCGGGACTCAGGCTCTCGATCGAGGACGCGCGGCACGCCGCGGGCCACAGCGTGTGCCTGTCGTTTGCTGGGAACGGCGCACCGCCGTTGCCGGCGATTCCGTTCCTCGTCGCGGACTTCGACGATGTGTACCTCCGCTGCGACGACGGCCGCTGGCGCTTTCGCGAGCGCCACATCACGCGCATCTTCGTGGGGGCGTCGAACACGGGTCCCGTGGGCCAAGCGACGCGGTAACATGGGCCCACGCATGGGAGGTCGGAATTGAGTGTTCAACCTTGTCACGAGCCCAACTGCTCGTCCGGCTCCGGCGCCGTCGATCTCGTCATCGAGCCTCGCCAGCGCGACCTCGGCGGTTTCACCGTGCAGCGCGTGCTGCCGGTCGCCAGGCGCCGCATGGTCGGGCCGTTTATCTTCTTCGACGTCATGGGTCCGGCCGCATTTCCGCCGGGCCGCGGCATCGACGTGCGCCCACACCCGCATATCGGGCTCGCGACGATCACCTATCTGTTCGCGGGCGAGATCATGCATCGCGACAGCTTGGGCTTCGTGCAGCCGATCCAGGCCGGCGCCGTGAATCTCATGGTGGCCGGCCGCGGCATCGTGCATTCGGAACGCTCGGGACCGGACCGCGCCGTCGAGTCGCGCTTGCACGGCATTCAGTCATGGTGTGCCCTGCCCGACGGCAGCGAGGAAATCGCGCCCGAATTCATTCACTATCCCGCGCCCGCGTTGCCGCAGTTCGACCGCGGCGGCGTCATCGTGCGGCTCATCATGGGCGCCGCTTTCGGCGCGGTGTCGCCGGTCAAAACGTACTCGCCGACCCTTTATCTCGAGCTCAAGATGCCGGCAGGCACCGAGATCGCGCTGCCGAACGAGTATGCGGAGCGTGCCGTTTATCTCGTGCGCGGCGCTCTCGACATCGACGGCGCGGCTTACGCGGAAGGACGCATGGTCGTTGCGCGCCGCGGTGCAGGCGTCGTGCTCGGCGCGAAAACCGACAGCCGAGTCATGATCATCGGCGGCGAGCCCGTGGGCGAGCGCCAC
>DATCIQ010000224.1:0-3365 GCA_036507635.1 Gammaproteobacteria bacterium
AAGCTCATCGAGTATCTCGAAACCGCCAAGGACGACGACCGTCCGTTCTTCATGGTCGCCGCGTACACGTCGCCGCACTGGCCGCTGCAGGTTCCCGAAGAGGACCTGAACCTCTACGCGGGACGTTACGACATGGGTTACGACCGCCTGCGCGAATTGCGCTTCGAGTCGCTTAAAGCAGCCGGCATCATTCCCGAGGACTCTAAGCTGCCGCCGCGCAATCCGGCGATCAAGGCGTTCGCGGATTTGCCGCCCGCCGAGCAGCGGCGCGAAGCGCGCAAGATGGAGCTGTATGCGGCGATGCTCGACAACCTCGATCGGCACGTCGGCCGGTTGCTCGACCATCTGCGCGTCAACGATCTCTACGAGGACACGTTGATCGTCTTCATGTCTGACAACGGCGCGGCCGGCGAGGATTTCTACTACTCGGGTCCCTTCGTCGACTACATCCAGGCGAACTACGACGACTCGTACGAGCGCATGGGAAAGCCTGGCAATTACGTCTCGTACGGACCGCAGTGGGCCGAGGCCGGAAGCGCGCCGTTTCGGCTCTACAAGGGGTTCCCGAGCGAAGGCGGCATGGTTGCACCGATGATCATCGCCGGTAACGGCGTTGCGCGCCGCGCCGAGATCAGCGCCGAGTACATTACGGTCATGGATCTCATGCCGACGTTTATCGAGCTCGCGGGTGCGCGCTATCCCGATGACAAAGTGCCGATGCTGGGCGAGTCCACTTGGGGATATCTCTCCGGTGAAAGCGAAACGGTGCACGACGCAGACTACGTGATGACTTTCGCCTATCAGCAGCGGGCGTTCGTGCGTCAAGGGGACTGGAAGCTCATGACGCTCGAACAGCCGTTCGACGAGCGGGATTTCGCGCTTTACAACGTGGTCGACGACCCCGGCGAGACGACCGATCTGTCGTTGCAGTATCCCGAGAAGCGCGCCGAGCTATTGCGGTTGTGGCGCGGCGAGCGACGACGGCTCGGCATCATGTTACCCGAGGATCTCTGAGTCGCCGCTTCATGGCGGGCACGACGCAGCGCGGCGCCTACGATCTCGTCGTGATCGGCTGCGGCGCGGCGGGACTTGCGGCTGCCGTGAGCTACGCTGCGGGTGCGCGTGCACGAGGCACGGCGCCCCGCGTTGCGGTGCTCGAACGCGCGACCAAGGAGGGTCGAGGCGGGGCGACGCGCTGGACGAGCTCTTGGTTTCGTATCACCGAGGACCGCAAGCTCGATCCGGCATTCGTCGGGTTGATGAAGGCGCTGTCGAACGGGCTTGCCGATCTCGACTATTGCCGCACGTTGGCGAACGAGGTGACGGAGACTCTGCGCTTCCTCGAAGCCAACGGTGTCGAGCTCGTGTATTTCAAGCAGCCTTTCGCGAACCGCAACACCGGCGGCGGGCTCGGCATGCCCGTCCGCGGGGGTGCCGGCATCGTCGACGGCTTGGCAAACGTCGTCGAACGCACGCCGGGATGCGAGATCCTTTATGAAACCGAAGCCGTGCGTTTGAGTCTTGCCGACGACGGGCGCATCGATGGCGTCGTCGTGCGCCGCGGCGACGGGTTCATGCGGACGCTGCCGGCGTCCGCGGTGGTCATCGCCTGCGGCGGGTTCGAGGGCAACCCCGAGATGTTGACCAAATACGTCGGCCATCGCGCATGCGACCTGCCGCTGATTGCGCCGACGCTCAAGAACAATCGCGGCGACGGCCTGCGCATGGCGACGGAGATCGGCGCGGACACGGCTGGACAATTCGACATGTTCCACGGCGAGCCCGTGGACGCGCGTTCCGCGAAGCCCGACGCCGTCGTTTATGCCTATCCCTTCGGCATCGTCGTGAATGCGGATGCCAAGCGTTTCTTCGACGAGGGGAGGGACAGCTTCGACTCGACGTTCGAGGATCTCGGTGTCGAGATATTTCGCCATCAGAACCAGAAGGCCTTCTTCGTCGGCGACCGGACGACGCTCGCGGTCGAGCCCGTTGCCGCGATCATTCTGACTGATCAGCCGCCGATCGAAGCGGCGAGCATCGGCGCGCTCGCCGAGAAGCTCGGGCTCGATCGAAACGCCTTGGAGACGACGGTCGCCGAATACAACGCAGCCGTCGGACCCGGCGAGTTCAATCCGAAAATCCGCGATGGCAAGGCCACTCGGGGCCTCGAGCCGCGCAAATCCAACTGGGCTTTCCCGCTAACCAAGCCTCCCTTCATCGCGTACCCGCTGACGTGCGCCATCACGTTTACGTTCGGCGGCATCAAGACGGACGCACAAGCCCGTGTCGTGACGCCGATGGGAGCGCCGATCCCGGGGCTTTACGCGGCGGGCGAGGTAACGGGACTCTACTATCACAGCTACCCGGCCGGCACGTCCGTGCTGCGCGCGGCGACGTTCGGGCGCATCGCGGGCGCGCACGCCGCGGTGCGTTGAGACCGCGAGGCGGCGCAACATGGAGATCGTGAACTTGGGCAGCATGGAATGGGGAGAGAATCTCGTGCCTCACCGGCAGGGCAACATGGCGCACAAGCGCATTTTCGACGGCGTAGAAATGAGTCCCGACAACTTCAGCCTCGTGCTGGCGCGCGAGAGCGCCGACTATTACTCGCCGCCGCACCGGCACAACTTCGATCAAGTGCGTTACTGTCTCGAAGGGCGCGTGCCGATCGGCAAAACGCTCGGCATCGACGCCGGAGAAGTTGCCTATTTCCCCGAAGGCGTCGTCTACGGCCCGCAGGAAGGCGGGCCCGACCGCATCGTTCTCGTGCTGCAATTCGGCGGCGCGAGCGGGCAGGGCTATATGAGCGTCGAGCAAACACGATGCGGCCGCGAGGAGCTCATGACACAGGGACGGTTCGACGGCGGCGTGTTCCATCGCGAATCGGGCACCGGCCGCAAAAGTCAGGATGCATACGCGGCGATCTGGCAGCACGTTTTCGGACGCGACGTCGAGTACCCAACGCCTCGCTACAAGACGCCGATCGTCATGCGTCCCGAGGGATTCGCGTGGCGCGGCATCGATGGGGCGCGCGGCGTACGGCGTAAAGTGCTGGGAATTTTTCCCGAGCGGGGTCTCTCGGTCGAGCTCATTGCGATCGATGCGGCAGCCTCTTGGACGCTAGGCGCATCGGCGGACCGCCGGCTCGTGTTCGTCCGCGCGGGCGAGGGAACCTGCGGCGGACAACCTTACCACCCGCACTCGGCCGTGCGCCTCGAGCCGGCCGAGCAGACGACCTTCGCGGCCGCGCAGCCGACCGAGGTGCTCGTCATTGGGATGGCGGGTGTGGGCTGCTATTCTTGAGTCATGATCAGGGCGCTGCCGGCGATTTCATTCTGCTTCGTCCTGCTGCTGGCAGCGTGTAC
>DATCIQ010000225.1:0-3576 GCA_036507635.1 Gammaproteobacteria bacterium
AGGACACTTTCGGGACGATCGGCGGTCGGCACGAGAATCAGGCGCACGGTCTTACTCCTTACGATCTCCAAGCGTGACAACATGATGTTGCCATTCTCTCGAGAAGTGCAGCAAATGGGGATGCCCCCATCGTCGCGGGCAATCGCGATCGGTTAAGGTGCGCGCAGGCGCTTCCACGAAGGAGTCGTTGCTTTGATCTGGCTCGCCTGGGCAGCCTTTGCCGCCATCGTTGCCGTGATCGGTACCGCCGGCTACCGCATGTGTAAGGCGGCGGACGATATCGCAGAAATTTCGGGCCTGAGCCGAGCCTGGGTGGGCCTGCTGCTGCTATCGGTCGCCACGTCGTTGCCGGAGCTCGTGACCGGCGCGAGCGCCATCGTGTTATTCGATGCGCCGAACGTCGCCGTGGGCGATGCTCTCGGCAGTTGCGTGTTCAATCTGCTCATTCTGGTGGTGATCGAGTTGCTCGCGCGGGGCGATTCGCTGTATGCGCGTGCGGGGCCCGGTCATTCGCTGTCGGCTGCGTTCGGCGTGATTCTGACGGGTTTCATTGCATTCAGCGTATTGGTGGCACCCGGCTTGCCGGCCTTGCGTATCGGGCACGTCGGTCTGTACGCGCCGGTGATTTTCGGCACCTATTTGGTGGCGCTGTACACAGTGTTTCGCTACGAGCAGCGGACGATCGCCGCCGTCGGCCATCGACCGCTGGTCCCCGGAGTGGACGAGCGATCGCTGCGCACGGCCATTCGCCGCTACATCGTTTCGGCGGCCTTCGTCGTCGCCGCGGGCGCTGTGCTGCCGGGCGTGGCCACGGAGATCGCGCGGCAGATGAACTGGAGCAACACGTTCGTCGGCACCATTTTCGTCGCGTTTGCCACCTCGATTCCCGAGGTGGCCGTCTCCATCACGGCCATGGCGATAGGCTCCGTGGACATGGCCATCGCCAACCTGCTCGGCAGCAATCTGTTCGACGCGGCAATCGTGGCGTTCGACGACTTGGTTTACACCGCGGGTCCAATACTCGGCGGGGTGTCGCCCTCGCATGCCGTTACGGCGGTCTCGGCTGCCGTCATGAGCGGCGCGGCTATCGTCGGCTTCAACTATCGGCCGACCGGCCGAGTGTTCCGGCTGTCGAGCTGGGTGGGGATAACGCTTTTCAGCATTTACCTCCTCAACGCCTTCGTCCAGTATCTCCACGGCGAGTGAGCCGCGCACTCCTCCTTGAACGCGGAACATCAAGGGCTCGCCGTCGACGAGGACGGAGGATCTCGTCCCCTTAGGGTCCACAACATTCTTATGACCGGCAGTATCAAGTAGTTGACACTTCCGTGCGCACTATTCCCAACCGGTGGGGGAGTTATAGTCGGCGCGAAAGCCCATGGCCTCGATCTCGTGAATCCGGCCGCCCGTGATTTTGTAGATATGCGCGGCGGGCAGGTCGAAAGCCTCGAAGGCCATCTCCCACGTCTCGATGCCGGGGACGCCGACGATCTCGAGCGTCTTGTCGGCCATCGAATGCCGGAAATGCGACAGCCCGAACACGAGGCCGGTCTCGACGTCCGCGATCTCGATGCGCCGATTATCGATCGTGTCGATGTAGCTCATGATTTGCGTATCGAGCTGCGCGGCGCAGCCCATCGCGCCGAAGGTTCCGAAGCCGCGCTCCGCCGGCGCCGGGTTGCTCGTCGTCTGCATGCCGTTCTCGCGACGCAGGCAGTCGTCGGCGAACGGCGCCAAGCTGCCGTCGTTGTCGTCGAGCGCGTCGTAATACGACGCGCCGATCTCGAGCAGGCGCTCGCGTGGCATTCGCTCCGAGGGCGGCACCCTCGCGAAGAGGCCGGGCCGCGGATTTTGCAGATTCGCGAGGTTGCGCTCGCCCAAGTTGCGCGCGATCAAATGCTCGATCTCGACGATCTTGCCGTTGTCGACGGCGAGCCTGAGCGCGATCTCGATGGGCGCGCCGCTTTCTTGCATGACGCCGAGGAAGCCGACTTGCTGCGAGACGGGATCGGGTACGTAGATCTTGAACGTCGCGGGCTCCGCCGACGCCGTGAGCCAAAGCCCCTCGCCGACATGCGTCGCGACGGCATTCTCGACGAAGCTGGCGTTCGGAGCGATCGGCGCGGCGGCCGGATCGCGCGCCACGAGCGCCGCGAGATACGTATCGACGAGGCGAATCAAGCAAGGACGGTCGCACGGCTTGCGTGCCGTCAACTGCTGCGCGTAACCAGGCGTGCTCGCGGCGGAAACAAAAAGCGCGGCGGCAATCAAGCCCGTTCTCATTGTTCTTTGCATTGGCGTTCTCCCCGGCCGCAGTATATCCCTTGGACACCTTCCCAAGAACGGTCAACATGCGCACTGTGAAGGATCTCGACCTGCCGACGCGGCCGCTGGGCCGAACGGGCATGAGCATCACGCGCGCCGGATTCGGCGCATGGGCGATCGGGGGTCCCGAGTGGGCGGCCGGCTGGGGCCCGCAGGATGACGATGCTTCGATCGCCGCGATCCGCCGCGCC
Source organism: Gammaproteobacteria bacterium (assembly GCA_036507635.1). Taxonomy (GTDB): domain Bacteria; phylum Pseudomonadota; class Gammaproteobacteria; order Steroidobacterales; family Rariloculaceae; genus DATBLZ01. The sequence goes on from DATCIQ010000225.1 coordinate 2,517, forward strand.
GTCGAGTGCGGCATCAACTGGATCGATACGGCCGCCGCCTACGGCCTCGGTCATTCCGAGGAGCTCGTTCAACGCGCACTCGAGCCGCTACCGCTCGCGCACCGGCCCTACGTGTTCACGAAGTGCGGGCTCGTGTGGGACGAAGCGGGCACGTTGTCGCTCGTAGGCAGGGAGTCGAGCATTCGGCGCGAGCTCGAGGACTCGCTCGAGAGGCTCGGCGTCGAGCGCATCGATCTCTATCAGATGCATTGGCCGCCCAAGGACGACACGCCGCTCGAAAGCTACTGGCAGACGCTGCTCGACCTCAAGCGCGAAGGCAAGGTGCGTGCCGTCGGCCTCTCGAATCACGATGCGGCGCAATTGGAAGCCGCCGAAGCCCTCGGTCATGTCGATACGCTACAGCCGCCGTTTTCCGCGATTCGACGCGAGGCGGCGGCCGCGGAGCTGCCGTGGTGCGAGGAGCACGGCACGGGCGTCATCGTCTATAGCCCCATGCAGTCGGGGCTGTTGACGGGTAGCTTCAGCGTGGAGCGCGCAGCCAAGCTTCCCGAGAACGACTGGCGGTCGCGCAACGCCGAGTTCGCGGGCGACAAGCTCGCGCGCAACCTGTGGCTCGCGAACGCGCTCGAGTCGATCGCGAACCGGCATCTCGCGACCGTTCCGGCGGTTGCCGTGGCTTGGACGCTTGCTTGGCCCGGCGTCACGGGCGCGATCGTCGGCGCGCGCAATGCGGAGCAGGTCGACGGTTGGATCGACGCGGCAGCTCTCGAGCTCACCCCCGACGACATGCGCGAGATCGCCGCCGCGATCGAGGCGAGCGGCGCCGGCAGCGGTCCGAAGATGCCGGAGCTTGAAGTACAATCCGCGTAAAGCCGCATTCCCGGAGCATCGCAGCATGAAATACACGACTTTGGCCGCCGCGCTTCTCGCTGCGACGAGCACGACGTCCGCCCTCGCCCACCACTCGCGGGCGAACTTCGATCTCGAGTCGGTCGTCGAGGTCGAGGGTGTCGTCACGGAGTTCACGTGGCGCAATCCGCACGCGTTCGCCGTCGTCGAA
>DATCIQ010000226.1:0-2697 GCA_036507635.1 Gammaproteobacteria bacterium
GGCGTCTCGGCGCACTGGAGATCGGGCACGCTGCCGCCGAGCTTGGCGCGCGTCAGGGCCGAGTTGCGGTCTTCCGCGCACCACACCTTGTCGGCCTTCGCCCACGATTCCGTATCCGGTCCGGTGCGCGGGTAGAACAAATAATGCACTTCGATACCGAGCGCGTTGACCTCGGCGATCTCGCGATGGAACTGACGGCAATAGCCGCAATCGATGTCCGTGAATACCGTGATCGTGTGCTTGACCTCGCCGTTCGGCGGGCTGAACACGATCATGTGGTCGCGATCGACGCTCTGAAGCAGATCCACCCGCGATGCCGCGCGCGTCGTCTCGGTGAGATTTTCGTTCGTCGCGAGGTCGTAAAGCTCGCCCTCGAGCAGATAACGGCCATCCGTCGTCACGTACGCGACGTTGGCGCCGACGGACACTTCGTAAACACCCGGCAGCGGAGAATCCGAGATGTCGCCGGCTTCGACGCCTTTGAGCTTGGCGGCGAGCTCCTCACGGGACAGCTCCCCGCCTTCCTGCGCAAAGCCGTGCATGGAAGCGATGGCGAAGGACAAGGCGATCCACTTTGTCTTCACTGCGGTTTCCTCACCGAGCGCGGTCCTGCATCGCGTTGGATTCTAGCAAAAAACCACGCCCGGATACGGGGCTAAAACCCCGTCTCACCCTCGCGGATGGTGGCGGCCGTGCAATTCCTTCATGCGCTCACGCGCGACGTGAGTGTAGATTTGCGTCGTCGAGACGTCGCTGTGGCCAAGCAGCAATTGAACGACGCGCAAATCGGCGCCGTTGTTGAGCAGGTGGGTCGCGAAGGCGTGCCGCACGGTATGCGGCGACAGTTTCTTGGCGACGCCGGCCTTGCGCGCATAGCGCTTGATGATGTGCCAGAAAGCTTGGCGAGTCATGCGGTCGCCGCGGCGCGTCGGAAACAAGTAGTCCGTCTGACGCTCGAGCAGGATCTCGATGCGCGCTCCTTCGATGAACTCGCGCAACCAGTCCTGGGCTTCGTCACCGAGCGGTATCAAACGCTCGCGGTCGCCTTTGCCGACGATGCGCAAGACACCTTGGTTCAGATTGATTTGGCTCATTCGCAAATTGATGAGCTCGGAAACGCGCACGCCCGTCGCGTAGAGAACCTCGAGCATGGCCCGGTCACGATGACCGAGCGGCTCCGCCACGTTCGGCGCAGCCAGCAACGAATCGACCTCCTCTTCCGTCAATGACTGCGGCAGCGCGCGGCCGATCTTCGGCATGGCGATATTCGCCGTCGGGTCGTCGGTGATCAGCGCCTCGCGCAGCAGGTACCGGTAGAAACGGCGGAAGCTCGAAAGTTGCCGCGCCGTCGAACGGGGCTTGGCGCCGCCTTCGACGCGCCACGCGATGTAATCCATGACGTCGGCCCGGCCCGCCTTGACGAGGTTCACCGATTTGTCGGTGAGCCGTCGATGGAGGGCCAATAGATCCGCGCGGTAAGCGCCGAGCGTGTTTTCCGAAAGCCCGCGCTCCATCCATATCGCATCGAGAAAGCGGTCGATGAGCGCCTTCGGGTCCTTGGACTGGGCGTTGCTCGCCGAAGCTTCGTCTGTATGCAAAAAGTTATGGGCCATTTCCGACTACTGTCCGTACACCGTACGCTCGCTATCCTCGAGGAGCCACCGGCCGCGGCGGCCGGGGCGAACTCGTGCTTCTGTGCGGTGAATCACCGCCCAGAAGTCCGTAAATTCAATATAATTCAGCACGTTGTATCAGGGCTTAAGGGCATCCTTGCCCATAACCGCGTGGTAGGAGTATGCGCGGCAGGCATTGCACGCTGCGTGACGGGATTCACAGAACGTTGTGGGCATTAACATAAAGAGAATTGAGTCACACAATTGTCGTTCGACTTGCGTCAACCGGCACGTCGCGCCGGGCCGGGCTTTGACATAACCGTGTCGGGCGCCGCGTGGTTGGGCCGTTGCCTGAACGTCTTGTACGGCGTGTACGCGTGGCTCGCCCTGCTCGTCATCGCGATTCCGGTCGCGGTCGCGTTTCTCGTCACCCCGGGCGTTTCGCGTCGCCGCCGCCTAGCCCACTGGGCCGCGAAGGCGTTTCTGGCCGCGATCGGCAGTCGCGTGCGCGTCACAGGGCTTAAGTTCCTCGAAGCCGGTCCGTGTGTCGTGGTCGCCAACCACGCGAGCTATCTCGACGGCATCATTCTGGCTGCGGTCTTGCCGCCAAAGTTCAGCTTCCTCATCAAGCACGAGATGGCCGCCGTACCCGTCGCAGGCTTCGTCCTGCGCCGGCTCGGCTCCGAATTCGTCGACCGCGAAAACGCCGGGCATCGGCATCGGACCGCGCGTCGGCTGCTTGCGGGAACCTCGAACGGCGACGCGTTCGTCGTGTTCCCCGAGGGCACGTTCGACCGGCCGATAGGCTTGAGACGCTTTCAAAGGGGCGCTTTCCTCGCCGCTTGGCGGGGGAAATCCGCCGTCGTCCCGGCCGTGATTCACGGCGCGCGCCGGAAGCTCCCGGCGGCTGCTTGGCTTCCAGCTCCCGGGCCGCTTGCCGTGACGATCTCAGCCCCGCTCCCGGCGCGCGCCTACCCCGACGCGATGGCGCTCCTTGCGGCCACGCGGGCCGCGCTGCTCGCGCACCTCGAGGAGCCGGACCTCGCATAGGCGCGATATCAATCCTTGTAGGAGCGAGCTTCGC
>DATCIQ010000227.1:0-12948 GCA_036507635.1 Gammaproteobacteria bacterium
TCGAACAAGGCCGATGCCCTCGTGATGTCGTGCGGCGCTTTGCGCACGCTCGATTTGATCGTGCCGCTCGAGGCGTCGACGGGAGCGCCCGTGGTGTCGTCGACGCCGCACGGCTTGTGGCACTGCGCGCGTATGCTCGGCCTCGACGCTCGCATCGAAGGCTTCGGCATGGTCATGGCGGCCTAACACGGGGAGAGTCGAATGCGCATCGGGGAAAGTCCGGTCGGACGTGCAATGACGACGCGGTTGACTGGGTTATCGCTACTCGCGGCTTCGTTGCTGTATCTCGCAGGTCCGGCACGCGCCGCGGAGAGTCCGGTCGCGGAAGCCTCGCGCGCCGGCGATCTCGCGACGCTGCGCGAGCTCATCGATGGGGGCGCGGACGTCAACGCCCAAGCCAACGACGGATCGACCGGTCTATTGTGGGCCGCGTATCACGCCGATCCCGAGATGGTGCAGGCGTTGCTCGCGGCAGGCGCCGACGCGGATGCCGCGAACGACTACGGCGTGACGCCGTTGCTGCAAGCGAGCCGCACGGGTGACACGGCCGTCATGCAAGCCCTGCTCGATGGGGGCGCCGATCCCACGCTTGCGCATAGCGATGGGGAGACGCCGCTCATGGCGGCGGCGCGCACGGGGCGCGTCGACGCCGTAGCTCTCTTGCTCGCGCGCGGCGCAGACCACGATGCCAGAGACTCGTTTCAGGAGCAGAGCGCGCTCATGTGGGCGGCGGCCGAAGGTCACGCCGAGGTCGTCGACGCGCTGCTCAATGCCGGCGCCGATCCCGATTTCAAGGCGCGCGTGAATCCGCTGACCGAGCGCAGCGTCAACGCCGATTTCCCGACGGGCGGCTTCACGGCACTCATGTATGCGACACGCAACGGGCACGAGGACGTCGTGCGGCGGCTCGCCCAAGGCGGCGCCGATTTGAATCTCACGAACGGCGACGGCGCAACCGCCATGATGATCGCGATCGTCAACGATCGCTTCGACCTCGCCGCGACGTTGCTGACGCTCGGCGCCGACGCGAACGACGGTTCGCTCTATCACGCGGTCGAGATGCGCGATGCGACGACGGACTGGTTCGCGCACGACGGCTCGAAGCTGCGCGCGGACCACTTGAACGAGCGCGCGGCGCTCGATCTCATCGTGCTGTTCCTCGAAGCCGGAGCCGATCCCAACAAGGTCTTCGAGGGGCAAATGCACTCCGCCTCGATGTGCTGCGACACGACGGCGAATGCGACGCCGTTCTATCGCGCGGCCGTCGCCGCCGATGTCGAAGCGCTCGAGTTGCTGATCGCGCACGGCGCCGATCTCGCATGGTCGCCGTCGAAGCCCGCGGGAGGCGGGCCCGGCGCAAACGCGAACGTCGGTCGCCCCGCGCTCATGGCGGCGATGAACGGCGGCCGCGGCGTGCCGCAGTCGGGTGGGCCGGGAAACCTCCGCGAGGGCCCGCCGCCGTTTCGGGAGCCGTCGAATCGATCTCCGGCCGACGCCGTTCGGTTGCTGTTGGAAGCCGGCGCCAACCCCGATGCCGTCGCGGCTGACGGTACAGCGCCGCTGCACCAGGCCGTGCTCGCACGCAAGCTCGACCTCATTCGCGTGCTCGCCGAAGGCGGGGCCACGTTCGATATCAAGAACAAGGACGGCCGGACGCCTCTTTATCTCGCCGAGAACCCGCCGCCGGAGCGGCCGCCGATCGCGGGCGCACCACCGCAAGACGAGAATCGCGCATCCCCGGAAGAGGTCGTGGCCTTGCTTCGCGAGCTCATGGAGGCCCAAGGTGTTCCCACCGAGCCGAGCGTCGCGGCCGCGTCTGCGTCTGAATGAAACGCACCGTCTACGTTGCGGCGGGTGTGGGCGCGGCGGCGGTCGTCGCGGGCTATGCCTGGATGGCGCAGTCGCCCGACGCGGCTCTCCGGCAGCACTGGGCCATGCTCGATCGCTATTGCATCGAATGTCACAACGACGCCGAATATACGGGCGACGTCTCGTTCGAGGGTTTGACGGTCGCCAACGTGCGCGGCGAAGCGGAGCTCTTCGAGAAGGCGATTCGGAAGCTCCGCTTAGGCATGATGCCACCGCGCGACGAGCCGCAGCCCGAACGGGAGATGCGCTACGAGTTCGTCGCGGCGCTCGAGGCGACGCTCGATGCGGCCGCCGCGAGAGAGCCTTACGCCGGCGCGCAACCGGTGCACCGGCTCAATCGCGCCGAGTACGCCAATGCGATCCGCGATCTGCTCGCGGTCGATATCGACATGACAGAGCGCTTGCCGAGCGACGGGGGCGACTTCGGGTTCGACAATATTGCCGCCGCGCTCACGACCTCGCCGATGCTGCTCGAGCGGTATCTCACGGTCGCGCAGCGCGTCAGCGCTCTCGCGGTGGGCGATCAAGCAGCGGTCACGACGGCGGTCTCGTACAGGATCAGTCCGGAAACCACCCAAGACCAGCACATGCCGGGGCTGCCGCTCGGCACGCGCGGCGGCACGGTCGTCCGCCACTACTTTCCGGCGGATGCCGATTACGTTCTCTCCGGGCGGCTGCTGCGCACCGTGGCCGAAGGCTATTACGGTGTCGAAGGCCACGAGACGCCGCACGAGTTCGTAATCACGCTCGACGGCGAGCAGGTGTTCTCGACCTCGGTCGGCGGCGCGGAAGATCATAAGGAGAGCAAAGAGAACATCTTGGTCTCGCGCGTGGCCATCGACGAGCGTATGACCTCGCCGCCGATCGCCGTGACCGCGGGTCCGCACGAGGTCGGCTTCACATGGGCCGAGATGCCGGCGATGGAGCAGAGCGTTTGGCAACCCTCGTTGCGCTCGACGCTCGAAGCGCATAACCCCTCGGGATTGCCGAGGATCGAGTTCGGCATTATCGAAGGTCCGTACGACGTGAAAGGCTTGAGCGACACGCCGAGCCGCGAGCGCATTTTCGTCTGCCGTCCGACGTCCGTGGCCGAGGAGTCCGCGTGCGCGGAGACGATATTCGGAACGCTCGCACGACGCGCCTTCCGGCGGCCCGTCGACAGCGACGATCTCGCCGCGCCGTTGTCGTTCTATAACGATGCGCGCGCGAGCGGCGGCGATTTCGACCGCGGCATTCGCGACGGCCTTGCGCGCATTCTCGTGAGCCCTTCGTTCTTGTTCCGCACCGAGCTCGATCCCGCGGATACGCCTGCGGGTGGCGTCCACGCGATCAGCGATGTCGATCTCGCCTCGCGGTTGTCGTTTTTCCTCTGGTCGAGCATTCCGGACGACGAGTTGCTCGATCTCGCCGAGAATGGGCGGCTCCGCGAGCCCGTCGTGCTCGAAGCGCAAGTGCGCCGCATGACCGCCGACGAGCGTGCCGACGCCTTGGTCGCGAACTTCACTGGGCAGTGGTTGCAGCTTAGGAATCTCGAGCAGCGCGCCGTGCCGGATCTTTTGCTCTTTCCGGACTTCGACGACAACCTCCGCAAGGCGTTTCGCCGCGAGACGGAGCTTTTGTTTGCGAGCGTGCTCAGAGAGAATCGCAGCACGCTCGATCTTTTGGACGCCGACTACACGTTCGTCAACGAGCGGCTCGCCCGGCACTACGGCATTCCGGGCGTCTACGGCTCACGCTTCCGCCGCGTCGAGCTCACCGACCCGAACCGGCGCGGTCTCTTAGGTCACGGCAGCATCCTTTCGCTGACGTCGGCCGCGAGCCGCACGTCGCCGATCATTCGCGGCAAGTACGTGCTCGCGAATCTGTTGAACAGTCCGCCGCCACCGCCGCCGCCCGTCGTTCCGGCCCTCGAGGACAGCGCGCCGAAGGACCGGCCGTCGACGGTTCGCGAGCAGCTCGAGCTGCACCGCGCGAATCCGCAGTGCGCGTCGTGCCACGACAACATCGACCCGATCGGCTTTGCGCTCGAGAACTTCGACGCCGTCGGGCAGTGGCAGGACGAGACTCGTGACCGGCTCCCGATCGACGCGGCCGGGGTCTTGGTCGACGGGACGTCGGTCGATGGGCCCGTCGAGCTTCGCGAGGCCTTGCTCGCCCGGCCCGAGGTGTTCGCGGGCGCCGTGACCGAGAAACTGTTGATTTACGCGCTCGGCCGGGGGCTCGAGCCGGCCGACATGCCCGTCGTGCGTAGGATTCTACGGAATACGGCCGACGAGGAATATGCGCTCCAGTCGATTATACTTGGCATCGTCGACAGCTTACCGTTCCAGATGCGGACCAAGCCTGCCGATCCGGGCGCCGTCGAGAGCATCGCGCACACGAGGGAGTAGCACATGTTCGTTACGAGAAAGCATTTGCACCGCCGGACGTTTCTGCGCGGCGCGTTGGGCACCGTGGTGGCCTTGCCTTTCTTGGATGCGATGGTACCCGCCTTCGCACAGTCGAGCGCGAGATCGCCGTTTCGCTTCGGCGCGCTTTACATGCCGAACGGCGTGTACCCGCAGCTGTGGCATCCCGAGACCACGGGCAGCGATTTCGCGTTCCAGCCGATCATGAAGCCGCTCGAGCCTTTCCGGGACCACTTGGTCACGATCAGCCGCATGAAGGCCCCCGAGGGCGGTCCGGACATGGGCGGCGTCCACATGGGTGCGAGCGCGGCGTTCTTGAACGGCCGCGGCCCGGTCGGCAAGAACGGCAGCTTCAACCTCATCGAGTCGAGAAAATCGATCGATCAATACATCGCCGATGCGGTCGCCGAAGATACGCCGTTGCGCTCGCTCGAGCTCGGAACGGAAGACATGGGTACGTCGGCCGGCGCTTGCGACGGTTACCCCTGCGTGTTCTTCAATACGATTTCCTGGCGCGACGACACGAGCCCATTGCCGATGGGCATCAACCCGCAGGTCACCTTTGAGCGCATGTTCGGCGATCCGGGTACGCCAGAACAGCGGCTCGCGCGGCTCGAGCAGAAGCAGAGCATGTTGGACTCGGTGCTCGAGGAGACGGCGCATCTGCGCCGCAAGCTGGGCTCCGCCGACAACGTGATCCTCGACGAGTATCTGACGAACGTGCGCCGGGTCGAGCAGCAGCTCGCGAAAATGGCGACGCGTGCCGATACTCTCGCCGATGCGCCCGCGGCGCCGATCGGGATCCCCGATTCGTTCGACGATCATTTGACGATCACGTACGACCTGCTGCATCTCGCGTTCCAAGGCGATATCTCGCGCGTCTTCACGTTCATGCTGGGTCACGAAGGCAGCAGCCGAAGCTACGCGCACATCGGCATATCGGAGCCACATCATCCGGTCTCGCACCATGCGGACAAGCCCGAAGGCATCGAGCGGTATGCCAGGATCACGACATACCAGATGGTCAAGCTCGCAGAGTTCATCGAGAAGCTTCGCTCGACGCCCGACGGCGACGGCACGCTGCTCGATTCCGCCGTGATCTACTTCGGCAGCGGCATGAGCAACGGCAACGAGCACGACCGCAACAACCCGCCGGCGCTCTTGGTCGGCGGCGCCAACGGCCGTCTCAAGGGTAATCGCCACATCGCGGTCGAGAACAAAGAGCCCACGGCGAACCTGCTGCTCGCGTTTGCCGACCTGGCCGGCGCGGAGGTCGAGTCGATCGGGGACAGCACGGGCCGGCTTGCGATCTGATCCGCCGCCGCCGACCGCTGCAAGCTGATCAAGCCGTGTACAGCGCAGGGAGCTCGTGCACGCCGTCGGTGGATCTCAGCGAGCCCGTGCACTTCCGCGTGCGCCCACAGATGGGCGTCGAACCAAGACAGCCCGTACATCGCGGTCCCACGCAGCGCGGTCAGCACGACTTCCCTGGTCGGATAGATTACACGGAACTGCGCCATGAGGTCCTCGGCTTCGAGCCGTGCCAGCTCCAGCGGCAGCAGCGGCTTGCGTCCGAGATCGTCGAGAGGGCGAGTGACCGCGGCTACGAACTCGACGATGCACTGATGCGCGAGCACGAGAGTGTCATCGGAGAGCCCCGCGCGCAGCACCTCGCGTGCCACACGCTGTTTGTCGGAATCGCGGGGATCGAAACGATAAACGAGGACGTTCGTGTCAACGAGGCTTGCCACGGGTATACAGATCTTCTCTGCTCCAGTCGCGCGCCGGGGCATTCGTCGGCAGCGTCATTCGTTGCTCGCGCGCGCGTTGCCGCGCGGTGGCCTCGTCGAACAGGCGCACCCTTTCTTCTGGAGCGATGCGTGCGGCGATGCGCGATCGCACAGGCGTTAGGCGAATGCCATCCCCCGACGCAACAAATTCGACCTTATCGCCGGGCACGATCCCGTATTGATCAGCGATCCGCTTTGGGATCGTGATGTATGTGGATAACTTCTGGGCACGCTGAAGCGCGTCATGGACTCTCGTCAAGGCGGTAGATCGTGTTGTCGACATCGGAGGTCAGGTAGATCCCGGACGCGCCGATCTCGACGTCGCGATAAAGGCTCGGTCCGTTGGCCCAGCCGACCGGGAGATCGCCCGCGAGCACGGTCCGCGACCCGTCGGTAGGGTCGATGCGCGTCAGCGTCTTGGCGCCGACCTCGACGACCAGAATTGCACCTTCGTCGGTAACGGCAAGCCCTTCGGGCTGGTCGAGGCCGGTCGCGACGTCGTCGATCGCATTGCTCTCGAGGTCGATGCGGAGCACGCGCCCGCCCGTCGACTCGCTGACGTAAACCGCATCGGGGCCGGACCACGCGAGCCCGGTGGGCGCTACGAGATCCTCGGCGAGCGCCTCGCGATCTCTTTCGGCAGGGCCCGTCACCCGCAGCACCCGGCCGGAGCCCGTGTCGGCGACGATGAGCTCGCCGCTCGCCGCGGCGAGCACGTCGCCGGGCGCATTGAACCCTTCCCACGTATCGAGCACCTCGAAAGTCGCTTTGTCGAAGCGTTGAATCGTCCCGAAGACCTGGCTGACTGCGTAAACGGCAGTTTCCGTGACGGCGATGTGCACGGGCTGAAAGAGCTCGACGGCCTTGTGCTCGATGCCGCCCGTCGCCGCGTCGATGACTTTGATGCCGCCGAAAAGATCGCCGACGTAAAGCGTGTCACGCCCGGCCTGCGACCACGCCGCGAAGCCAGCCGGCGAGTTGAGCGGTGCCGGCTCGACGACATAGCGCATGTCGCCCGAGCGCGGATCGATCACGACGATCGCATTGGTTTCGGAGAGCGAGACGTAAACACGGCCCTGCGAGTCGATCGCGAGGTTGTCGCCGCCGGAAGGCAGCGTTGCGAGCAGCGTCGTCTCGCCGGTCGCAAGATTGACGCGCTTGATCTCGGCGCCGTCGTCGAGCACGAGGGCGGACTCGTCGGACTCGAGCTTGAGGGCGCCCGGGCTCGCGAAGTCGTCCGAGACCGTCGCGATGCTGCCCGTGTCGGGATCGATGCGAACGACGCGTCCGCCGAACACGAGCGGTCCGTAGATCATGCCGTCGCCGGCCACCCCGAATGCGTTCAAGCCGCCGATGCCCTCGGCGATCAAGCGCGGCGCCGCGCCGCCGTAGAGGTCGAGCTCGTAAAGCGCGTCGCCATAGAAGACGAGCGTCAGAAACAAGCGCCGTCCGTCGGGCCCGAAGGAAACCGCGTTGACGCCCTTGTAGCCTTCGAGCAGCTTGCGCACGGGACCGCCCGGCGCGCGCGCATAAACGATGCCGTCCTCGATCGCGGTCCAGACGAACGTGCCGTCGGCGGCGATCGCGATGTCGTCGGCCATGCCCTCGCGCGGCCCGACGAAGAGGTTCACGGCGCCCGACTCGATATCGACGGTGAACAGGCTCTGCCCGATGACGCTCGCGGCGTAAAGATTGTCGTCACTGTCGAAACGCAGGCCGTGGACGCCGTGGAACGGCGAGCCGACGGGCACGACCGGCTCCAATCGATAGGTCGGCGCGGGGGATTCGACGCCGCAGCCCGCGACCGCGAGCAGCGTGCAGAGCACGACGAACGCGCGTGCCACGGAATGCAGGTTGAGCATGGGTCGCATCATCTCTCGAAACGAGGCGGGCGGATAGGGTAACCTTGTTCGATCTAACGTGGAGCACGGGCGTTGCGGAAGCGTCTGCCGTCGGTGGTCTTGCTCGCTGCGGCGACGGCGCCTGCTTACGCGCATCATTCGTTTTCGGCGGTGTTCGACGCGACGAAACCCGTGGCCGTGATGGGAACGATCGTCCGCGTCGAGTGGATGAACCCGCACATATGGTTCTATGTCGAGGTCATGGAGCCCGACGGCGGCGTCACCGAGTGGGGATTCTCCGCCGCCCCTCCCGGGGTCCTCATGCGTCGCGGAATCACGAAAGACGTGCTGCGCATCGGTTCCGTCGTCAACGTCGACGGTTTTCGTGCCCGTGACGGTTCGAACAACGCGTCCGGTGGAAGCGTCACGTTGCCCGACGGCCGCAACGTATTCACGGCTTCGAGCGAGGACTCCACGGCGCGGTCGGGCGGCCGTTAGCTTCGAGGTGCTGCCGATGAAAAATCGCTTGCTATCCTCCGTGTGCGCTTGCGCGGCCGCGCTCGTGCTGTCGTCGTCGGGTTGGGCTCAAGCCCCGGCCGCTCAGGGCTTCGAGTCGCCGCGCACGCCGAACGGTAGGCCGGATTTTTCCGGCTTCTGGTCCCAGCCGCGTCACGTCGAGCCTCGCGGCGGCGGCGCGACGACGTTCACGAAGGAACGCATGCCTCCGTTCGTGGAGGGAGGCGAAGCGCTGTTCTACAAGGAGCGCACGGGCGATCCGCAGCTCGATGAGCCGCGCGCGTTCTGCATGCCGTCGGGCTTCCCGTCGGCGTTTTTCGGGCCGTATCCCGTGCAGATCGTGCAGACCGACGATTGGCTCGTGATGGTCACGGAATTCGAGCGTGCCACGCGGCTCATTCCGCTCGACGGACGAGCGTACCGCGAGGGCATCGAGCCCACGTACTACGGCGATTCCGTCGGATACTGGGAAGGGGATACGCTCGTCATCGACAGCCGCAACTTCAAGCGCTGGACGCTCGACGACCATTACTATGTGAACCCCGACGAGTACCGTATGCACAGTGACGCGTTTCGGACGATCGAACGACTGACGCGCGTCGATGCGAGCACGCTCTCGTATGAATTCACCGTCGAGGACCCGAAGATCTTCACGGAATCCTGGACCGAAGAGCTGCAGATGACGCTTCATCCCGAGTGGGACGAGACGGGGCTCTACGAGTTTCACTGTCAGGAAAACAACCGCTGCCCGGGCGGGGAGTGCGGCGCCGAGTTAAAGTAATTTCTTATGAGAGTGAGGCTACACCTTGATCATCTGGAGGATTTAGGATCGATCGCGGCGGCGGACGCTCCTACGAGGGGTGCGTCGCCCGGCAAAGAGGGGCGGTGCCACCACTCGGGCACGGCGCGTCGCAAGCGCGGCAATAGCCACCAACAGCCCGCGACGATCGCAGCGCTGAGCGCGACGATGGCCCGATAAGCCGCATCCGTATCGAAGCGGTCGCCGAGCAGCTCGAAAAGGTATCCGCCGCCGGCCTCGGCCACCGAGGATCCCAGATTTGCAAGCGCCATGATGACCGCGAAGACGGTCGCCGCGACGCGCACCGGCACGAGCCGCGCCGCGAGATCGAGAAGAATCAGCGAGCCGGTCATGTACGCCGACCCCGCGACAAATGAGATCCCGTAAGCAGCCATGATCGAGGGCAACGACCAGTAGACGAGGTTGGCCGCGATGCCTGCCGCTATGCAGACGTGCATCAAGCGACCGGCGCGCACTCGACGGCAATAAAATCCGTACGCGATGCTCGCGACGAGTGCGCCCGCCGAAAAGAGCGAGTACGCATTGCCGTAGACCTGCTCCGAGAACCCGAGCGCATCGGTCATGTAGAGATACAGCACGGAAACCCAGAGCGGGTTGAAGTCCCAGAAGAACACGAATACGCACAACAGTGCGAGACCCGGCACTCCCAGAGCGCTGCGCAACGAGCGTGCGGTGACTGCAATGTTCGTCTCGTCGAGCGTGCTCGGCGGCTCACGGACAAACATGAACGCGAGCACGAGCGCGCCGGCCCACAAGGCTGCGCACAGCAAGAACGCAGATTCCTGCTGGGCGGCGGCGCTGAAGTAGCCGCCGAGCACGCCGCTCAATATGAGCGCGGCATAAGCGGCGGACCATTGCACGGATTGCAGCCTTCCGGTCAGACCGCGCGGCTGGCCGATCTCGATCATGAGCGCGTCCACGAGGACGTCGCCGAACGCGATGCCGAGTCCGGGCAGCCAGACGAGGGCGAGCAGGAGCGCGCGTTGCTCGGCGGAGACGGGCAGGGCATAGAGAAGCAGGAGCCCCGCGCACGCGCCTCCGGTCGCGATGAGCAGATAGCTCCGCCGCCGCGACCCCTTGAGCGGCACGAAGTCCGAGAGGAGCGCCAGCAGGGGTTTCAGCGACCAGGGGATCGCGGCCAGTGCCATGAAGCCGGCGATGGCGGCCGGCGACTCGGTGCCCGCCCGCAGCAGCGAGCGCACGGGCTGCGCGATGAGCCCCGACGAGGGGTCGCCGAGGCTTTGCACGAAGTACATGATGCCAAACAGCAGGCTCACACCCGGCACGAATTGCGGTGGGACGTCGTTCCTACGGATAATCACCGCCATGGCGAAAATGAGGACCTTTTTATGTCAGTGACCCCCGAGGAATTCGACGAGCTCAAGGAGAGCTTCCAATACAACGATTCGAACGAGGACGGGAAGATCGAATTCGATGAGTTCGTGAGTATGCTCGAGGAGCTCGAAGCCGATGTCGAGGAAGACGAGGCCCGCGTGGGGTTCCGGACGATCGATACCGACAAGGACGGGGCGATCGAGCTCGACGAATTCGTCGCATGGTGGAGCGACCGATAGCCGGGCGTCGAGCGCCGTCGGCGCTTAGGCTTCGCGCCGAAGCGGCGGCCCGGCCTTGAGCTCGCTCGCGAGCCAGTGTCCGAAACCCGCAGCGTCGCTCGCGTAACGCTGGTGCGGTACAGCGCCGAGACGGCCGTCTTTTTCGAGCACGAAAGTCGGAAACCCGCCGGACCCCACTCGATGCATCAACTGCCGCGTTTCTCCGATATGCCGTTCGGCCGGCGCTTTGCGCAAGGCGGCTTCGAATTCCTTGCGCTCGAGACCGCATTCGACGGCGATGTCGCAGAGCACGGTGTGCTCGACGACACGCCGGCCTTCGACGTAATGAGCGCGTTGAATCGCACGCAGCATCGGCAGCGCTTTTTCGGGCACAATCGACTGCGCCGCGAGAATCGCCGCGATCGGCGGCAGCGAGTAGAGGACCATGTTCGGATCGAGCAGCAGGCCCGAAAGATACGCGGGGCCGAAAGGCTGACCGCTCATGCTCGCGATGCGCGCATCGGCCTGTTGAATGTACCGGCGCGTTCCATCGGGCAACGTCGTCGGCTCCGGCCACAGGCCGCCGGCGTGCAGCCGCAGCTCGATGCCGGCGGTGCTTGCGGCGGCCGTGACGAGCGGTTCGGCGCCGTAGCACCAGCCGCATAGTGGATCGTAGATGTAGTGCAGTATTGCTGACATGAGAGTTGCAAGCTTGCACCATTGTTTCGAAGAGGTCGAGGAAGGGTCATGATTAAAGGCTATGCAGCGGAGAACGGCCGCCTCCGATCGATCGAAGATGGCGCCGGCCGTCTCGAAACTGCGGCATGGATCGACCTCTTGAGTCCCACGCCCGAGGAGGAATCTTTCGTAGAAGGGAAGCTTAAGATCAACATCCCGACGCGCGCGGAAATGGAGGAGATCGAGGTATCGAGCCGGCTCTACTTGGAGGACGAGGCGGCTTTCATGACCGCAACGATGCTTGCGCATACGGACCGCGACGACGTCGTCATCTCGCCCGTCACGTTCGTCGTCGCGGGGCCGCGGCTCATCACGGTGCGCTACGACGATCCGCGCGCCTTCCAAGTTTTTCCGCAGCGCGCCGAGAAATCCGCGCTCGGCACCACGAGCCCGCACGGCATTCTCATGGGACTCCTCGAAACCGTCGTCGAGCGGCTCGCGGACATTCTCGAGCGCGCGGCGCGGGAGATCGACGGAATCTCCCGCAACGTGTTTCAGCCGACCGTCACAGCGTCGAAAAAGAGCCGCGATTTTCAGAAGGTGCTCGAAGGGATCGGCCGCAAGGGCGATCTTCTCTCGAACATTCGCGACAGTCTCATGACCTTCGAGCGCCTGTTCGCGTTTCTCGATCAAGTCGTGCCCAAAAGCGAGGACGATCCCGCCGTCCGCACTCGGCTCGGGTCGCTCGTGCACGATGGACGATTTCTGACCCATTACGCCGACTTTCTTTCGCAGAAGAACGCCTTCCTGCTCAACGCCACGCTCGGCATGATCAATATCGAGCAAAACGCCATCATCAAGATCTTTTCGGTGGCCGCCGTCGTGTTCCTACCGCCGACGCTGATTGCGAGCGTCTACGGCATGAATTTCGAGCACATGCCGGAGCTCGACTGGCTGCTCGGTTACCCCGCAGCACTCGTGCTGCTGGTCGTATCCGCCGCTTTGCCGCTGTGGTTCTTCAAACGGCGGGGCTGGTTGTAGGGACAAAGCGCCGCGAATGCCTATATACTCGCGGCCCTGTTCAGCTCTAACGTGCCAATAAGATGACAGAAATGCTCACGTGGCTGGAAGGAACAACCATCGCGACGTTCGTGCGCGAGTCGTCATCGCTCCTTGCTTACACGACCGTGCTGTCCTTGCATGCGATGGGACTCGCGATCGTCGTCGGCATCAACACCGCGATCTCATTGCGCCTGCTCGGGTTCGCGCCCGGCATACCGGTCGCGCCGCTCATCAAGCTGTTCCCGCTCATGTACCTGGGCTTCACGATCAACGCAATCTCCGGGGTCGGGTTGTTCATGGCGCGGGCCAACGAGATGATCGGCAACAGCATGTTCATCGCGAAGATCGTATTCGTGCTGCTCGGCGTCGTCAGCATCGAGTTGCTGCGCACCAATGTCTTCAGCCATGGCG
>DATCIQ010000228.1:0-2942 GCA_036507635.1 Gammaproteobacteria bacterium
CGCGGCGTCGGCTCGGGCGTCACGGGCGTGGTCCTCATGGTGCTCGTCATCGGTGGGCTGGTGGGCGTTATTCTCACGTATTTGTAGGAATCGCGGCCGAAGGCCGCTCCTACAACCAAGATCGGAGGTTCGGTTTCATGAGATCGATCGACATGCGGTTGGCCCCCCCGACGCGCCGCGCTGTTCGACACCCGTTGCTCGCAATGCTTTGCATGGGCGTCGCGTACGCGCTTTCGGGCACCGCCGCCGCGGAAGAAGCGCTCGCGACGATCGACCGCTTCGTGCCGCACGTCTCGACGGTGCCGGCGAGCGAGGGGCAGAGGATCGGCTTGTTTGTGCGCGAGAAGATCGGCACGACGCTCGAGGCGAGCATCACGGCCGGGACGGCGCCCGAGGGCCGAGTCGTGTTGTTCGTGCACGGCGTTTCGGTGCCTTCGGTCCCCGATTTCGATCTCGAGCTCAAAGACTACAGTTGGATGGCGTACCTCGCGACCGCGGGCTTCGATACGTTCGCCATGGATCACACGGGTTACGGCCATTCGCCGATGCCAGCCATGGACAATCCCTGCAACATGAGCGCGGCCGATCAGGCCGTGGTCACTCCGAATCCGCTCGGCGCTTCGTGCGAGCCCGATTACAAGCATCTCCTGACGACCAGCGCGACCGACTGGGACGAGATCGACACGGTCGTCGATTACATTCGCGGGCTGCGCGGCGTCGAGCGCGTGAGCTTGATCGGTTGGTCACTCGGCGGCTTGCGCACGGGCGGATATGCGGCACGACATCCCGACAAGATCGACAAGCTCGTGCTGTTTGCGCCGTTTTATCAGCCCGAGAGTCCGACGGGGCCGCCCGCGAGCCTGCCGTCACCGGGCGTGCCGATGACGCTCCAAACACGGTCTGGGCTCTTGCACGACCGTTGGGGCGCAAACGTCGCCTGCGAGGATCAAGTCGAGCCCGGCATTCAGGACACCGTGTGGCGAACAATCATGAGCTACGACGCCTTCGGCTCCGTTTGGGGTCCCGCGGACGGCGTTATGCGCGTACGCACGGCCGAGTACTTCGGCTGGAATCCGGAATTCGCGGCGCGCGTGACGGCGCCGACGTTGATCATGGTCGGGCGGCAGGACGGCTTGTTGCCGGGCGGCCAAGCTTTGTATCGGGACCTCGCGGGCGCGGATAGCAAGGTCATCGTCGAGATGGAGTGCGCGACGCATTTTGCGCTTTGGGAGACATCGCAGTACCGGTTCATGCACGAGGCCTCGAAAGAGTGGCTCCTGTCGGGTGCGTACCGCGGCGAGCACAACGGCAGCTTCGTCGTCGGCTCCCGGGGACGAGCGCAATAGGCCGAAGAATGCGCGAGGAACTGACGGCGCTTCACGCCTCGATCCGAACTTCCTCGAATTGATCGCCAGCGGCGGTGCGCGCCTCGGTCCGGTTCATTTCAAGCGCTTCCTGAAGCGCGGATCGAAGATTCGCCACGAGCTCATCGCGCGACTCGCCCTGGCAGTTGACGCCCGGAATCTCTTCGAGCCAGCCGACCCACCAGCGCCCGTCTTTTTGGACGACAGCCGTGTATTCGTTTTTCATCGTAACAATTCTACCTCTACGTCGTAGTCACATGAATTGCAAACACCTCAAATTGTGACGAAAATCGGGCACCTTTTCGTGAAGTGGCCGGGCCGCGAGCTTCGGTCTGGGGGAATTCAGCAATGAGAGAAGGATGGTTACCCGCCGTAGGGCTCGTGGGCGCGTTTGCCGGTTCGGCCGTTTGGGCGCAGACGGATGCCCAAGCGCCGGGTTCGCTCGTCGAGTGGCCCGTCTATGGCGGCAGTCTCGCTGCGCAGCACTATTCGCCGCTCGACCAGGTCAATGCCGACAATGTCGGCGAGCTGCGCGTCGTTTGGCGCTGGTCCGGCGCCAACTTCGGACCGCGCCCCGAGCAGCGCAGCGAGACGACGCCGCTCATGATCGACGGCGTGCTCTATGCGACGGCCGGCATCACGCGCAACATCGTCGCGATCGATGCGGCGACGGGCGAGACGCTTTGGGTATGGCGCCCGAACGAAGGCGAGCGCTTCGACAACGCGCCGCGCAAGATTTCGGGCCGCGGCGTCGCTTATTGGACGGATGGCGAGGATGACGCGCGCATTCTGACCGTCACTCCGGGTTTCTACCTCGTCGCTCTCGATGCGAACACGGGCCTGCCGAAGCGCGAGTTCGGCGAAGCCGGTTTCGTCGACATGTTCCAGTGGTTGCGCGGCCCCGCAGACAACATCGAGATCGGCTCGACGTCGCCGCCGATCGTCGTCGGCGATGTCGTCGTCGTCGGCCCTGCGCACGGCGTCGGCGCGCGGCCCGACTCGAAGGCGCAGACAAAGGGCGACGTGCGCGGCTTCGACGCGCGTACGGGCAAGCTCCTGTGGACGTTTCACACGATCCCCGAGCGCGGCGAGTTCGGCTACGAAACGTGGCTCAATGGTTCGGCGGAATACACGGGCAACACGGGCGTATGGGGCCCGATGGCCGCGGATCCGGAGCTCGGCATGGTGTATTTGCCCGTCGAGATGCCGACGAGCGACATGTACGGCGGCGAGCGTCCAGGCAACAATTTGTTCGGCAACAGCTTGGTCGCGCTCGACGTGGAAACGGGCGAGCGCGTGTGGCATCAGCAACTCATTCATCACGACATTTGGGATTGGGACAATCCGACGTCGCCGATCCTGCTCGACGTGACTGTCGATGGGCGGCCCGTCAAAGCCGTCGTGCAGCTCACGAAGCAAGCGTTCGCGTACGCATTCGATCGCGAGACGGGCGAACCGTTGTGGCCGATCGAGGAGCGCCCCGTGCCGACGTCCGACGTGCCCGGCGAATGGACGTCGCCGACTCAGCCGTTTCCGACGCGCCCCGCACCGTACGATCGGCAAGGGTTCAGCGAGGAC
>DATCIQ010000229.1:0-2674 GCA_036507635.1 Gammaproteobacteria bacterium
ACGTGCTCGACGAACGCGGCCATGTAGTTGCGCAGGCGCTCGCGCAGCTCGGCGTCGCTCAAGCCCGAGGCGTCGAACAGCTTGCCGGCTCCCGAGACATAAAACGGGCCCTTCTCGACCCAAACGCGCATGCGGAGCGTCCGCAGGATCTGCAACCAACCCGCCTGCGACAGCGTCGTGCCGAGGCCGCCGGGCGTGGCGCCCATGAGGGCGACGGGCTTGCCGTGGAACACGCGCGGGATGTCGTCCGCAGGCCGCGACATCCAGTCGATCGCGTTCTTGAGCACCCCCGGGATGCCGCCGTTGTACTCGGGCGTCGCAAGCACGAGCCCCGCCGCTCGCTCGACGCCCGTTTTGAGTGCGGCGACCGCTTCCGGGACGCCTTCATTGCGTTCCACGTCACCGTTATAGAGCGGCACGTCGTCGATCGGCAGGATGCTGAGCTTCGCACCGTCGGGCATGACCTCGCTTGCGGCGCGCAGCAACGCGCGGTTGAACGAGCCCTGCCTCAAGCTGCCCGCGATGCCGACGATCTCGACCATACGATCCATCGTACCTCAGGCGCCTGGTTTTACTTAAGGGCACCCCGAAGTACGTAGAGCTCGCTTGGCGCCTCCATGGCAGGGCCGTCGTCCATGCGCTAGAGTTGTCGGTCATGGTCAAGACCTTGAATCGCCGCCGATTCCTGCATTCCGCGCTTGCCGGTTCCGCCGCCGCGGCGATGCCGCCGCCGGCGTTGAGCCAGGCCTACGGTGCCGCTCCACTCACGGCGCACACGCTCACCGACAAGCTCACGCTGATCATGGGCGCGGGCACGAACATCGTTGCATTGACGGGCGGTGACGGCGTCGCGCTCGTCGACGGCGGCCTACGGCGTCACGCGACGGAGCTCTCCGACTTCGTCGACGCGCTCGGGAGCTCGCCGCGCGTCGAGCTGCTCTTCAACAGCAATTGGCGCGCCGAGCACACGGGCTTGAACGGCGCCGTCATCGCTTCGGGCGGCAGCGTCATCGCGCACGAGAATACGCGGCTCTGGATGGGCAACGATTTCACCGTCGAGTGGGAGAGCTTGGTCCACGAGCCGCAACCCAAGGAGGAGCTGCCGACGCGCACTTTCTATACGGAGGAAAAGCTCGACTTCGGCGGCGAGCCCGTTCACTGCGGCTATCTTGCGCAGGCGCATACCGACGGCGACATCTACGTGTTCTTCCCGAATTCGAACGTGCTCGTCGCGAGCGACTTGCTCGCCGTCGACACCTACCCCGTCGTCGACTACGTCACGGGCGGATGGATCGGCGGGCTCGAACGCGCGAGCCGTGCGCTGCTCGATCTCTGCGACGCGAATACGCTCGTGATTCCCGCGGCCGGCCCCCCGCAGAAGCGTGCGGCGCTTAAGAAGCAGCTCGAGTTCGCGACGGCCATGAAGGATACCGTCGGCGGAATGATCAAGAACGGCCGTAGCCTCGAGGAGGTCATCGCGGCCGAGCCGACGCGCGCGTTCGACGAAGGCTGGACCGGCGACGCCGAACTTTTCCTCGAGCTCGCTTACCAAGGCTTGTGGGGCCACATTAGAGAGCTCGGCGGAGTGCTGTAGCCGTGTTGCCGAAAACGTCATCCAAGGCGGCGCGTAATGCGCGCATAGGCCTTGCAGTCGGCGCCGTTGCCGCGCTCGCGGCCGGCGCCTATTTCCTGCTCGCACGCTCCCCGGAGCGCAACGCGCACGAGCAGTGGGCGATGCTCGACCGTTATTGCGTCGATTGCCATAACGACGAGGAGTGGACGGCCGACCTCGCCTTCAATCTCTTGACGCCGGATTCGATACGCGAGGATCCGGCGCTGTTCGAGGAAGTCGTGCAGAAGCTCCGCGGCCGGCAGATGCCGCCGCCCGGCGGTCCCGATCCGGACCTTGAGACCGTCGACGAGTTCGTCGAGTGGCTCGAAGTGGCGCTCGACGAGCGCGCGGCCGGCGATCCCAACCCGGGTCGCGTCGCGCTGCACCGCCTGAACCGCACGGAATACGCGAACGCCGTCCAGGATTTGCTTGCCATCCGTGTCGACGCGAGCGCGCTCTTGCCCAAGGACGACGAAAGCGACGGCTTCGACAACGTCGCCAACGTGCTCAAGGTGTCGCCGTCGTTTCTCGAGCAGTACATCTCCGCGGCGCGCGTCGTCGCCAACATGGCCGTCGGCGATCCGAATGCTAAGTTCGACAATCGCGTCTATTACGGCCAGCCCGGCACGATTCAGAACAAGCACATCGAAGGCATGCCGCTCGGCACGCGCGGCGGCATGGTCGTCGAGCATTACTTTCCCGTCGACGGCGAGTACGCTTTCGGCATCGGCGATCTCGTCACGGCGGGCTACGTGCCGGCCCTGCAATACCGGCACAAGGTCATCCTGCTCATCGACGACCAGCGCGTGTTCGAAGGCATGATCGGCGGCCCCGACGATCTCAAGAACGTCGATCAAAACCAGGCGACGGCCGTCGCCGAGATTCGTGCGCGCTTTGAGGACATCCGCGTCGCCGTCACCGCGGGCCAACACGAAGTCGCCGTCACATTCGAGGCGCGCACTTTCGCCGAGTCCGACTATCTGCTCGAGCCGTTCGAGCCGAGCGGCGGCGAGACGAGCGTCATCGTCGCGAATCGGCTCGAGATCGAAGGGCCGTTCAACG
>DATCIQ010000230.1:0-7341 GCA_036507635.1 Gammaproteobacteria bacterium
AGCCTTGAGCCGCCAACGGGCCGCCGAAAGGCCGGACTTTTTTTCTGCCGGCCAGCGCGGGCTTGCGACAGCTTGTTCATGTGGTTTATCTTGCGCTACATAATGGAGTTTTGCCCACGGAAGCACCCATAGAGGGGGAGAACCATGTTCAAGAAAGAGGAAATGCCCCGGAGCCAGGGCTCGCTATCAAGGAACGCTGCGGAGCCGGACTCGGCGCCCGAGTCGCGCAGCGATACCTCGGGTAGCCGCGAAGGCGCCATCATCGGCCGTTCCATTCACATCACGGGCGATCTGCTCGGTGAAGAAGACTTGCGCATCGAAGGCGACGTCAGCGGCACTATCCAATTGAAGAACAACAGCTTGACGATCGGCAAGGAAGGCAAGATCAAAGCCGACATCTACGCCAAAGCAATCACCGTCGACGGGCTCACCGAGGGCGACATCTACGGCGCCGAGCGCGTCACGATCCGTAAGAATGCGCGCGTGCTCGGGAACATCACGGCACCGCGCGTCAGCCTCGAGGACGGCGCGCGTTTCAAGGGCTCGATAGAGATGGATCCGCAAGCGGTCGAAGCGGCGCTCGGGAAACCGCAAACGATCGCCAAGCCGATGCCGGCCTCCGGCACGGGTACGCCGCCGCTGGCGTCCAAGCCGGCTGTCGTATCCAACGTCAAGAACTGACGTGCTCGAACCGCTCGGTGCGGCGACAGCGCGCGCGGAGCTCGATGTCCCCGCGACGCTGCACGCGCCGCTGTTTCGTTCGTGCATCGAGAGCATCGACGAGAGCCGGCGTATCGTCGTGCTCGACCTCGGCGCGGCGCAGACGCGGACGATCGAGTTGTTCGGCGGATTCCGGTGCCGCATGGAGATCGTCGACATCGCCGACAGCGTCGAGGCGCTCAATGCCGAGCGCGAGCCGGCTGCCCTCGGGAGCCTCGTCGAGAGCCTGCTGCCGAAAGCCGGCGGCGAGCCGCTCGACCTCGTGCTGTGCTGGGACTTGCTGAATTACTTCGCGCGGCCGGCAATGACCGCCGTCATGGCCGGTATCGCGAAGCGCACCCGGCGCGGCGCGCTCGCGCATGGGCTCATCGTCTACCTCGAATCGCGCATGCCGGCGCGGCCCGGGTGTTACGTGCCGCTCGAGGATTACAGGCTCGTCAATCTCAATCGGGGCGCCCGCGGTGACCGTGCTGCGCCGCGTTACAGCCCCGAGGACTTGAAGCGCTGCATGCCCGACTTCTCCATCGAACGCGGCCGATTGCTTGCCAACGGCATGCAGGAATTCCTGTTTCGGCGCTAATTCGCTTACATTACTGCCTCCTAATCGGGGGGATGAGGCATGTCGAGACATCGTTCGAGATCGGACCGCTCAGGGACGCTGCCCGTATTTGCCGTGCTCGCGGCCGTCGCGATCTCTGCGGTTCCCGCCGTCGCGTCGGCTGAGACGCCGGAGCCCACGAAGCGAGACTTCAGCGGCGTCTATTTCCCGGCCGGCTTCGGCCAGCGCCGACCGAATCCGTTGCCGTACACACCGGCCGCACAAGCGCTCGCGGATGCGTATCAGCAGGAGTTCAGGACCGAGGACGATCCAGGTCTTTATTGCATTTGGCCCGGAATGCCGCGCGCGCCGTGGGGGGCGCCGTTTGCGATCGAAATCTTTCATCGGCCGCACGATCTCACGATCTTTTGGGAAGGCTACGGCATGTATCGCAAGGTCTACATGGCGGACGCCGATCCTCCGGAACCGATCCTGCCGACGGCCATGGGGTATTCTTTGGCCCATTGGGAGGACGACGTGCTCGTCATCGAGACCACGCATCTCAACCCATATCCCTACATGAATCGATTTCCGACGACGTCGGATGCGCACGTCCTCGAGCGCATGTGGCTCGAAGAACGCGAGCAGGACGGCGAGGCTCGCAAGTACCTCGTCGACGAGATCACCGTCACGGATCCCAAGCTTTACACCGAGCCCGTGCGCTCACGCGCCGAAGCCGCGTATCGGCCCGACTTGAACATCCTCGAGTACACGTGCTCCGTCTCTTTGTGGGATGCCTATCTCGCAGAGCATGGCCTCACGCTGCCCGACGTGGATGCATTGCCGGTGCCGGCCAGCGATTGAATGGGCGCGGCGGCCACGCTCGACCTCAACGCGAGCGGCGCGCAGGATGCCCTCGGCACGCAGATCATCGGCCCCGATGCGCGGATCTTGCGCGGGTTCATCGCCGACGACGGCGAGATTCTCCGCGAGATCGAGGCCATCGGCAGGCGCGCACCGTTTCGCCGCATGGTGACGCCGGGCGGGCGGTCGATGTCGGTCGCGATGACCAATTGCGGACCGGCGGGATGGGTCTCGGACGAGAGCGGGTATCGGTATACGGCGATCGATCCCTTGTCGCAAGCTCCGTGGCCTCCAATGCCGCCCGCATTTCTCGCCCTCGCGCGCGCCGCGGCGGCGGCCGCCGGGTTCCCGCGCTTTACGCCCGACGCGTGCCTCATCAATTGCTACGTCCCCGGCACGCGGCTGTCGCTGCACCAGGACAAGGATGAGCGCGATTTCGCCGCGCCGATCGTGTCCGTGTCGCTGGGTCTGCCGGCGACGTTTCTGTTCGGCGGGGCGCGGCGTGCGGACCGCCCGACGCGGCACCTGCTCGAGCACGGTGACGTCGTCGTCTGGGGCGGCGCATCGCGACGGTACTTCCACGGCGTGGCGCGCATCGACGACGGAGCACATGCGCGGCTCGGGCGGCGGCGCATCAATTTGACGTTCCGCAAAGCGCTCTGAGACCGCCGCCGCAGGCCGGTCTCGGCTCAGTTGGCGCGGGTTCTCCTGCCGCTGCCGATCGAGCCGCCGAAATAGAAGCGCCCGCCGAGCAACAGCGTCGTGTCGTTATCGTCGACGCGCAACCGGCCGCCGACGGAGAAATTGTCGTTGAGATGATACTGCCCGCCGAACTCGAGGATGGTTTCGATATCCGAGCCCAACGAGTCGTCCAAGAAGAGCTCGCCGGAAAGCTCGACGTTCTCGGCGATCCACCCGCGAATCTCGCCGCTCAAGACCAGGCCGTCGTCATCGATATCGGGCGACGCGCCCGGGCCGTCGATCTCGGTGCTCGCGAACGCAAGCTTTGCCACGGCGTCGGTGCGCGGCGAGAGCGCCCACCGGTAGCCGCCGCCGATGCGAAACACCGAATAATCGAAGTCATTGCCGAGCTCCCAATCTTGATAGGCGCCGAAGACGTGAATGCGGTTCGCGACCTCGATCGAGCCGCCGAGCTCGACGCCGCCGGAATCGAGCTCGGTCAGGGCGTAGCTCCCGAATACGTAGTCGTAGGGCAACGGCCCGAAGTCCTGCTGCTGCGCGCCGGCTACCGAGCCCGCCAATGCACCCGCAGCGGCAACGAGTTTCATCCACAAGCGCATGTCATCCCTCCTTTCCGAACAGACTATCGAGCAGACGCGCGGCGCGCGCGGCTACGCCTTCCGTCGTGGTCACGAGCTCCACGTGGTCGTCGCGGCGCGCGTGAGGATCGAGAATGATGGCCCAGAAACCGGCGATCTCGTTCGGGATCATCGAGTAGCGCAGATCGACGATGCGATTCGGGGCCGCGGTGTCGATGGCGAGAAACCCGTCGGAGACGCGGCGGAAGCGCTCGACGTCGACGGACTGCTGGCTCTCCGGATCGAGCCACGGGAAGTGCCGAGTGACGTCGAGCTTGGCAATGCTTTCGCCCGCAGCGACGGTGGCCGCAAAGCCGACGCGCGCGGCATCGACGTAGTAGCGGCCGTCATACTCGTAGATGACTTTCCAGAGCATAACGCTCCCCAACGCCGGCTTCGCTTCGAGTCGGACGGGCACGTGCCCTCGGGAGCCGGCCACGGCGGCGCCTGCGGCTTCGGCGCGCGCCTGTTGCAGCGCGCCGAACGCCAAATAGACGATGGCCCATGCCGCACCGAAGTAGGCGTAACGCGGCGCCCGGCGGCGGGCCGCTAGAACGACGAGCGTAAGCACGGGTAACGTAAACGCCGGGTCGATCGCCGAGACGATGCTCCACGCGACGCGCGCGTCCGAGAACGGCCACAAGAGCTCGGTCCCATAGGTCGTGCATGCGTCGAGCAGGCTGTGGCTCGCGAACCCCAAGACACAGAATCCATAGGTCGCGGCGAAAGTCAGATGACGCCGCGCGAAGCTCGAGAACAGAAGCGCGCACAACAACGCCCCGAACGGCACGAACGCGAGCGAGTGCGTGAACTGACGGTGATACTCGAGCAGCAAGAGCGGGTCGTTGGGCGACTGGATCAGGGCGTCGAGATCGGGCGCCAAGGCCGAAAGGCCGCCGAGTAACGTGGCCGTTCCGAACTTGTCCGCACGGCGCGATTGCGCCAAGCTCGCACCCAACACTGCGTGGCTCACGGGGTCCATGCAGAGCACGATAGCCGCCGAATTAGGCGGCGTACAGAGTTCGAGAGCTGCTTGCCGCGGCCCGTGTGAGACCGTGCGGCCGGCAATAAAAAAGGGGCAGCCGCAAGGCTGCCCCTCAATGAAGCGTACGACCGACGGTTGCTAGAATTCCGCGCGCACACCGATACGGAACGTATCGGCGTTGTCGTTGAGATCGGTCCCGGCGCTGATGGCGAACGTATCGTTGAAATAGTAGCGGCCGCCGAGCACGAAGCCCGTATCGCTGCCGCTCTCGTCGAGGTCTACGTAGCGGATGCCGCCCTCGACCTCGAAGGACCGCGCAACACGCGAGCGCATGCCGGCGCCGAGCGCGAATCCATCGTCATCGACGGAGAATCCACCGAGCTCGACTTCCGCGTCGACGTAGGAGATGGACGCAACGAAGTCGAGGTCGCGGTTCATCTCGTGATGGAAGCCCGCGCCTACTTCGTACGACTTGCCCTCGATCCCGAAATCGAGATCCTGATCACCATACTCGCCGAACAGGAAGTACTGATCGCTCATCGCATACGAGCCCCCGATCTCGAAACCATCGCCGTCGACGTCGATGACGTCATCGCCGAGCTCGACACTGACGAAATTGAGCTCTACACCGCTATAGTTCAGGTCGGCCAATACCACGCCCGGCGCGAATGCCAAAGCCAACGCGCTGGCGAGCCTCTTGAAGTTCATGAATTTCTCCCACGTTTGTGTACGCGCGTGCATCGTACGGATGCCTGCGGCCCCGACCCTAGAGCCGCATCACAGAACTACGGGAAAGGTCGCTTGACATAAGCCCGCCGTCGGCGACGCCGAGCAGGCCGAGCGAACGCGTGCTGGGGTTTACGGCTCGGCCGATCCGGCCGCGCCCGCAAAATCTTCGTTGGCCCGCTTGATCACGTATGCATGCACGGCCCGTGCATCGTCTCGCCTCAGCAGATCGGCGAAGGCGACCATCCCGAGCGGCCCGCGAATTCCCTCGAGCACGATGGCCTCGAACTGCGCGTGCGTCTCGGGGGTCATCATGCGCAGATCGGGGATCGACCCTCCCGAGATCGCGCCGGCGCCGTGACAGATGAGGCAGTGCTGGCCGTAGACGAGCTCGCCGCGTGCGACGGTGTTCGCCGAGGCTTCGAGCGGCGGCGGCGTGGGGATCATGCGCGGCGGCACGGGCGGCAGCGACGCATTGCCGCCGAGCTTGAAGGCGAGCATGCGCGCGGACGCGATCGGAGCGCCGTCTTGCGGCTGCGTTCCGGTCAGTGAGCTGATACCGCCCCATCCGGCGCTGACCGCGATGTACTGCTCGCCGTCGACGGTGTAAGTAATGGGGCCGGCCACGATGCCCGTCTGTACCGGCATCGACCAAAGCTCGGTCCCGTCGCTCGCGCGATAAACCACGAAGCGGCCGTCGATGACGCCTTGCACGAGCAAATCGCCGGCCGTCGTCAAGACGCCGCCGCTGCCCGCTTTGTCGTAGGCGATGCGCCAGACTTCCTTCGCCGCGAGAGGATCCCAAGCGATCAACGCGGCCATGTTGGTCGCCACGTCCGGGTCGCCGCGGTTGACGGGCAGTCCACCCGCGGGGTTCATGCCGATATTTTGCCTGCCCGGCACGTACTCAAAGCTCGGATTGGCACTGTACGGATAACCGGTGACGTGCGCGGGGATATAGACGAGCCCCGTCAGCGGGCTGAACGACATCGGCTGCCAGCTGTGTGCCCCGAGCGGGCCGGGCAGCACCATCACGGTGCTCTCCGCGTACAGGCCGACCGCGTTCTCGACCGGCCGCCCCGTCGCCGGATCGACACGGCTTGCCCAGGTCACGACGGGGACGTATTTCTCGGCCGACAAGAGCTCGCCGGTCTCGCGATCGAGCACGTAGAAGAATCCGTTCTTCGGCGCCTGCATGATCACGCGTCGCGGCCGATCGTCGATCGTAAGGTCGGCGAGAATCAACGGTTGTGTCGCGGTGTAGTCCCAATTGTCGGCCGGCGTGGTTTGGTAGTGCCACAGGTACTCGCCGGTATCGGCGTTCACGGCGACGATCGACGACAGAAACAGGTTGTCCCCGCCTTCGGGACTGCGAATGTCGCGGGGCCACGGCGAGCCGTTGCCGGTGCCGATATATAAGAGATTGAGCTCGGGGTCGTACACGAGCGCATCCCATGCCGTGCCGCCGCCACCGTATTTCCACCATTCGCCCGTCCACGTAGCCGCCGCCATTGCCATCGCTTGCGACTCGAAGCCTTGCGCCGGATCGCCGGGCACCGTGTAGAAGCGCCAAACTTGCGCGCCCGTCTCGGCGTCGTACGCGGTGACGTAGCCGCGCACGCCGTACTCGGCCCCGCCGTTGCCGATGACGACTTTGCCGTTGACGACGCGCGGTGCGCCCGTGATCGTATACGGCTGCGCCGGGTCGATCGTCAGCGTTTCCCAAACGAGCTTGCCGGTCGCCGCATCGACGGCGACGAGCCGGCCATCGAGCGTGCCGATGTAGATATTGCCGTTCCAAGCAGCCGGGCCGCGATTGACGACGTCGCAGCACGCGTACTGACCCCATTGTTTCGGCACCTCGGGGTCGAAGACCCAAAGCGGCTCGCCGGTCTTCGCGTCGAGCGCATAAAGAACGCTCCAAGCGCTCGTCGTGTACATGACGCCGTCGATAACGAGCGGCGTCGCTTCCACTCCTCGATAGGTGCCGAGGTCGTAATACCACGCGAGCCCGAGCTCGCCGACATTGGCGGCGTTGATTTGCGCGAGCGGGCTGAAGCGCTGCTCGGCATACGTGCGCCCATGCGTGAGCCAGTTGCCGGGCTCGGTGTCCGCGGCGACGATGCGCGCGCCGTCGACGGCTGCGAACGTCGCCGCGGTTTGCGGGCCCGCCGGCGGCGGCGCCTCGC
>DATCIQ010000231.1:0-7030 GCA_036507635.1 Gammaproteobacteria bacterium
CTCTGTCGTCTACCCCGAATGCGTTCCCTTCTTTTTCAGTTCGATACTAGGCA
Organism: Gammaproteobacteria bacterium; assembly: GCA_036507635.1. Taxonomy (GTDB): domain Bacteria; phylum Pseudomonadota; class Gammaproteobacteria; order Steroidobacterales; family Rariloculaceae; genus DATBLZ01. The sequence goes on from DATCIQ010000231.1 coordinate 54, forward strand.
CTAGCCGTTCAGTCGTCTCGGCGTTCGTTGAGATAATGTCGGCGTTTGTTGGGATAGTCGGCGTTTGTTGGTTTGTTGTGACTCGGCCAGGACCTCGCATGACCGGTCCTCCGTCCGAGTCGCGCGTCGCATACCGATACGCGCGGGGGCCAATACCTCTACCGCACCGCTTGAAAGCGCGTTCAAACGTAGTCAAATCGCGGTATCCGACGGCGAGCGCAACTGAGGTGATACTGCGGTCTTTCCTGCGGAGCAGGGTCTTGGCGCGCTGCATTCGGATCTCTTGATTCCACTCAAAGAACGTTTGGCCAACAGCGTTCCTGAAAAACCGAGAGAAGTACGTGCGCTCAAGACCGACGATCTCTGCGGCCATAGCGAGACTAAGCGGTTCGCTTAGATGGTATTCGACGTAAAGAAGCAGTCGATGAAGGCGCACGTTCTGTAAGAGTCGCGAATCGGCTGATTTGCCGATGATCCAGCTCGCGGACCCTATGGGGCCATTTCGCGAAGAACCACGGTTATTCATATCAACTGTCGTCGATCCGACATCGACAAACGTGTTAGTAGTTCTGATATTGGTATTATTGATTAATGCAACAATACTAAGTGTAGCTTGAAAGGATGTCAATTTAGAACTGACTGGCGGACATCTGGGTCGCGGGATGTTCGGTAACGCCGACGATACGACTGCGAGTAAGCCGACACCGCTGCACACGGTGGCCGCCGACTGCGTGCCGCACGTGCTGTGCAACTACTTGTTCGAGCTCGCCGGGGCATTCATGAGCTTTTACGAGACCTGTCCGGTGCTCAAGGCGGAGCCCGGCACGCGCGACAGCCGACTGCTCATGTGCACGCTCACGGCCGATACGCTGCGCACGGGACTCGGTGTGCTCGGCGTTGAAGCGCTCGATCAGATGTAGGCTTTAGAGCCTCACATATCCGCGGTTGCCGCGCGCATTTCGGCTCGGGGAGGCTCATGCGGAGCGCTGCAGCGGCTCGACAGTCCGCTCCACTTCTTTCGCGTGCTCGATCTCGGCCACGCGCAAGTCGTAGGCCGTCTGAAGGTTCAACCACGAGCGCGCATCGCCACCAAAAAAACGCGCGAGTCGCATGGCGGTGTCCGGCGTCACTCCACGCCGCTCGAGCACGATATCGTTGAGGCGCGATGCGGGAACGCCGAGTCGTTTGGCAAGCGCGTTTGCACTCATCTCGAGCGGCTGCAGGTAGTCTTCTCGCAAGATCTCGCCCGGGTGAACCGGACGCATGCCGTTCCTGGAACCCATTTCGCTCTCCTTAGTGATAGTCGACGATCTCGACGTCTTCAGGCCCCGATTCGGTCCAGCGAAAGCACACCCGCCACTGATCATTAATACGGATGCTGTGTTGGCCGGCGCGCCGCCTTTGAGCTCCTCCAGTCGATTGCCGGGTGGAGCTCGCAGAAAATCGAGCGTCTCAGCGGCATCAACATACCGTTAAACGGGGAAAGAAGAGCGCGTGCACGCTCCCGGCACGGTCCGAGCGAAGGAAGCGCGGAGGCGTAGCTCAACCCGGTGGCCAGCCGCGCGGCTCGTGTCCATAAACGCTCTCGTAGGCGCGCATGATTTCCGGCGGCGGGGCATGGGGCGTTTGCTCGTCTACCTTGTGAAGCTCCGGGAAGTGATTCTCCCAATTCGCACCGGCCGCCTTGAGTTTGCGAAAGATCATGCGGTACACGGGACTCAGATCGGCTCTACCACGAATCCAGATGCTGCCCATGTAGAACCGCAAGGAGTCGCCTTTCCGGTCCCGATCCGCGCGCTGAGCGATCCAATCATCGAGGAATGCGGAAGAAGCGCGAAATGATCCGATATCCGCAATCCGTCCGTCTGCTGCGATCACTTTGTGATTGTCCGAGAAGACGTCCCAGAGACACATTCCGACGAGCTCGGTTACCTCCTTGGAGATGTCGATGTCTGTTTCCTTCCATTCGGCTCTAACTTCTTCAAACGTAGGTTCGAGGCTCGATGGGGACTCGAGATCGGAGGGTTCTCGCTCGCGCGACGTGAGGCGTAGCCGCTCGATGTTCTGGTGGATCTGCACAGTCTCTTGATGGAGCTGCTCCGCGGAAGGATGGAAGCATGCCAGCAGTGGAGAGTTCTCCCACCGCTCGGGCGCGATCTCCTCGAGCACGTCGGAGCCCGCTACTCCGAGCGGAAATAGTCGATCGAAGAGCTCTATGAGCTCGGCTTCCGTGAGGCACTTGTCGGGCGCATCGATCATCGACATCGGTCATTTGCGTTGTCACACCGGCGCACTGTTCCGCTCTCGATAACGTTCGCTGCAACGATGCCTGGTGATCCGCGGATGCGCGAGACAGAAATCTCGCTACTTACGCGAAGATTGACGGCCAAGCCGACAGTTGACGCCGCCCAACGCGCTGCTCGACGAGCAATACGCTTACGTGCGCTTGGCAGTGGATGGCGACGATGCGCTCGAATATCTCGTCGGCTCAAGCGCGTCTTCGCAATGGACATCGAGCACTGCCGCCGCTGCGGCGCGCGACTCAAGGTGATCGCAAGCATCGAGCAGCCCGAGCTCATCGAGCGGATCCTCGCGCACCTCGATCGCTGCGCGGCGCCGAACGCTGCACCCTTCTCGCCGCGCGCCCCGCCGCAGACGACGCTGCCGCTCTGATCGCGGGCGCGCGCGAAGCCGCCGCCCACACCTCTCGACACCGACCCGATGCGGTCGCCACGGGCCGGTCTTTTCCCTCACGGCTGACGGCTGTGAATTTCAGGGGAATCGAACCACAATACTCACTTCGCCGCCGCTGCGCGCCCACACGCCACACGCCGTCCGCTGCCTCCGCACTCTCTGCACCGGCTCCACCTCTCGGCTGCCCGCGCCGAAAAGGCCGCTTCAAAACCCCTTCCGCCGATGTATCCTTTTGATTGCGAGGTGGCAAGCGCTTCGAGGTTCTCTCGAGAAGGCGACGAAGTTCAGGAGCCGCAAGGCGGGGAGCAGGGTGATCCGCGGGCGGTGGTGCGTTAGAGTCTCGCCAGTCCGCGCACGCATCCGTATCGCCAGGACAGGAGCACCTGATGACGACGTCCTTCGCAGACCGTTGGTCCCGGACGCTTGCAGCGCTGACCGGCATCGTCGCGCTTGCCCTGTATGCGCCGGCCGCGTCGTCCCAGCAGGCCGAGCCAGCAGGGGTGATTGCGATCGCGAGCAAGGCGCCGGCACTGATCACGGTAGTCGGCCTTCAGGGGCAGCCCACGCACGAATTCAAGGCCGGGTATCTGCCGCACGAGGTGGCGGCCGCGGGGCAGCGGGTGTTCATCTCTAACTACGGCAGTGCGTACGTCAGGAGCTCGGATCTGACGGACGATCCTGGCAACACATTGTCGGTGGTCGATCTGGCGCGCCCGGGTTCCGCCGCGGAGACGATTGATCTGGGCGCCGGACGGTGTGCGCCGCACGGACTCGCCGTGTCCCGCGATCAGCAGCGTCTCTACGTTACCTGTGAGGGACGTCAGGAAGTACTCGTCATCGACGTATCGAGTCGGGAGATCCTGCACGCAATCCCGACGAATCAGGCCGGGTCACACATGCTGGCCGTTTCGGCCGACGGATCGCGGGCGTACGTCAGCAACTTCTGGCACGGCACCGTATCCGTGCTGGACCTGCACGCGCGGCGCATACTCGGGCAGGTAGCGACCGGCTCGGGGACTGAGGGCATCGGCCTCTCTCCGGACGGCCGGCATGCGTATGCGTCTTCGGTGTACATCAACGAAGTCGTGAAGATCGATACGAGCACGCTGCAGGTCGCCGCGCGCGCGCTGATGCCCAACTGCCTCGGGGCGGTGCGCGTGGTTCCGACGCCGGTCGATGGCGGCACGCTCGTCGTCAACTGTGCCGACAACGGCCGGGTGCTGCTTGTCGACGCCAGGACGCTGAACGTCACACACGAAATCCCGGTCGGCACGCTGCCGATCGGCATCACCGTGCCGGACGACCGTTTCGCCTATGTCGCGAACATGGTCGACGACACGATCTCGGTGATCGACATCACCCGCGGCATCGTCGTGCGGACGATTCCGGCCGGGGATGAGCCTGACGGGATCGCCTTTCTACCGGACGTGCAGGTGTCGCGTTGATGTTGATCACGTACTCGTCAACCTGATCGCCGAGACGATGATTAGCCAGCCGAAGCACATCGATGCGATGTACGAGCGCCTGCCCGAGAGCAAACGCCAGGCCATCGAGAAACGCGACGCGAAGAAGGACTAGACCGGCCGGCGCGCGTCCGCGCTCGACGGCGACACCGCGCGCCCTACGATCGACTGTAGGCTTCACTGCCCTCACATGCCGAGATAGGCCCGGCGAATCCTGTCGTCGTTCCCGAGCGTTGCACTGTCGCCTTCGAGAATGACCCTGCCGGTCTCCAAGACATAGCCTCGGGAGGCGAAGTGCAGAGCTTCGGCGACGCGCTGCTCGACGAGCAATACGCTCACGTGTGCTTCGCGGTGGATGGCGACGATGCGCTCGAATATCTCGTCGGCTACGGCCGGAGCGAGCCCCATCGAGGGCTCGTCGAGCATGAGGAGCTGCGGCGCAGACGCGAGACCGCGTCCGATCGCAAGCATTTGCTGCTCGCCGCCCGACAGCGTGCCCGCGCGTTGCGCCGCGCGCTCGGCGAGAATCGGAAACAACGCGTAGATCTTGTCGCGGCTCTCGTTCCAGCTCGAGCGCGCGGCCACCGTGTACGCACCCATCTCCAGGTTCTCGCTGACGGATAGCGACGGAAAGACCTGGCGGCCTTCGGGCACGTGCGCGATGCCTAAGTGCGCGCGCTTGAACGGCGGCACGGCAAGCAAGTTCTCGCCGTCGAACGTGATCTCGCCGGACTCCGCCGTTACGATGCCTGAGATCGTCTTGAACAGCGTGCTCTTGCCCGCGCCGTTGGGTCCGACGACCGCGATGAATTCGTCGCGCCCGACATTGAGCGACACGCCGTGCAAGACCGGCATGCCGCCGTAGCCGACGTGCAGATTCTTGATCTCAAGCATCAGCGAGCCACTTCTTGCCGAGATACGCTTCGATGACGGCGGGATGTCGAGTGATTTCCTGCGGCGTTCCCGCGGCAAGCACGGCGCCATGGTCGAGCACGACGAAACGCTCGACGAGCTGCACCATCGCGCGCATCGTGTGCTCGATGATGACGATCGTGATCCCTAAGCCCGCGAGGCGGCGAATCACGACCATGACCTCGTCGACCTCCGTTCCGCTCAAGCCCGCGAAGATTTCGTCGAGCAGCAAGAGCTCAGGCTTCGAGGCGAGCGCGCGGGCGAGCTCCATGAGACGCAACTGCTTGTTGCTGATCCCGCCTGCCAAACGCCCCGCATCCTCGCTCAAGCCCACGGCCGCGACGGCGGCGTGCGCAATCGCGCGCGCATCGTCGTCGCTCTGCGTATGCGCGTAGGCGCCGACGATGACGTTGTCGCCGATCGACATGCGGCGAAAAGGTTTCACCACTTGAAACGTTCGGCCGATGCCGCGGCGGCAGATCTTGTTGGGGGACTTGCGCGTGACGGTCTCGCCGTTCAAGACGATTTGCCCGGCATCGGCCGCAATGAAGCCGTTGAGCAGATTGAACAACGTCGTCTTGCCCGCGCCGTTCGGACCGATGATCCCCAGAATCTCGCCGCGCCGGACGTCGAGATCGACGTTGTCGACGGCCTGTAAGCCGCCGAAAGATTTCGACAGGCCGCGGACTTGTAGAATCGGTGCGTTGCCTTCTCGGGGCGGCACCTTGAAAGCGTGCGGCGGCGATTCAGGCGCTGCAGCCAGGCTCTCTGCGGGCACGCGCCTCCGGCGACGCTCGAGCAGGTCCTTAGCTTTCCAGAACACGCCTTCGGGCGCCAGGATGACGACCGCGATGATCGCAACGCCGTAGACGACGCCCTGAACGCCGGGCAGGATCGCCGCGAGCTCGGCGTCGAGAAAGGCGCTCAACGGCACGAGCGTGAGCGCGCCGATGACGGGTCCCCAAACCGTGCCGACGCCGCCGAACATGGCGATGACGAGCGCTTGCGCAGACACGAGCACGCCGAATACGGAGAGCGGTGTCACGACGAGTTGCACGACCGCATAGAACCCGCCGATCGCACCCGCCACGGCGCCGCTCAACATGATCGCACGCAGCTTCCACGCGAGGGTGTCGACGCCCGCGGCTTCCGCGGCGGTCTCGTCCTGCTTGATTGCGAGCAGCGAGAGCCCATAACGCGAGCGCTCGAGCGCGCGCGTGAGCACCATCGCGGCGACCGTGAACGCGAGCCCCAGGAAAACGTAGAGACGCCCGTCCGCGAACTGCATGTACGCGGCCGGCGCTTCGCGCATCATGGGAACCGTCGCCTCCTGATAGCCGAGCCATTCGAACACGTACAGGAGCGCGAGCGGATACGCGAGCATGGCGAGCGCGAAATAGTGGCCGCGCAAGCGAAACGTCGGCACGCCGACGATGAGACCCGCGAGCCCGCCGAGGACGCCGGCAAGCGGAATGCCGAGCCATGGGCTTAAACCCCAACCGATTTGCGCGAGCACGACGAAGTAGGCGCCGAGGCCGAAGAAGGCCGCATGCCCGAAAGAAATGAGACCGCTGTAACCGCTCAAGAGATTCCAGGCGAGCCCCATGACGGCCCAGACGAGCACGACGGCCAAGACGAGCTGGTAGTACGAGTTATCGACGAACGCGGCGAGCAGTCCATAGGCGGCGGCGAAGACGAGAATCCACAAGCCGTGTCGATCGCGGTGCCGCTCGAACATGGGTTCCCTCGTGCCGGCTATGCCCGTCGCGTCGCCCGGCCGAACAGCCCATCGGGCCGAATGAGAATGATCAACAGGAAGCAGACGAAGATGGCCGTATTCTGGAGCTGATTCGGCAAGAACAACGCCGACAGTTGCTGCACGAGACCGATCGTCAAGCCGCCGAAGAA
>DATCIQ010000232.1:0-2530 GCA_036507635.1 Gammaproteobacteria bacterium
CGTTGTAGATCTGCTCGCCCATGGCGAGCACGCGCTCGGCATCCTTGGCCTGCGCGGCGGTGGCTGCGTCGACGCCGACACGCACGAGCGCGGCGGACATCTCAATCCATGCTTCGTTGTCGACGGCGCGCGGCGCCATCATGAGCAGATTGCCGGATTCCGCGATGCCGATCGCCGCGGCCCAGACCTCCTCCCATTCCTCGTCGGTCTCGGGATAGTTCTCCGTGATACCGTTCTCGTCGACGATGATGGACACCGAGCCCCAGTACACTTCCGCCGAGTGCGCGACGACGCTCTCCATGAGCTCGAGCACGGTCGCGACGGGCATGAACGGCGGCGTTGCGGCGGTGTCGGAGCTCGCCGGTGCCGTCGCCTCGGACGCCACCTCGGCAGGCTCCGGGCGGTCCGCACAGCCTGCGAGAGCCGCGATTGCGAAGCCCCATGCGAGGCTGTTGCCGATCGACTTGGCCATCGTTGCGCGCCCGCCTCTTTGCCGAACGACCCATTGAACACCGCTGTCTCGCGCCGCGCAACGTGGCACACCGCCAGACTTGACCCTCACGCGCCGTGAGGCTGTAGAGTGCCCGTCCATGAAATCTCGGGACCTACCAAGTCAGCGAAGTCGCCGAGCTCAGCGGGCGCAGCTCGAGCAACGCGCAAGACACACGACGGAGATGATTCGTGCAATCGACGCGGCGCTCGCAGTCATCGACGAAACACAAACGGAGGACAGCAAAGTGGACATGAAGAAGATTTTCGACGGCTTCCCGGCAAGCGTCCGGACGATCCCGCGGACATGGACGTCGCCGAGCGGCATCGACTCTCGATCGATCGCTGGTTCTACCCGTGCGAGCTCAAGATGCATCGCGGGCTTGCGGACTCGGTTTGCTGGACAATGGCGGCACCCTCCCTACAATCCACCTGTCGCGTAACGGGAGGTGCTGATGGTCTGGCGCACGAAGTCCATCGATCAGGTTCAGGCCGAGTACGACCGCGGTGAGCTCAGGCGCTCGTTGGGACCGATCCACTTGGTGCTGCTCGGCATCGGGTGCATCATCGGCGCCGGAATTTTTGTGCGCACGGGCACGGCCGCGGCATTGCACGCGGGGCCGGCCGTGATGATCTCGTTCGTCATTGCGGGCGTGGTGTGCGCGTTCGCGGGACTCTGCTATGCGGAGCTCGCTTCCGTGCTGCCCGTGTCGGGATCGGCCTACACATACTCCTACACGACGGTCGGCGAGTTCGGCGCCTGGATCATGGGATCCCTGCTGCTGCTCGAGTACGGCCTCGCGGCATCCGTGGTCGCGGTCGGTTGGTCGGGCTACGCGATCAGCTTGTTGCACGATCTCGGGCTCAATATCCCGGCCGAGTACACGCAGGCGCTCGGCAAGCTCGTCGTCGCCGAGGCCACCGCCTTCGACGTCGTGAATCCGTTCGTGAGCTTGAACGGCGTGACGGCGCAGCTTGCGGACGGCTCGGTCGTGCAGTTCTTATCGTCGAGCAGCGCTGAGCTCACGGGCACCTACCCGGCGGCGCTCGCGATGTACGACGTGGTCGGCGGCGCACCGGGGGCCTACTCGCTGACTAACGCCGTCGATATCGTTCTCGGTCAAGACACGCGCACGGTGCTGACGGCCGCCACGAACGTCATCGATCCGGCTACGGGGCAACTCCGCGGGCTCGCCGCCGGCACGAGTGTAGTGGCACCCATGGGTGCCGCCGTGCAGCTGCCCGTGGGATCGATCGTGCCCGTGCTCGGCGCGGACGTCGTCGTGTCGGCGTTCAACGTGCCCGCAGTCGCCGTCGTGGCCGCGGTCACGCTGCTGCTCGTGATCGGCGTCCACGAGTCCGCGACCGCGAACAACATCATCGTGGCCATCAAGGTAGCCGTGATCCTCGCCTTCATCGCCGTGGGCGCGTTCTTCGTGAATGCGAACAACTGGCAGCCGTTCATCCCCGAGCCCACGGGCGAGCCCGGCGTCTTCGGCTGGGATGGCATCCTGCGCGCGGCGACGATCGTGTTCTTCGCCTACATCGGTTTCGAAGCGGTATCGACGGCCGGGCAGGAAGCGCACGACCCACGCCGCGATATGCCCTTCGGCATTCTGGGGTCGCTCGTCATCTGCACGATCTTGTACATGGCGACGGCCGCCGTGCTCACGGGCGTGGTGCCGTTTGCCAAGCTCAACGTCGCGGCGCCGGTTGCGACCGCGGTCGACACCTTCGGCCCCGAGTGGGCTTGGCTCGCGGCCTCCATCAAGGTCGGCGCGATCGCGGGCTTGAGCTCCGTCATCCTCGTGCTCATGTTCGGTCAGACGCGCGTGTTCTATACGATGTCCCGCGACGGGCTCATGCCGAGCGCGCTCGCACGCGTGCATCCGCGCTTCAAGACTCCATGGATCAATACGCTCATTGTCGGCGTCGTGGTAGCTCTCGGGGCGGCCGTATTCGACATCAACACGCTCGGCGACCTGACTTCGGTCGGCACGCTCGCCGCGTTCGCGATGGTATGCATGGCCGTGATGTGGCT
>DATCIQ010000233.1:0-7999 GCA_036507635.1 Gammaproteobacteria bacterium
GAGGGCCGATGACTACGCCCGGGCGCTGCGCGAAGTGACGCTCGCGCGCCGGAAAATCGCGAAGTCGTTCGCGTCCGTCGATCTGCTGATAACGCCGACGACCGGAGGCACCGCCGGGCCGATCCCGCCTCCCGCCGCAGCGGGGGCGGGAGACGCGTCTCCTGCGGCGCGAGACGCGTCCGCGGAGGCGGAAGAGGCGCCCGGAGAAGGCGGACCGCAACGGCGCGGCGGCGCGCGCGGCTTCGCGAACACGTCATACTCCAGCTATTACGGGTTGCCGGCGATGTCGATTCCGTGTGGCTTCACGGCCTCGGGCCTGCCGATCGGCCTTCAAATCAGCGGCGGTCCATTTGCGGAATCCACCGTCCTTGCGCTCGCGCACGCGTACGAGCAGGCAACCGAATGGCACACGAGGCGCCCGCGCCTGCCTGCGTGAGGCGCCTCGAACCGCCAGACTGGAGAGTGTTCATGCGAAAAACATTCGTCGAGTCAGGCGCGTGGCTGCGCATCGGCTTCTTGCTCCTGCCGGGCGCCGCGCTCGCGCATCATGGCATCGCGAACTTCGATCACAACAAGGATGTCGCGATTGCGGGCGTCGTGACGGAGGTCGCGTTCGTGAACCCCCATTCTTGGATCTATCTCGACGTGACGGCCGAGGACGGCACCGTGACGCCGTGGCGCTGCGAAATGCGTGCCGCGACGGTGCTGAGGCGCTCGGGTTGGTCCAAGGAGATGTTCGCGCCGGGCACGAGCATCGAGATCACCGGCTCGCCGGACCGGGCCGATCCGAACACGTGCTACATGAGCACGATCGTGCTCGAGGACGGCACGGGGCTCGATCGTTACGGGCAGATTACGACGCCGGAGCACGCGCAGGAGGTCGCAAGACCTGCAAGGCTCGCGAGCGGCGTTCTGAATCTGAACGGCGATTGGGCCGCTGAGCAGGGCGTGTTGACGGATCCGCGCGGAAAATCCGGCGCGTTCGTGCCGCTCAGCGTCGCGCGCGAGCTCGACGCGGGCGAGGTGCCGGAGGGCGCCCCGCCTTTCCCCGCGTCCCGCGGCACGCCTGAATCGCTCGTGGAAGGTCCGTTGGAGGGACTCGGCCTGGCGGCGTTCCCCGACCCGGTCACGCCGACCGAGCTCGGGCGCGCGGCGTCCGCGTTCGACGCGGCGGCCATCGCGGAGCGGATCTTGAGCTGCGAGCCGGACAACATCCTGTACGACCTTGCTTTCGAAGGTCACGTCAACCGGATCGTCCAGACCGTGCGCGAGATCCGGATCCTTTACGGTTTCATGGATATCGAGCGGACCATTCACATGGACTTGGTCGAGCATCCCGTCGATCTCGAGCCGACTTTCGCAGGCCACTCGATCGGGCGTTGGGAGGACGACGTGCTAGTCGTCGACACGGTGCGGTTCACGCCGGGATTCGTTTCACGGGTTTCCAATCTGATGTACAGCGAGGAGCTCCACGTCGTGGAGCGGTTCTCGCTAAACCCGGAGGCGACGACGCTGACGCGTGACTACGTAGCGGTCGATCCGCTCTACTTCGTCGGCGAGCTTCGCGGCAGGGACGTGCTGCATCGGGCCGACATTGAGTATCGGCCCTACGATTGCGACGATCGGACGGTCGAGCCGTGAGCGTTCGGCAACACGTGTTAGGGTCGGTGGAATCGCCGCAAGGCGAGGCGATATGTCCACTGCCGTAGAGACCAGTCGGAGCCTATCGCACGAAGTGATCGACAAGGGCGGCGTTAGCGCACAGCAGATGCTCGTCGTCGGACTCTGCATGTTCTTCAACATGCTCGACGGCTTCGATATCACGGCGATGGCGGTCGTCGCGGGTTCCGTGTCAGCTGAGCTCGAGCTGACGGCCGATAGGCTCGGCTGGATCTTCAGCTTCGCGCTCGCCGGGATGATGGGCGGCGCGATGGTCCTCGCGCCGGTCGCCGACATCATCGGCCGCCGCAAGCTGATCATACTGGCCATCGCCTTGATAGGCGTTTCGATGATGTTGACGGCGGCCGCGACCACTTTGACCGAGTTCGTCGTGCTGCGCTTCATCAGTGGGCTCGGCGCCGGCGCGATGCTGGCCAGCCAAGCAGCGCTCGCATCGGAGTACAGCCCGGATAAGCTGAGAGCATTCTCAGTGGCGGCCGTGACTTCCGGCTACCCGCTCGGAGCGATGATGACGTCCGTGATCGCCGCGCAGGTCATGCCGAGCTGGGACTGGCGCGGGATGTTCTGGTTCGGCGGCATCCTGACCTTCTCGATGGTCCTCGTCGCCTGGCTGCTCATTCCGGAATCGCTGATGTATCTATTCGAGCGCAGGCCGCCCGGGGCACTCGGACGCATCAACCAGATCCTGCGTAGATTGGGTATGGAACCGATCGCCGCGCTTCCCACGGCCGTCGCAGGCCGTGCCGAGAAACTGGGATTCGCGACAGGCATGCTGCGCTTGCTGCATGCCGATCAGCTCAAGACGACGCTCACGCTTTGGACGGCGTTCCTGCTGTGCTTCAGCACCCTATATTTCCTGATGAGCTGGATCCCGAAACTGATGGAAGATTCCGGCTTTGGTGCCGAAGCCGGCAGGGACGCGTACCTCCTTTTCAATCTCGGGGGCGTGATCGGCATCTACGTGATGGGCTGGCTGTCGACGAGGTACAAGCTCACCGATTTGATCTGCTGTCTGTCGGTCGCCGCGGCCATATTCATGGTCGTTTTCGCACTTGCGCCGAAGCAGCTGAACCTGCTGCTTGCTTTGACATTGGTCGTCGGGATCCTCCAGCAGGGTGGGTTTACCGGTCTGTATAGTGCGGCCGCGAAGGCTTATCCCACCACGATCAGGAGCACCGGTATCGGATGGTCGATTGGACTCGGCCGATTCGGCGCGGTCGTGGGGCCGGCAGCCGCGGGCTACTTGATCGCCGCTGGGGTCGACATGTCGGCAAACTACATCATCTTCGCCGTGCCGATGGCGATCGGCGGGCTCATCGCCTTTCGGCTCCACATCAGATGACGATCCTGGCTCGTCACGGCCGCCACTCCGACGCCGCGCGCATGAACGCGAGCGTCTCGCGCGTTCCGGTTACGTCGCCGGGCGGGAAGTAGCTGAGCTTCACGATCACGGTTCGGCTGTCCGGATCGATGTAGACGAACTGCCCCTGAAGCCCGAGCGCATAGAAGGCGTTGGAGTCGGCGACCGTCCACCACTGCAGACCATAGCCCCCCGCCGCCGTTTCGGGATGGCTCGGTGCCGTCGACTGCGCGACCCAGTCCGCCGGCAGGATGCGCCGGCCGTCGGCGCTGCCCCCGTCGAGCACCATCCGGCCGAGCCGCGCGTAGTCGCGTAGCGTCGCGTTGAACCCCGCGCCGGTGAACTCGCGGCCGACGCCGGGAGGGCCGTCCATGATGAAGTAGCCGTCCGCTTCGGCGCCGAGGGGCTCCCAGATGCGGCTCGCCATATAGACCGACGCAGTCATGCCCGTGGCGCGCTCGATGAGCCAGCCTAGGACGGCGGTGTCGAGCGTCTTGTACTCGAACACGGCGCCGGGCTCGGTTTTCTTCTTCACCGCGCACGCCGCGTCGGCGAAGCGCGTGAGGTTCAAGACCAAGCTGTTGTTGTGGTTGGCCGCCGCGACGCCGGGGTTGTCGAAGTCGTAACGCTCCTCGTAGTCCACGCCCGAACGCATCTCCAAGATCTGGCGGATCGTGACGCCGCGGTATGCGCTGTCTGCGAGCTCGGCAATGTATTCCTCGATCGGGTCATCGAGCGAGCGGATGTGCCCTTCCGACAAAGCGAGACCGACCATCATCGAGGTGATCGATTTCGCCATCGAGTAGGAGATGAAGCGCGTCTGCGGATCCGTGTTGTTACGGTAGATCTCGGCAATGATCGCACCGTCCTTCATGACGAGCAGCGCATTGGTCTGGGTCCGCTCCAGAAACGCCTCGGTCGTCGGCGTCTGTCCGTCGAAGCGGTAGGTGAAGGCCAGCGGCGTCGTACGAGACGGGAGCTCCCAGACCGGGCCGGCCCGCGGAACGGTCCGTGTCCAGAATATGTCGTCCATGTTGTGGAAGGTCAGCGTGTTCATGTCTGCGTCGAGCATGCGCCGCCTAAGCTCCTGAATGGCCGGCGGCACCGCGCTCGCGCTCGCGTCGAGCATCGCAACGCTTGCGTTCGCGCACTCGGAGACCGAAAGCTCCAGCGCCCAAGCTGGAGAGACGGCGCCCGCGACCAACGTCGCCGCGCCGAACAGACCAACGTCGCGCCACAAGAGAAGGCGGCGCGTGCTATGGACCTTCCTCACCGCTGATCCTCCCAGATACCTTGCTTTCGAATCGAATCGCCAAGCCGTCGGATTCTCGAACCGATAGACCGTACCACGGACGCGCCGCCGATTCTGTGGCGACCGTCGACTGAAATAGGTGTTTTACGCTATTGCCGCTTCAGTCGGGGGTAGTCATATATCGCCAATGGGTGGACACGGGCCCAGCGTTGTGTAGTGCCCGCGAGCCGGATCCAGTTGCCGCGGCTCACAGGGGGTAAGTCCCAATGAACTCTCAGCGATCGGTCGCTCATTGCTTCGCCCGGGTCTCCTGGGTGACCCTTTTGGCGACGGGGACGCCAGTGCTGACACAGGCTCAGGTCGTCGAGGAGATCCTCGTGACGGCCCAGAAACGCGAGCAAGCCCTGCAAGACGTGCCGATCTCGGTGACTGCCCTGACGGGCGATCAGCTCGATGAGCTCGGCATCGACGACTACACCGAGATCACGCAGCAGGTACCCAACCTCCAGCTCAATGCCTGGTCACCCAAGCTCACGATATTCAACGTGCGCGGCATCTCGCAAAACAACTTCAACGATAACCTCGAAGCGCCTGTCGCCGTCTACATCGACGACGCCTACGCGGGGAGCATGAACGTGATCAGCGGCCAGCTCTTCGATCTCGAGCGCGTGGAAGTCCTGCGTGGGCCGCAAGGCACTCTGTTCGGACGCAATGCCACGGGCGGACTCGTGCATTACTTGAGCCGTGACGCGTCCGACGAGGAAACCAACGGCTACATCGAAGCCGAGATCGGCGATTTCGATCGCCGGGCCGTGGAAGCGGCCGTCGGCGGAAGCCTCGGCGAGGACGTGCGCGCGCGCGTGGCCGGTCGCTGGAATGAAGCCGACGGCTACATCGAGTCCAGGGACACCGGCCCGTTCCTCGGCAGCGGTCAGGACATCGGCGGCATCGACGGCTATGCCCTGCGCGGAACGGTTCAAGTCGATTTCTCCCCAGATCTACAAGGAAACTTCTGGATCAAGTATTCCGAAGACAGCGACGTACCTACCGGCGGTTACGTCTTCGAGAATTGTCCCTTTCAGGTCGCTGACCCCACGCTCTGCGAGGTGGACGCCGAAGGCCGCGCCATCACCTTGGGCGGCGTGATCGATCTCTTCGGGCAACCTGCGAGTCCGCATGATCACTACAGCGAGCATCCCGGCGTCATGAACCGGGAACAGACGAGCGCCACGGCTCGCTTCGACTACACGATGGACGACGGCGTCGAGCTCGTGTCCATCACGAGCTACACGGGCATGGACTACAACTACGACGAAGACGGCGACGCCCTGCCTCTCCCGATTCTCACGTTCCAGACCTTTGTCGATTACACGCAATTTTCCGAGGAACTGCGTTTCGCCGGAGAGACGGATGCCATGCGTTGGCAGGCCGGCTTCTACTATCTCGACATGGAGATCGACGGCGGCACGTCTGTGACCGGCGCACCGGGCTTCGGACAAATCGTCGCTTCGGGTCGCCTTGCCGCCCGCGGCGGCGACGACTCCGCGTTGACGGACCCGGATACCGGCCCCTTCAACGGTTTCGGTGGCGCCATTAGCTTCAACGACTACGTGCTCGACTCGAGTAATTGGTCACTTTTTGGGCAGATGGAGCGCGACGTGACCGACCGCGCGAGACTCACCGTCGGTCTGCGCTGGTCTCAGGACGACAAGGACGTCGATTGGCTCGTGCGTTTCACCGACAACTTCAATCCCGTTCCGGTCGTGATAGACACTTCAGACGGCTTCGCCGCCGTGAATCCGGGCGTCGACGAGATCGATTACAGCGACTGGGCCGGGCGCATCGGATTCGACTTCAACGTGTCCGACAACACTATGCTGTTCGCCGCCGTCAACCGCGGCATCAAGGGAGGCAATTGGTCGATCGGCGGAAGTCCCAACATCACGCCGTTGACGTTTCAACACGACGAGGAGGTGCTGTGGGCCTACGAAGTCGGATTCAAGTCCAGCTTCGACACATACCGACTGAACGGCACCGTTTACTACTACGACTACGAGGACTATCAGGCGTTCTCGTTGGCGGGCGGCGGTCCGTTCATCTCGAATTCGGATGCGTCCGCGTATGGAGGGGAGCTCGAGCTCTTCTGGTCCCCGACCGAGAGCTGGGACGTTGCGCTCGGCTTGGCATTGAGCGAGTCCAAAGTGGACGTCGTCCTCGGGGCGAATTCGATTCTTTCGGGAACGGGCGTGACGGGCGTGCCCATCCGCGATGCGGAATTTCCGAACGCGCCGTCGTACAGCGGCAACTATCTGGTGCGTTACAACTGGAACGTGCGCGGCGGCAACGTGGCCGTGCAACTCGACGGCGCGTTCTACGACGATCAGTTCCTCGAAGTCACGAACGGCTCGGGCACCGTGCAGGAAGCGTACAATGTCTCCAACGTCAGACTGACGTACACGGATGCCGATGAGCGCTTCAGCATCGGAGCCTGGGTGAAGAACGCGAACGACGATATCTACAAGCAGTACTCTCTCGACCTCGGTGTGCTCGGCGCCACGACCTACTACGCTCCACCGCGGACGTACGGAGTGACGGCGCGATTCTACTGGTGAGCTTCGAAGAACGGAGCGTGTCTATGCGAAGACTATTCCTATCCGTCCTGCCGATCTTTCTGCTCCTGCCCGCGGCGGGCCGGAGCCACCACTCTTTCGCTGCGGAGTTCACACACGAGACGATCACGATCGAGGGCGTCGTCACCGAAGTCTGGTTCAAGAATCCGCATGTCCGCTATTCCGTGGAAGTGACGAACGAGCGCGGGGAAGCGGAGCTCTGGGACGCGATCGCCGGAAGCGCGACGAATCTTCAACGTAACGGGGGATGGACTCGCGACAGCATCAAGGTCGGCGACAGGGTCGTGATGACGGGGAACCGCGGAAGGGACGGCAGGAGACTGCTCAACATCCGGATCGTGCGGATGTCCGACGGCAGGGTCCTGCCGCCGGACGGCGTCGTAGAATACCGCCACACGGACCGACAATGAGGGTCGCGCGCCGCTCCCGCATGCCGATCGCCGCCTTGGCGCTCGGCGTCGCTTGCGCCGGGGCGCGCGCCGAGGGTTTCGCCGGCCGCTGGATGTTGGAGCTCGACGTGCCCCCCGCGGATCTCTATGCGGCCTTAGAGCTCGAGCGGACGGCTGCGGGCTGGATCGGACACGTGGAAGGCGGGCCCGTTCCGATCACGATCGACGGCGACGAGATCGAGATCGTCGTCGACAGTCGGGACATCGCCGGCTTCGTCTTCGAGCGCCGGCTCGTCGGCCGGCTGGACGGAGACGTCATCGAAGGCGAGCTGACGGTCGTCGGTGTCGCCGACTCCGGCGAGAACGGCTCGACGTGGACGGCGAAGCGCGTGGCCGCCGAGACCGGTCCGGCCCCCGCTCCGCGCCCCGTGGATCTATCCGGCGCTTGGGTGCCGACCACCGGAGCGGACATCCGAAAATACCGGATGGATTTGACGCCGAAGGCGCAAGCCTGGCTCGACGACTACCGGATGGATCTGGATCAGCCCAATCTGCGCTGCGTGTCGCCAGGTCTGGTCGCGATGATCGCGTGGGCGGCCTATCCGTCGGAGTGGCTCGTCGATGGGGACCGCATCACGATCATCTACGAAGTGGAAAGCTCGGTGCGCCGTATCTACCTGGACGGGCG
>DATCIQ010000234.1:0-15930 GCA_036507635.1 Gammaproteobacteria bacterium
GGCGTGCTCGAGCTCGAGCGCCGCCTGCGCCACGGCGACCACGAACGACAGATCGAAGAGCAGCTCGAGCCACGATGCTTGGCGGTGCGTCTCCGAGTGCTCGCGTGCGACCATCGGTCGCCGCCATGGTTTCGCTTTCAATATTGCGCTCGCTCCAAGCCGCCGGCAGGTTAGCATTTTCCCGGGAGTGGTACGCGCGGCGCGGGCATGCGTGACGACAACGCAAGCGGCGCTATCGTACGGCCGACGAGAAGAGGATTACCGCCCTTCCGGCCCATAGAGAATCGTGGCGGCTCGGTTGCCGTGGCGGTCATCGAGCAACGCGACCAAGGAGTCACGCTCGACTGACGAGGCCTATGCGGCCCCGTGGCTTTGCGACCGAGCCAGGGCTAATATCGGCCGCCCATTTACGCTTCGGGGGCATCCTTGGGACGAGGGTCCGAGCTCGATCAACACGAGCCGCGCGCGGCGAAAGCCGATGCGGGCAACGCCTTTTGGGCGCGCGTCCGCGAGCACAAGGTCATCCAGTGGGGCGTCGCTTATCTCGGTGCCGCGCTCGCGCTTGCGCACGGCCAGGAGCTCATGGGCCACGCGTTCCATTGGCCTGACGTCGTCGACCGCGTCTTCATGCTCGCGCTCACCGCTGGATTGCCGATCTCGTTGACGCTCGCGTGGTTTACAGCACGTCTTTCGTTAACACGGTGCAGGGCGCGGCCGTCGCTCCCGAAGAGCGTGCAGAGCTTGAGAATTTGGTTCGCGAGCACGTGCAGCGTGCAAGGGACATCGATTCGGACGACCCGATGTGGCGCGAGGCGATACGCGGCCTGAGCTTGGTGACTTGGAACTGGTCGGCCTACGAGCAGGCGCTCGAGCCCGAGGATGAGGACAGCTTGTCGCTTGCGGGACTCTGGCTTCTTTCGTGGAGGGAAGAGCCCGCGCGAGCCGTCGGCATCGCCGAGCGCGTCGCCGCGCTCAATCCGAACGCTCCCGAGGCTCAGTTAAGCTTAGGCGTCGTGTATGCCTACGCCGGGAATCACTCCGCTTCGGTGCAGAGTCTTGGTAGGGCTCGAGCTCGCTCCGGCGAACCCGTTGGCTCGAGCCTGGCTTGCTTACAATGCGATTGCCGTCGGTAACGCTGCGGACGCAGTCGGCGATCTACAGGCCGTCGAGCAATTGCTCGGCGACAACCGCTCCACCGTGTTTCTTCCCGAGCTCGCCTACGCGTACGCGCGCAGCGGGCGCGCCGGCGATGCGCAGCGGATATTCGACGAGATTGAAGCGCTCGGGCGTGAATCCGATCTCGGTGTCGGTGCGTGGCCGCCCGCTTACCTCGCGATCGGTGACGAAGCAGAAGCGCTGCGATGGCTCGAGAAGGCGGTCGAGAAGGCGCGGAACCACGAGCCCGATCAGGGGTATATCAACCTCATGAACTTGAGGATGAACTTCCTCGCCGGTCCGCGCCTTGAGGAGCCGCGTTTCGCCGACGTCTTGAGTCGCATTCGCGGCGATTAGCCGCGCGTCACGGCCGAATCGTAATCGGCGTGCCGTCCGGCACCGCGTGCCACAGCTCCTCGATCGCGCGATTGCTCACGGCGATGCAGCCGTCCGTCCAGTCCGTTGCACGCGTTACGCGTTCGCTCCAGCCAAGATCGTTCGGCTGGCCATGAATCATGATTGCGCCTCCCGGCGAACGCTTGATTGCGGCGGCGAATCTGCGGCTCTCGACGTCGGGATACGAGATATGGAGGGCGCGATGGAAGGCGCTGGCCGAGAGGCGCCGATCTATCGTGCAGTGTCCTTCAGGAGTCCGTGAATCGCCCTGAATTTCCTTGTGCCCGACAGGGTTCGCGCCGAGCGCAATGCTGTAGATCCTCAATATCTTTTCGTCGCTCATGAGGAACAACCGTCGCTCGGATTTATCTACGATGATGCGGTCCGCCGTACCGATGCGTTGTGCGAGTAGGCCGGCGATGTGCTGATCCGCGAGATGATGAGCGAGCGAGAATCCGGTTCCAACGAGCGCGACTGCCAGACCGACAGCGGCCGCCTTGCTCGCGGTTCGTAAATCGACCGAGCGATCGACCGAGCGTCGCCACCTTTCGAGCCACCTTGGCATGGCCGGTTACCTGCTTCTCGAACCGCTATTTTTCTTGCAAATCCCATGCCGAACCGGCCCTAGCGTGCATTGCAGCAAATCCTGAATCTCTCACCGAGAATGCGCGATGCCGGCCGAGCTCGAGCGCAACGCCCCGGCCCTCCTCACTCAATCTGGAACGATGGTGAAACCCCTTCGAGGGGCGAGTCGATAGACGCTGAAGTCCCGCCGATCGAGCGTGAAGATCTCGCGAAGCCCTTCGCGGATAGCGGCTTGGACGAGCGTGGCATCCGCGAAATCCATGGGAAGATCCGAGTACTTGCGCATCAGGGATCGAATGCCGGGGAAGTCCTCTTTGCCAATCGGAAGAATCTGGAGGGCGCCTCGCTCGATCATCTCCAATAGCGCTTCCTGACCTTCGTTGGAGAAAGTCAGGAGGTGCATTGCCTCCGTCACGGGCATCCAAGTGGTGAGCAACGGCGTGCGAAGACGCTTCAACGCGGCAACACATTTGGCATGATCCTGATCATCACGGTTTATGACGGCGATCAGCGGGCCGGCATCCACCAGGACACCCTTGATCAACGGCGATGTTTCGCTGTCAAAGCGGCTCGATAAGCTTTCTTGTGCTCCCGCGCCGGGATCGCGGGGCCGCCGCTTGCGCTTCCGACGAGATCGGATATGAGCGCGTAGGGGCCGCTGCGATCGCCGGACCCGGTCGACTCGGCAAGACGGTGGAGTGCCTCGCGAAGCACTTCCGACTTGGAACGGCCGCTGCGCCGGGCGAGCTGCTTCAACAACGCTTCTGTCTCTGGATCCAACCGGACGCTCGTTGGCATAACCCGCTCCTTTGTGCTGTAGGACACATCTGTACTACAGGCGGCGGAGGCCGTCAAGGCGTGAAAGCCTCGGCTTACTCGGTCCTAAGCGCCGTCACCGGATCGACGCTTGCGGCGCGGCGAGCGGGTAGGTAGCTCGCGAGCCCAGTCACGAGCAGAAGCACCGCCGACACGGCCGCGAAGGTCGCGGGATCCGTCGGGCTCACGCCGAACAGGAACGACGAAAGCAGGCGCGTGAGGCCGAAGGCAAAGGCGATGCCGAGCACGATGCCCAAAGCCGCGAGCAACAGCGCGCCGCGAAGCACGGAGCCGACGACGTTGCCGCGCTCGGCGCCGAGCGCCATGCGCAGTCCGATCTCGGGCGTGCGCTGCGCGACGGTGTACGAGAGCACGCCATAGAGCCCGACCGACGCCACTAGCAACGCCAGCACGGCAAAGCCGCCGACGAGCGTCAACTGTGTGTTTCGATTCGCGAGCTCGGCGTCGAAGATCTCGCTCATCGAGCGAACGCTCGAAACGGGCTGGTTCGGGTCCGCTTCCCACACGGCGTTGCGCACGGCGTCTGCGAGCGCCATCGGCTGGCCTTCGGTGCGGACGACCAGGTGCCTCGGCCACAAGAATGGGGCATCGAATGGAAGTTGATTGAACGAGAAGTACATCTCCGGCTCGGCTGGAACGTCGAGACCCATCTGGCGCACGTTGCCCACGACGCCGACGATCGTGAACCACGGAGCCTCCGTCTGCGAGTTACCGATCTTCA
Organism: Gammaproteobacteria bacterium; assembly: GCA_036507635.1. Classification (GTDB taxonomy): domain Bacteria; phylum Pseudomonadota; class Gammaproteobacteria; order Steroidobacterales; family Rariloculaceae; genus DATBLZ01. Next base: position 3,695 of record DATCIQ010000234.1, read on the forward strand.
ATCGTTCACCGATCGGATCGCCGTCCGGCCAGTGCAAGCGGACCATTGCCTCGTTGATGATGACGCCGGGCGGAGCGCTCGGCGTATCTCGCTCGTCGAAGTGCCGGCCGCTTACGAGCGGCACGCCGAGCGTCTTGAGATATTCGGAGCTAATGGCGCGATCGCTCGTGATGTAGCGCACGAAGTCTTCCGGCGCCGGCGCCGGCCGCCCATCAATCGTGACACCCACGCGGCCGCCCTTGAACGTCAATGGCGGAAAATTTACGTAGCCTGCGCCGGCAACGCCCGGAAGCGCGCTGACACGCTCGAGCACGCGCTCGTAGAACGCGGCCCGCGTCGCCGCCTCGCCGTATTGGTTCGGCGACAAGGCCGTTTCCGCGATCAACAGGTTCTGCGGCCTAAAGCCGACGTCGACCGCGAGAATTTGGGCGTAGCTCCGCAACAACAATCCAGCCGCGACAAGCAGCACGACCGTCAGCGTAATCTCGCCGACGACTAACGCGTCGCGCATCCGGCCCTTGCGCCGTGTACCGCTTTGGCCCACGCTCTTCTTGAGACTTTCGTTGACGTCGAGACGCGCGGCAGCGAGCGCGGGTCCGGCTCCAAAAAGGAGCACCGTCGAAAGCGCGATCCCGGCCGTGAACGTGAGAACGCGCCAATCGAAGCCGGGCCCCGCCCCTTCGGGGAAAGTGCCGGGCATCAAACGCGCGAGATAGCCGAACGACAACGTCGAAATGACGATGCCGATCGCTACGCTCACGGCCGCGAGCACGGCGCTCTCGGTGATGAGTTGCCGCACTATACGTCCGTGCGCCGCGCCAAGCGCCTTGCGCAGGGCGAGCTCCTTGAGACGACCCGCGCCCCGCGCGAGCAGAAGATTCGCGACGTTCGTGCAAGTGATCAAGAGCACGATGCCGACGGCGCCGAGCAGGATGAAGAGCGTGGGCCGAGCGTCGCGCGCCATATGCTCGTGGAGCGCCGCAATTGTCGCCCCCATGCCGGTGTTCGAGGCCGGATACTCTTGCTCGAGTGTTTTCGCGATGGCCGTGAGCTCCGCTTGCGCTTGCGGCAAGGCCGTACCCGGCGCGAGGCGCGCAACGACGTTTAGGTAATGGGCATCGCGACGCGCGAGCTGCTCGGGCGTGAACGAAGCCGGCACCCAGACGACGGCATCTCTGTCCGGGAACCGGAAATCGGGAGGCACGACGCCGATGACGGTGCGATTCAATCCGTCCAAGTTGATCGACCGTCCGATCAAGTCCGGATCGCCCCCAAAGCGCCGCATCCATAAGGTTTGGCTCACGACGACGACGGGGCTTGCGTTCGGACCTTCGTCGTCCGGCACGAACGTCCGCCCGAGCAGCGGCTGCATCCCGAGCAACGAGAAGAGATTCGCGGTCGTGCGGATTGCCGCGAGCCTTTCCGGCTCTCCTTCGCCGGTCAGGTTGTAGGAGAGGCTCTCGAGCGCGGCCATGTCCTCGAAAGAGCGGCTCCGATCTTTCCAGTCGACATAATTCGCCGGGGCCGGCTCGACACGGGCGGGTCCGCCCACGGAAGAAAAATCTTCCCACAGGACGACCACGCGGTCGGGCTCCTCGAGCGGCAGCGGGCGCAGCAACACCGCGCTCACGAGGCTGAAAATCGCCGTGTTCGCGCCGATCCCGAGCGCGAGAATCAGCACGGCCACCACCGTGAAGCCGGGGCTACGGCCCAACGTTCGGACGGCGTAGCGGACGTCCTGCGCGACACTCTCGATGTTCATACTCCGTTCGCGATGCAATCGGTATGCCAATGGCAGCCGGCCTCCCAAGCCGTTGGTCTACATGCGGTGCGGGGCCGTTGGACGAGGTGCGGGCTCATTGCAGCGTCCCGGCATCGGGCTTGGCGTCCCGGATTAGGGACAGTGAGTCTGGCTATGTGGGAGTGAGGTTCGCTAGGTGGGAGCGAGCTCCGCTCGCGATCTTGAGCGAACCCGCACGGCCGGCGACCCGTAGAATACGCTACACGGGACGCTCGCCCTCAACTGCACCATGCCGCCGACCAAGAAATCATCCCTCCCCGATGCCGCCTCCGATCGGCCGCTGATCGGGCTCATTCCTGCCGCAGGTCACGCCAAACGCTGGCGAGGACAACTGCCCTTCAGCAAGGAGCTTTACCCGGTGGCTGAGTCGCCGCGGTTTCAAGATGGTCAGCGTCCCGTCATCGCCGGGTTGCTCGAATCGTTTGAGACGGCGGGTATCGGCCGAGCGGTCATCGTCACGCGTTCGCGCAAACTGGACATAGCCGCGAAGTTGCTCGACGGCAAGGGTTACGGCTGTCGGCTGGCATACGTCGTTGTCGATGCGACCCCGAGCGTTCCGCACTCGGTTTCCGCCGCCATTCCTTTCATCGACGAATTCGACGTCGTTCTCGGCTTTCCGGACATCGTTTTCCGACCGTCGGATGCGGTACGGACGCTGGTGGCTGCCCGGTCCACTCCTGATTGGGACGTGCTCCTGGCATTGTTCGAATCCGACCGTCCGGAAGGCGTCGACATGGTGGATTGCGACGACACCGGGGCCGTACGCCGAATCGTGGTCAAGCAGCCTGCCTGTGGACTACGCTATTCATGGATCCTCGCTCTGTGGTCGCTGCGGTTCACGGAGTATCTTCAGAGCTCGCTGCACGCCGTTGACGAGATCGGGCAATCGTCACGTGAGCTTCACTTGGGGCATATATTGCAGGAAGCGATCGACGCGGGACTGAAGGTCGTCGGCGTGCCGATCGCAGGGGGCCGGTTCCTGGATTTGGGTTCGCCGGAAGATGCCGAGCGGCTTCCGGACTTCGTGGCGGGGAGCTAATGCGCAAGATACTCAGGATCGGCGGATTCACGCTCGGTGGGATTCTCGCGGTGCTTGCCGCATAGGTCGGCCTACTTCTCTACCCCGGCATCCTGTTCGCCAATCACGTCGAATACGGGAATTTCACGGTTCATTCCGACCAAGAATTCGGTGACGAGCTCGAAAGCGCTCTGCGCGACATCGAGGCAGCGCTCATGACGAGCGAGATCTACGACGCTACCCTCGAGCACGACATCTTTTTCGGCTACGGCAACGAAGCCTTCGACGCCGTCCAAGGTATCCGAGCGCAGATCACCTTGTGGACGATCGGCATGGGACGGGCGCAGACCTACAACGTGAGCTTGCCGCCGTACCGTAGCCACATCATCACTTTTCGTATACCGGACTTCGAGGCCAATGCGCTATGGCACCCGGAGGCCCGCGAGCGCGTCAATCTGCGGCAGACGCTGTCGCACGAGGTCGTGCACACGTTGATCATGTCGAAGTTGGGCCTAAAGCGCGTGGCGCGCACCCCGATGTGGAAGCAAGAAGGCTATGGGGACTACGTCGCCGCATCGACGACGACCTTCGCCGACCCGGCCTACGATATTCGCGCAAGCGTGGAGCGAATCTTGCGTCAAGACCTGACGTGGATGATGGACGAGCAGGGAAATCTCACGCCGCTGCGATACGATTGCTTGCGGATGTCGAGCATTCGGACTGAGGAAGGCTTCGTGTGGCCCACGTGCTACTACATCTCGCGTGTGTTGATGGAGTATCTGCTCGATGTCAAAGGAGTGACGTTCGACGAGGTCATGAGTCCCGAGATCACGGAAGCGGATACACTGGAAGAACTGATCACCGAGTACAGATCCGGGAACCTCGGCTGAACGGCGGACAGAGGATGCATCAATGAGCGAAACACGAAAGCGCGTTCTTTTCTACTTGCTACTGGCGATCGCCTGCTACTCGATAGCCGCGTACCTCGGTGGAGGAAGGATTGCCTTCATCGTCTTTATCGTCGCCGGTCTGATTGCGGAGCTGGTTTTCTGGACGCACCTCTTTGTGCGCGTACGGCAGTGGTTGGGAGCGCGATGACCGCAGGTCATTCGTTCCGAGCCGCAGAGGCGTTGGACTGATAGGGCGAGCGGCGTGCAACCGTGCACCATTCGTGCATTGCTCATATTCCTGACAGCGGCGATCCCCACCTACGGCCAGGAGCCGAGCGCGCTTGCGAATCGTGAGCCTTCGTTCGTCGCCGCGACGCGTGGTTTCGTATTCCACAGCGATGCGACCATCAACCTCCACGATTTCCTGATTTGGAATGCACGGGCCGAGCAACCGATCGATCCTCGCCCTGACTGCGTGTCCGACCTGCCGGGCGCAGAGCGACAGGCTCTCGAGCAAGCGCAGGAGTACTACGACCAAACCTTCGCCGACCCTGCCGCGAATAACCGATTGCTCGTCGCGCTGCGCTACGAGCTGGCCGGCTTCACGGATCTGAGCCTTGTTGCGGACGAAGTCATGGCTCCCGCGTTCGCCGAGCTCCGCGCAGCGGCTCCCGCATACCGGACGTGTTGGTGGACAGAGCACGATGCGCGGAATCGCGAGTGGATCGCGGAGCTCGTGCCGCGTCTCATCGCGCACGAAGATTTCCTGCGTGCTCGACTCTCGCAATTGTACGAAGCGGAGCTCAATGCGCGAATTCCCGTAGACGTCGTGGGGTATGTCAGTTTCGGTGGTGCCAACAGCCTCGTCGCGCCGGACCATCTGATGATCTCGAGCGTCGATCCGGCCAATAAGGGAGATTCGGCCCTGGAAGTAGTTTTCCACGAGGCTTCTCATACGTTGCTCGGCGTCGAGCGAGGTGCCGTCTGGGAAGCGTTGGAGGAGGCTGTGACGACAGTGGGCTTGGAGCAGCTACCGCGAGACCTCTGGCATACGGTGCTCTTTTTCACGACGGGTAAGGCAGTCGAGGCGCGCCTGGCCGAGCGCGGCGTCGCGAACTACGAGCCGTACGTCTATCGCGAGGGCCTGTTCGACAGAGCGTGGCCGCAGTTTCGCGAGCCGCTCGAAGCGCATTGGGAGCCGTATCTCGAGGGGCGCATAGATATGGCCGAGGCGGCGCGGCGGTTATTGGAAGAGTTGAACGAAGCGCAGCGCTAGCGGGGCGCAATTGGCCGAGCGTTCGCGAGCGGTCCGTCTCAACCCGCAGATCGGTCTCGCGAAACGGCCGCCGCCGTTGCCGAGGCGCTCCGCTCCAGAGTTTGACAAGCGAGCCCTCGTCGATAGGACAAGGCGGGGTACACGGCGATTCTCCGGCCGCAAGATTCAGAGTTTCCCGAGAAGGGCGCTCATAGCGGGAAAGTTGGGCGTGCCGATCTGCCCAACGGTCGCCTATCATGTGTCCATCCCAGAGGTCCCACCAACGTAGATATAAGAGGAACGATGAACGTCGCGATTATCGAAACCAAGAGCGGCCGAGTAGTCGGTAAATACCCTGTGTCATTGCGAGGTCTCAACTACGAACCAACTGAGCGAGAGTACTTTGAACTGGCGTTGAAATGCGCGGTCGATGACGGCATGGTCGATTCTGATCGACGCGAGGACTACGCTTTTCAACTTCAGGACTCCGCATAGCATGCCGCGCACGAGCGTTCGTAGTCGCGTTCCCAAGGGTATGCAAGTGCAGCTTGCGCGGCTCCTTGGTGAATCATCCGTTGAAGCCCGATTGAGCGAACGAACTCCCGGCGAATGGCGCCGAGCGCTGCGCCGAGTGCTCAAGGAACTTGAACGATACTTGGACGAAAACGTGACCACCGACGAACAGCATCGGTTTCTTCTTGCCACTGGACTGTGGGCCGCGCAAGAGTCCTTAAAGGAGGAGGATTTTTGGCCCGGCTATGTCGAAGGTATCACTCGCTTCGCCCTACTGCTTCTCGGCGACTATCCCGACCACCGAAAACGGCGACGCAGCGGGAAGCGTGCCGAGTACTATAAGGTGAATAGCTTGAGATCAGTTGTTTACTCTCAGTCACATGAGCAACGAGTACGGACTCTATTCGCCGCGTCGGCTGTTGGGTTACCAAAGCTCTCTGCGAAACCCAGGGAACTATGGCGAGCATACATGGCGCAGACGAACAAACCGTCGTATCGAGAGTTCCTACAATGGTTTCGTAAGCAGTACCCGGATGACTATGCGGCGGTGGTTTAACGCTGAGCCTGAAGAAGACGGGTCACTTTTGGACTGGATTCCATGGGGCCAAAGCAAGTCGATCTTTTGCAAGAACAACCCCTTTCGGTAAAGGCTTGGGGCAAGCAGGGAACGTTGATGTCGGCACTTTCCCGAATTCACCATTTTCGGGATTTGATGCTCCGACATACCGCAACCTCGCACGGTACGCAACTCATCGAGGATCACCCAAGAGCTGAAAATCGGAAAGTTGAGCCGAAGACGGACGCGGCAGCGATGAATGACTTGCTCGGTCGCTCGATCACGTATCGGGTGGCGGTCGGGCCGCGGGCGGGGGAGAAGGGGTTCACGCTCCCAACACTGCCGCCGGTGCCGGAGGGTGAGAAGGCGGACCGGGGCGTCTTCCCAGCCTCGGCCACCTTCGCGATAAGGCGTTTGAAACTACTACTATCCTCGTCGCCGGCAGTTGACGTAAATGGTGTTGCGGCTGATCCCGAGCGTGCGCAACCATCGCAGACCGTGCTCCTGGCAGGGCACGCAAGTCAATCTGGCATGAAACAATCTGCGCAAATCCCGAAGCAATCAGACTTCGGGATTTGCGCGTAACAATTAGCGGTGCTGGCACTGGTTGGGGCGGTGGCCCTGCAAGCTCTTTATGCTCGGTCTACTTGCGCGTAGTGTCGCCCCTGCTTGGCGCTGTCTTGAATCGCGCAGCCTCCTCGGAACCCCGCGTCGCATCGCCGGCGCTGTAGGAGTGTGCGCCGGCTCCGGCGAGTTTCCCGGCGTCCACGATGAGGTACTCATCGCGGATCGGCCGACCCGTAAACCAGCATTCGAGGATCTCGCGCACGCCTGCCGCATATCGTGCCTGCGCGGAGAGCGAGGAACCGGAGGTGTGCGGGGTCATCGCTTCGAACGGCATGGTCCGCCACGGATGATCGCGCGGCGCGGGCTGCGGAAACCAGACGTCACCGGCATAGCCGGCGAGCTGTCCACTTTTGAGCGCACGAACGACTGCATCGCGATCACAGATCTTGCCGCGAGCAGTGTTTACGATGTAGGCGCCACGCTTCATCTTTGCAATCAGCGCGTCGTTGAACAGACCCTCCGTCTCCGGATGCAGCGGCGCATTGATCGTGACCACGTCGCACACCTTGACGAGCGACTCCGCGTTCGGGTGAAACGTGAGCGCAAGTTCCTTCTCCACCGCGTCGGGTAGCCGGTGCCGATCGGTGTAGTGGAGCTTGACGTCGAATGGCTTGAGCCGTCGAAGCACCGCTGTTCCGATACGACCCGCTGCGACGGTGCCGACATTCATGCCCTCGAGGTCGTAGGAACGCGCGACGCAGTCGGCGATATTCCAGCCGCCGTCGACGATCCACTGATGGGAGGGCAGGTAATTGCGGACGAGCGCCAGGATCATCATCACGACGTGTTCGGACACGCTGATGCTGTTGCAATACGTCACCTCGGCGACGGTAATGCCCCGGTCCATCGCCGCCTGCAGGTCGACGTGATCCGAGCCGATACCGGCCGTGACCGCAAGCTTCAGCCTGGGCGCCTTGCCGATCCGCTCGGCCGTCAGGTACGCCGGCCAGAACGGTTGCGAAATGACGACGTCGGCGTCAACCAGTTCCTTCTCGAACACGCTCTTGGGACCGTCCTTGTCTGAAGTGACGACAAACGTGTGACCTTGAGACTCGAGAAACTTGCGCAGGCCGAGCTCGCCGGACACGCTCCCCAGCAGCTGACCTGGCTTGAAATCGATCGACTTCGGTGAGGGAGTAGTTTGCCCATCTGGATATCGCTCGATCCTCGGAATGTCATCAAGCGCATAGGTCTTGGGATACCCTTTCACGGGATCTTCATAGAGCACACAGACGATCTTTTTCATCGGAATCCCCTATTGCTAACGTCACCTGGGCGGACGAGAGACGCGCGAAGCCGAAGACGTTCTTAGGCATTGGGTTGAGGCATCCGCTCGTCTGATTTCCTCATCGCACCTCCCCTGCCTGCTGGTAAAACGGCTTCGTACCCGCCGCGTGATCTGTCGTGTCGACGATGTCCACGATCTCCGGCGCGATCCTGCGCACCATGAGCTCGAACCCGTTCTTCAGGGTCACTTGCGAAGCCGTGCACCCCTGACATCCGCCGCTCATCGCGATCAAGAGCTTGCCGTCGCGAACATCGACGATCGAGATCTGTCCGCCGTGGCTGGCAATGGATCGGTTGACTTCCCGGTCGAGCAGGCCTTGAACGGTCGCACGAACCTCAGCGTCGGACCGCTTGCTGGCACCGGCGTACCGCGGGCTTTCGAGGATCGCGCATATTCCCGTGAGCAGCTGGCTACGAATCACTGCCCCGATCGACGCCTTCAGCCCCGACCAGGCGGCGCTGCTCTCCTTGCCTAGGGTGACCACATTGCCGGCGACGAGCACGTGCGCAACGCCCGGCAGCTGGAACAGCCGCTCGACGAGCGGTGACCCCGCAGCTTGCTCCTGGTTCTCAAAAAAGAACGGGCCCCCGGGATGGACCGTTTGGCTCACAGTGAACTTGCACGTGTCGGGATCGGCAAGCGAAACCTCCGCGCGGATGCTGACTGGCGGCTCAACAGACCGGACGTCAGACATTTTCGACACTCTTCCCAGCAGCGCGCTCGCCCAAGGAGCGCAGGTGGTCGAACGAGTAGATCCCGGAGTTATGGCCGTCGTTCCAGTCGATCCCGATCGCATAGTTACCGATGCTCGAGATCACGCGCGGGCTCACATCGGGCCGCACCGTCTTCGGATCGAGCAGCTTCCGGCCACTCATCTCTTCGATGCAGAGGGCGCAATGACACGCCAAGCGCAGATCGCGGACATCGAAGTCATCGAGGTGGCCGTCCTCCCAGAGCACGGACAGCGTCCGAGCGTCGCGCCGGCGAAAGCCAATCGCCATGGTTCGAGAGCCCGACGGCCGGACGACGCTCTCCATCCAGCTCGGCTCTCCCTCATTGCTGTCCCACCTCCACACGAAAAAGGACTTCAGCACGGTCGCCGGCGCGGCGTCGAGCTGTTCCATGAGCGCGGCGGCAATGGCGGCGTACGCCTGGGCCGCGACCGATGTCGGCTTGTCGACCACGATGGGACGACCCTCGTCACCGCCGGTGACGACATCGGCATCGAGAGGTATGGCACCTAAGAACGGAACCCCGAGCTGCCGGCTCATCCGCTCGCCGCCGCCGCGACGGAAGATATCGGTGCTTTTGCCGCAGTGGGGGCAGGTGAAAGTGCTCATGTTCTCGACGATTCCGAGAATCTGGACATGCACCTTCTCAAACATCCGCAAGCCACGGCGGGCGATTTTCAGGCTTACATCCTGCGGTGTCGTGACGATCACGGCGCCTGACAACGTCAGGCTCTGCGCCAGTGTTAGCTGCGTGTCGCCGGTACCGGGCGGGAGGTCAAGAATCAGGTAGTCGAGGTGTCCCCACTCCACGCCGCCGATCAACATGCGCAGGTATTTGCTCACCATCGGCCCGCGCAGCACCGCCGGTGTGTCCTCACCGGTGAACATGCCCATTGACATTGTTTTGATGCCGTGTCGTTGCGCCGGGATCGCCTTGCCACCTGGGGTCGCGGCCGGCGGCCGGCCGGTCGGGATGCCCAGCATGCCGGGGATACTGGGGCCGAGGACGTCGGCGTCCACGAGCCCGATGCGCCCCCCGAGTCGCTGCAGCACGAGTGCCAGATTGACGCTCACGGTCGACTTCCCAACGCCGCCCTTACCGCTGCCGATGGCGACGATGTGGCGGATCCCGGGCAGTTTCTCAGGACCGGTCTCGGGCGACGCACCCTGGGCCCCGGCTTGATGTGTGGCCGTGTGACTCATGGTTCGTCCTTGCGCTTGGTTCCACTCAACGGCCTAGACCTCGATCTCGCTGCCTTGGCGACTTTCAAAAACTCGGCCATTGATTGATCCTCCAAATCTCAGACCCACTACCCGTTCTCAATCACACATTGCGCGTGAATCGGAAACGGCACACGTGGCCGCCTTGCGCCATGCACTCGTGAAGCTCGACGCGCCCGCCGGTAACGGCAGACAGCAGCGCCCGATCGAAGTGGCAGATCTGCGGGTTCTTCATCGCGAGCTCGTGGAAGACGCAGTTGTATGCCTCGATCGTCGGTGCACCGCCCACATCTTTCGCCAGGTGCGCGTCATAGCCGAGCTCGTCCATCAGCGCGGCGAGCTGCTGCACCTTTTGCCGCGGGCTCTTCGTCTCTGAGAAGCGGTTGCGCAGCTGTGCCGCGACCGCCGAGGCGATGCGCCCGAGTCGTGCGCGCAGGCCTGGCGCGCCGTGCTCCCGAGCCATCGCGTCGATCAGCAACTGTGCAAACCACGAGTAGTGGCGCGGGAACGCCTCCTTGCCCACATCGGTGAGTAAGTAGAGCTGCTGCGGGCGGCCGCCCGAGGGGCGCGTCGCGCCAGGACCGACTAACCCGTCGCGCATCAACGCCGCGAGGTGCTGGCGCACCGCAGTCCGCGTAACCGCGAGGCTCTGCGACAGCTCATCCACGCTCAACCCCGCCTTGTTCCTCAGAAGCTGCCGTAGCAGCTGCTTCTGGCGGTCACGGAGCACTCCGACCATAACGATCCTTCTCTTCCTTCGAGGGGCTTTTGGCATATTAACCATGCTTTAATGTTTTTGCACTCGCTGCTGCGGCGGATTGGAGTGCAGAGGATGGAAGCGCGCTTGACTGCGCGCTAGCGCGTGTGGGCGCTACCGCCGCTCACCACAGCGGCTTGCTCAGATTCTCCGTGAACGAAGAAAACATGATGTTGAAGCTGATGCTGATTCTCTCTTCTTCGCTCGCGCTCGCGTCGACGGAGTGCTGCAAGTAGGCCGGAAAAACGAGCTAACCTTAGCTTCTAGTTGAGCACGCGTTGACGTAAGCGAGTGAAAAAGCCGCGAGAATACGTAGGTGTGGGTGGTGGTGATGGGTGAAACCGCCGGCTTGCGCAGGTCTGCGGAAAAAAACTAAGTGAAGCGGGCGCGCGAGTATGGGCTAAAGTATGGACTGAACTAAAGATATACGAGTAACCTATTGTTTTTATTATATATCTGGCGGAGAGGGTGGGATTCGAACCCACGGTGCGGTTACCCGCACACTTGATTTCGAGTCAAGCCCGTTCGGCCACTCCGGCACCTCTCCGCCGGCCAATCTAGCAGTGGGAGGGGTGGGGGGCAATTAAGAGAAGATCGCGAGCGAAGCTCGCTCCTACGGGCTACCGGCGTGGGGGGCCGTATTGGAGGACGCGCACTTTCTCGAGGGTGACGAGGCCGCTTGCCATCATGCCTTCGAGCACGGGTAGGAACTTTTGGATCTTCTCCTCGCTGTCGACGATCTCGACGACCATGGGCAAGTCGTCGGAGAGCTCGAGGAGCTTTGCAGTGTGCACCACCGTGCTTCGGCCGAAGCCTTGGAGGCCGCGGAGGACCGTTGCGCCGGCTAGGCCGTGGCTGCGGGCTTTCGTGACGATGGCTTCGTAAAGAGGCTGGTGCTCATGGCGGTCGCGTTCGCCGAGGAAGAGGCGGAGGAGGGTTGAGTGTTCGGGGATTTGCATGGGGGGTCCTCCGAAGAACAAGAATCGCGAGCGGAGCTCGCTCCTACAAAGAGAGAGGTTACAACGCTCTGGCGGCGATGTGGCCGAGCCAGACGGCGATTAGGCAGAGTGCCACGGACAAGGCGAGATTGGCACCGGCCCAGAGCCATTCGCCGTCGCGGGCGAGATTGAGGGTCTCGAGGCTGAAGGATGAGAAGGTCGTGAAGCCGCCGAGGACGCCGATCATGAGGAATGCGCGCATATCGGGGGCGGCGAGCAGGCGACCGTCGGGCGACATCAGCGTCGCGAGGAAGCCGATCAGGAGCGAGCCTGAAACGTTGATGATGAGTGTGCCCCATGGGAACGAGGCGCCGAACCAGCGCGCGGCGAGGCCGGCGCAGCCGTAGCGCGCGGCGCCGCCGAGGGCGCTGCCGAGGGCGACCCAGAGGTACGTCATTGTAGGCGCGGCATTAAGATCGCGAGCGAAGCTCGCTCCCACCGGCGTCGTCGCTCCTACAGGCGTCGTCGTCGTCGTCGTGATCGTGCTCGTCGACGCAGGCGTCGTATTCGATCTCGACTGTCGCGTGCGTGATTTGGAAATGCGCGGCGAGCCGCTGTTTGATGCTGCGCACGGCCGTCTT
>DATCIQ010000235.1:0-2139 GCA_036507635.1 Gammaproteobacteria bacterium
ATCTTGCGCGCGGAGCTTTTTTCCAATCGCGCCGCCGCCCTTTCCCGTCAGCGCGACCACGAGCATCGACTTGGCATGCGCCGCGACCACGGCACGCAGCACGTTTTCGGAGTTGCCGGACGTGGAAATCGCGAGCAGCACGTCGCCGGCGTTGCCGAGCGCGTGCACTTGCTTTGCAAAGACGTCGGCGAACGTGTAGTCGTTGGCGAGTGCCGTGTATATCGAGCTGTCGGTCGTCAAGGCGATGGCCGCGCGGCCGGGGCGCTCCGCTTCGAATCGACCGACGAGCTCGGCGGCGAAATGCTGCGCATCGGCGGCCGATCCGCCGTTGCCGCAGCTCAATATCTTGCCGCCGCCGTCGAGCGCCGCCACCATGAGGTGAGCCGCGGCCGCGATGCGCGGCGCGAGCGTCGTGGACGCCTCTTTGACCGCAATGCTGTCGCGGAAATGAGCCAATACGCGATCGTTCATGTGGTGCGGATCCGAAGGCTAAATCCCAAGCTACTGTGCCTCGCCGCGCCGCGGTGTTCAACTGGCGTCGAACGCTCTTTTGACCCAAGAGAGACGCGGCTCGTCCGTCTCGATGCCGTCGATGGCGATCACGTCGAAACGCAGGGTGCGGTCGAACCAGCGAGGGTTACGCATGAGAAAGTGCCGCGTCGCATTGACGATCTTTCTTTGCTTGTGTGCAGTTACGGTCTCGACGGCGGTGCCGCGTCCGGTACTTGCACGCGCGCGCACCTCGACGATGACCAACGTTTGTTGGTCCAGACACACGATATCGAGCTCACCCAAACGGCAGCGATAACCGCGCGCGATGATGGCGAGACCTTGCTCGAGCAGGAAGTCCGCCGCGGCCGCCTCCCATGCCCGACCGGCGACCTGCGTTCCGCCCCCGGTCATCTGGAACCGACGAACTCCCGAGGCTCGGACGGCGCCAGAGCCGCGGGGCGGCCGTTGCGAAATTGCGCGAACGGCATGCTGCGCCGAATTCGGCCGATGGCATCGATGTTGAGCTCGCCCGAGAATCCCGACATCGGCCACGAAGCGCGAGCGTTGCTGTAGAGCGCTTGGATTAGCTGGTACGCGTCGAAGCCGAAACCATAATAGCGCATCTGCTGCGTCGCTCTTTGCGGCCAATGAGCCTGTAGCTCTCGCGCGAGCGCGGCCGATCGAGAATTCGGGCTCAAGAGCAGCGGGACGTCGGGAAACATGATGCCGTTGAGATCGCCGTCGCCACCGCGATTACCGGGCTCGTAGATCTCGGAAGTCGCAAAGGTCGGGATGTCGGCCGCATAAAAAAAGCGCAGGCTCGGGGCGAGCAATCGGCCCATGCGTGCCTCCGCCTGCAAGAAGATCATGTCGATGTCTTGACGCCGGCGCGGATAGAACACGAGCTCTACGCCCAAGTTCGCTTCGAGCCGACGGTGCCGTTGCTCGCTACGCGAGATGTTCAAGAGATCTCTGATCGCTCCGGATACGTCTTGCGCGCCCGGCACGTAGCCGGCCGAGCCGAGCACGCGACCGCCCAACGCCTCGAACTCGCTGCGAAAAGTATTGAGCAGGCGATAGCCGCGCTCGTCGCTCGCGACGATCGCGACGGCCGTGTGGTGGCCGGCCGCGATCGCTTGCTCCGCGATCGCGCGGACTTCGTCTTCGGGTGCGAGGGCGAATTGATAGAAGCCCTGAAGATACGGCACCTCGCCCTGACTCCAATTCAGAGCGAGCGTCGGAATGAACCCCGATTGCCCCATGACCTCGTCGACCTCCGCGCGCAGCAGCGGCCCGACGATGAAATCCGCGCCGTCGAGTTGCGCCTGAAGATACGCGGCCGTGGCCCCCTGCGTGCCGGTGTCGTAGACGCTCACTGAGGTTTCTCGCAGGAAGCCCGATTCGAGGTGCGCGGCCATGAAGCCGTCGCGGACGGCGACGGACGGCCCGCGTTGTGCCGTATTGAGGGGCAAGAGTAAAGCGATTCTCGCCGGTCTGCCGGCGGTACGCTGCTCGCTGAGCAACTCCGCGAGCAACCCGCCGGCGGCCGGATGATCGAAATAGACGCGTCGCCAGTCGAGCAGCTGCCGCCGAAACTCGACGGGGTCTTGTTGCACGCGAGCGGCGGGCGCGAGCGCGAGCCAGCCG
>DATCIQ010000236.1:0-2624 GCA_036507635.1 Gammaproteobacteria bacterium
GATCGCGCTCCTGCATGTGCCCATGGCGCTCTGGGGCGCCGCGACGGAATTGCTCGGCATCGTTTGCCCTCTGACGCCGCTCGAGCAGAGATTGTGGCGCCTGGCCGGCGAAGCCGGTTACGAGAATGGCTTCATCGAGCATTACCTCCTGCCGCTGCTCTACCCGGCTGGACTCACGCGCTCCCTGCAGATCGGGCTGGGCCTCGGGGCCCTGCTCGTCAACGGGGCGCTGTATGCGTGGGTACTCGCGCGCGGACGTTAAAAATATCTATAAATCATAGATGTCTACGCCATTATTAATGTGAATCATCGGCCCTGAACAACCATTCGATCGCGGCTTCGCGGCTCGTGAATGCTTTGATGCGGAAGCCGCGATTGCGCCCCGCGGTCTCGACGAAATCGGCCACGGACCTCGACGACTCCGGAGTCAGCAGCGCGCACTTCCCGCGCACATCGAGCGTGATGCGCGTCTCGCTCAAGATGAAGTAGAAATCGGCGACCGGGGGCACTCCCGAGGCCGCGCTCCAGTCGATGAGCACGCGGCCGAACTTTTCGCGTCCCGCCGCATCGAGGAGTGCGGCGCGTGCCTCGCGGACCTCGTCGGAGGGCACGTGACCGTGGTGCTCGAGAAGCACGTAACCTTCTTCGGCAAGTACTTTGAGCATGAAGGGCATTCACGTGCTCGCTTCGGCCCCGCTACGTAATCAACGGCTCGATCGTCGCGCGCGCCTTGAGCGCCGCGTCATAGGGACTCAAAGCGCGCACCGCCGGATCGAACATCTCGAGCGACGCGGGACCGGTATAGCCCTTGCGCTTGAGCACCTCGACGATGCTCCGCAGCGGCGCGATCCCCTCCCCCGGAAACACGCGATGGCGTTGCTCGAAGACTTCGACGGGCGGCTCCGCCGGTACGTCCTCGAAGTGCAAGTGGTGAAGCTCTCCTTGCCGCAACAGCTCGAGATCCTCGAGCTTGCTCGTGCCGCTCCAGAAATGAAACGTGTCGAGCATGACGCGTAAGTTCGGATGATCGGCGGCACGCACGACCTTGAGCGCGGTGCGCAGGTTGCCGATCAACGTCGATGCGCGCGTATGCTCGACCATGAGCGTTACGCCATGCGGTCGCGCGATCTCGGCGGCCTCGCGAAGATTGTCGACGACCTCTGCGTAGTCGTCCTCGGTATGTCGCTCGCTCGCCGCGGACGGGATGACGAGCCGATCGCAGCCGATCGCCGCGTCGAGCTCGACCTTCCACTTGAGGTCCTCGACGGCCTGCATGCGCCGCGGGCCGGGCTCGTCGAGAAACAACTGGTTGCTCGACGACACGGGCTTGAGGTCGAGCTCCTCGAGCAGCCGCCGTGCGGATTGCTGAGAACCCGCGCCGACGAACTCCCGCACTTTGACGAGATCGACCTCGACGGCGCGGATTCCCGCGCGCGCGTAGCCTTCCATGGCCGTGCGAAAGTCGTGCTCGGCCGAAGTCGCTTCGTGCATGCACACGAACCAATCTCCGGAGCCGGCCGCCTGCGCCGCCGCGCGGGACGCGAAGCCCGCTTGGGCGAGCGCCGGAACGGCTGCCAGTGCAACGAAATCTCTGCGCTTCATCTACTTCATCCCCAGTTTGGCGTTCCTTTCGAGCAACGCGACGGCTTCTGCGAGCCGTTTCACGAGAGTCTCGGGGCGTTTCGCGCTTCTGAGCCAGCCGGCATATTGCTTGCGGTGGCTCGGCGCGAGCGCCGTGAAGTTCTCCCACGCGCGACGGCTCGAACGCAAAGCGTGCTCGATTTCCGGGGTGAGCGGGATCTCGCTCTCGGCTCTGGCCGCCAATACCTTCGCGTCATAGCCCTTGCGCTGCTCGAAGGCAGCGGCTCCCGCGGGCATCATCCTCCCCGCGGCGATCAATTGATCGGCGCGTTTGATGTTGAGCGGCGACCATCGGCTGCCCGGTCTGCGCGGCGTGAAGCGATGCACGTACCGGTGCTCGTCGATGCGTTTCTTGATCCCGTCTATCCAGCCGAAACAGAGCGCCTCTTCGACCGAGGCCGCGTAATCGACGCTCGGTTTGCCTGAGGCATTTTTGTAGTAGACGAGCCACAGCTGGTCGGCTTTAGCGTGATTTTTGACGAGCCAGGCCCGCCAGGCCGCACGGCTCGGAAAAGTCCGATACTTGGGCGCGCTCACGCGCTTCTCCCTCCATGACAACAACCGCTATATTGAGCCGGTAGATTCGAGATCATGCTCGCTATGAGAATCGGCGTCCCGAAGGAAATCAAGAACCGCGAGAACCGTGTCGGCCTGACGCCGGTCGGCGCCGAGCTACTCGCGCAACGCGGCCACCTTGTGAGCGTGGAATCCGGCGCAGGCGTCGGGGCGGGTTTTGCGGATGCCGATTATGCGGCGGCCGGGGCGCGGCTCACCGGCGCCGCCGGCGCTTGGGACAGCGAGCTCGTCGTCAAGGTCAAGGAGCCCCTGGAGCCCGAGTACGTCTATTTTCGCGGGCAACTCGTGTTCACATATTTTCATCTGGCGGGGACCTCGGTCGCGCTCACCGACGCGTTGCTCGCGAGCGAAACCACGGCCATCGCGTACGAAACCGTCGAGGACGAGCAGGGGCGCCTGCTCCTGCT
>DATCIQ010000237.1:0-3631 GCA_036507635.1 Gammaproteobacteria bacterium
CGACCTCGCGAACGCCACGGAGCGGACGCTCGATCTCACGATCGAGATGGAGACGACGCGGCACGGCCGGGAAGTCGTCATGGGCATCAACGGCGAGCCGTATTGGCTGAGCAAGCCGATGGAGGCGCAGCTCGGCGAGACACAAATCTGGAACATCACGAACGCGACGGCATTCGCGCATCCGTTCCACTTGCACGGTTATTTCTTTCAGGTGCAGGACGACACGCGCATCCCCGAATGGAAGGACACCATCG
This sequence comes from Gammaproteobacteria bacterium, assembly GCA_036507635.1. Classification (GTDB taxonomy): domain Bacteria; phylum Pseudomonadota; class Gammaproteobacteria; order Steroidobacterales; family Rariloculaceae; genus DATBLZ01. Next base: position 255 of record DATCIQ010000237.1, read on the forward strand.
ACGTGCCGTCGGAATCGAGCTTGCGCATCGCCGTGCGTTTCGACGAGCGTCCCGGCGTGTGGATGTACCACTGCCACATTCTCGATCACGCCGACTCGGGCATGATGGGCCACCTATTCGTCGCGGGCGAGGGCGAGCATGCGCACATGCCGCACATCGAGCTCATTCACTGACTTTCTCTACTGTAACGTGAAGTTCGCGGCTTGCTTCCAAGCCGTCCACATCGGTGTGATTCCGGTATGACCAGGACAGCCGGTCGCGGAATCGGTGGTCGCAAGGCCGCTCGCGCTCGAGCGCGCGTCAAAATTGCGATCAGTTTGCCGCAAGAACATGGCGCCGCGGCCCAACGTGCCGTGCGCGAGGGACGCGCACAGACTCGCTGGGGCGAGCTCGTCGCGTTGATGCGCGCACAAGACGGGCTCCCGTCCGCCGACGACTATGCGTGGGCCGACACAGCGCTCGGCATCGCCGGCGGATCCCGAAATCGTCCGACGCGTTGAGGGCGATCCGAGCGATCTCAACAAGCTCGACCCGAAGCTTCCGATCGTCGCGATCTAAGATGTCACGCGTGCGATACCTCTCGGGCGAATAGCGCGTGTCGTTCAGTTCAGTGCGTCAACGCATACACCGCGAAGTTGACGCCCAAGCGAATCGCGAGATTGGCCGCTTCCTGCGGATAGCGGTACTCGTCGGCGCGCTGCCAGCCGTCGGCGATGTCGTTGTTGAACGCGATCATGACCATCACGCGCTCGTCGTCGTCGAGGATGGCGCGCCAATGCGGTATGGCGCCGTCGTTGCGGTAGCCGTACGGCAAATGTTGCCAGGTCGGCACTTGCGGGCGCTCGGTGAGATCGTAGACCGCGTGAAAGATCGGGTGATCGTCGCCGAGCTCGACGATGGGCCGATCGGGGAAGACACGGTTCATGCCTTCGACGAAGCCTTCCCACTCGTTCGTGCCATAAAAGCTGTCGCACAGCAGAAAACCGCCGCGCAATAGATATTCGCGGAGCTTCCGGGCTTGCGCGTCGGTGAGATCCCACGCGCCGACGAGCCCCGAGATCAGAAACGGCCAGTAATAGGCGTCGATGTCGTCATCGAGATTCACGGGCTGCTCGACGACACGCACGTCGACCATCGTCAAGCGCGCGAGCAGGCGCGCGAACGTCCGGTCGCCGTCGGGATAATCGACGGTCCACGCCGTGCCGCCGTCGAGCCAATTGCCGCCGCCGACCCCGAGCGCCCAGCCGCGGCGAGCCTGCGGGAACATCAGGCGGCCGACGACGAACTCGCCGGGCTCCCGATAGGCCTCCGGAAAATCCTGGGCTCTGCCCCAACCGCGCTCGATGCTCGGGTATTCGCGCCACGGCTTTTGCGCCCACGCGGGACTTGCGGTGAAGACGAATGCAACGACGATCCACAAGCGGTGCGTTGCCATGATGCGGCGCGACATCATGACGCCGATGATAACGCAGCCGCGCGCTCTATCCCTCGTACTGCAAGACGTGTAAGCCGGCGTTCCAATCGGTCGCGTAGATGAGCCCGTCGGCCGTCACGTAGCAGTCGCAGGTCAGCGCCGAGCGCGCGACCTGCGCGCGCGGATCGAGCATGCGCTCCGGCACGGGCGGGATCCATGACGCGATTTCCTTCGGCGCGTACTGATTGCGAATGTCGAACACGCGCACGCCGGCATTGTGATAAGTCGCGAAGATCGTCTCTTCGCTCACGAAACTGTCCGGCCGGTTCTCGTGCAGATTGTGCGGGCCGAAATTGCCCATGGCGCAGAAATCGAGATCGGTCGGCGTCGGCAACGTCGCGATCGGCACCGGGTTTCCCTCGGCGCGGACGTCGACGACCCACGTATAGAACAAACCTTTTGCACAAAAATCGGCGTTCGATTCATCGGCGACGATGACGAGCTTGCGCCCGGGCAGCGGCAGCGCCGTATGCGTGCCGCCGGGATACGGCGGCGACCAATTGACGTGCGACAGCAATCGCGGATTCACGGCGTCGCCGACGTCGTGAATCGTGAGCCCGCCGTCGCGCCAAGCGGCGTAGCCGCGATCGCCGGCGACGATCATGTGGTGCAGCGCGTAACGTTTGCCGGGCGGTGCAGTGGACGTTTCGCCGGCGGCGCGGTTCATTCCGGGTAGCCACCAGCGGGAGACGGTCTCGGGCCTGAGGATGTCGTTCAAGTCGACGATGCACAGGATATGGTCGGTGAAGCCGTCGAAATGCGCCGAGACGTACGCATACCGTCCGCCGGCCCACCACAGGCGATTGATGCCGATGCCGGGCATCTCAAGGAACGCGATCTCACGCGGCTCGGCGGGGTTCGTCTCGATGTCGAAAACGGAGAGCCCCGCCCGGAAAGGCAGCCGATTCGTCAGGCTGTCCGCGAGCGTGTTCTCGAAGTAGTCGCGCTCCCGGTCATAGGATTGCATGCGCACGATGTTCGCGCCGTTCGCGAGCAGCATGAGGCCGTTCGCGACTTGCAGATGATGCGTGCGCGTATTCGGCGCCGTGACGAAGTAGTGCACGGGCTTGAGATTGCGCGGGTCGCGTGCGTCCATGACCGTGACGCCGTCGCTGAACATGTGGCCCACATACAGGTGGCCGCGATTCAGCATGATCTGCACGCCGTCGGGCCGGCCGCCTTGATCGCTGAAGGAGACGTGCCGGATCCCGTTGCCGATGCCTTCGGGTGGGATGTCGTCGCCCGGGGCAGCGCGCAGGAGCCGCGGCAAAGCGCTGCCTACGGCGGCTCCGGCAAGCCCAGCCAAATGTGCGCGTCGCGTGATCATGGTATGTAGGAGCGAGCTTTGCTCGCGATGAGGAGATCGCGAGCGAAGCTCGCTCCCACAAAAGACGCCGCTCTTACGGCGTCCAAGTGTCCCAGGTCCTCAAGATCTGTCCCGCCATTTTCGCAGGGTCCGCGCCGGGAATCGGCTCGAACTTTTGCACGCGCCCCGCGAAGCAGTCGGCGAGGTACAAGTTGCCGAGCTGGTCCGTCGTGATGCCGTGCGAGCATCCGAGCCGGCCCGCCTGCGGGCCCGGTGCGCCCCAGCTGTAGAGGAAGTTGCCGTCGAGGTCGAACTTGAGCATGCGGTTGGTTCTGCCGTCGCCGGCCCAAATGAACCCGTCCTGGTCGATGAAATGATTGACGACGAACGCCTCGGTGCTCGCCGGCCAGTGCGGTGAGCGTAGCGGCCACATGTCGAGGAAGTTGCCTTCCTCGCCGAACACCTGCATGCGTTGGTGCCCGCGGTCGACGACGAACACACGCCGATCCGCACTGATCGCGATGCTGTGCACGGTGTTGAACTCGTTCGGTCCGGGATTCGCCGGATCCGCCGGCGCTTGGCCCCAATCCATGAGGA
>DATCIQ010000238.1:0-3100 GCA_036507635.1 Gammaproteobacteria bacterium
TTCGCCAACCGAACGACGTGCTGTATCGAGTCACGCTCGACGGCGACGGCCGCACCGTCGACCACTATCGGGCCGGCGAGGGGCCGATCGCAGGAGTAGTGCCGAGGGGCTGATCCCGCGCTGTTCGCTCAGTTGTAGACGTCGCGCTCGACCTCCGTGCCGCGCAAGTACACGGAGCGGATGCGCCGCGTGTTCGTGATGTCGTCGAGAGGATCGGCCTCGAGTACGATGAAGTCGGCGCTCTTGCCGGCCGCCACGATGCCCGCGTCCTCGAGCCCCAGGAACTCGGCCGCGTTGCTCGTCGCGGCCACGATGACCTCGGCTGGCGTCATGCCCGCCGCGACCATGTCGGCCATCTCGAGGTGTGCGGACCAGGGGATATTGCCGTCCGTGCCGAGCGCGATCTCAACGCCTTCGCCGGCGAGCCGCGCGAGATTGCGCGCCTGGATCGCGAACGCGGCCTGCGCCGCCGGGCGATCGGTCGCCGCCGCCTGAAGCTCGGCGAGCTGCGCTGCCGGAAGCGTTCCACCGAGCCAGCTCAAATCCGTCACGATGCCGCGGTCGGCGAGGTTCGGCACGAGCACGAAGTCAGGGCGCTCCTTGAGCAGCGCGATGATCTCGTCGTCGACGTCGGTATCGCGCACCCCGTGCGCAAACGCGTCGACGCCGGCGCGGAGCAGCCCCTTCGCATCCTCCAACGTGTAAATGTGCGCCGTGACGCGGAGCCCGTTGCTGTGGGCTTCATCGATGACGGCGCCGTAAAGCTCCGGCGTGAGCTTCTCATACATGCCGTTGCGGTCGTCGACCCAGACTTTGATGATGTCGACGCGGAGTGCGGCTTGCTCCCGCACGGCGGCGCGCGCTTCGTCTTCGGTCGTGATCCAGTACGGAATGTCCGAGCGGCCCGGCTCAGGGCTAGTGATGCCGCGGCCGGCCGTGCGATAGCGTGCGGCGCCCTCGATGGTTTCGTCGCGCACTTGGAACACGGCGTCCCCGGCATCCTGGCCCAAGCTCATGGCGGCGCTGACGCCGAAATATGCGCGGCGCTCAAGGTCCGTGACGAGCGTGTCGCGCTCGCGGCTCAAGTGCACGTGCGTATCGACGATCGCCGGCATGACCGTGAGGCCCGTGAGCTCGACGCGCGTCGCGCCTTCGGGGACGTCTACCTCGCCCGTCCTGCCGACCCCGACGAAGCGGCCGCCGTCAACGACGAACGTGGCGTTCTCGATGGGCGCGGTGTCGTCGCCGACGATGACGCGCGCCCCCGCGAACACGATGGCGGTCGACGCTGCCGGCGCTTCGCCGCCGGCCGGAGCCTCGCCGGTGGGCGGCTCCGACGGAGAGCACGCCGTGAGCAGCCCGATCAAGATGCATGAGATCCCGAAGGTCACGCGGCGTAACGCCGTCTTCGTGGCGCGCATCGAAGCCTCCTCTTTATTGGTCTTTTGGGCGGTTGAGGGGAAGCTTACCTCAAAGCGCGCGCCGCGCGCCGCCGCCCTTGTAGGAGCGGCGTCCCGCCGCGATCCCACCCCTAATCGAACACGGCCTCCATCAAGACGTCGTGGATGACCTGCGTCGCTATCTCGACGAGCAGAAGCTTACCCGCCACAACGACGTATTCCATGCCGCGCGTGGGCGGAGGGAGCCTGCGCAGCAGATCCGGCGGCAGATATTGCTTCGCGATGCCGGGCGGCAGGGATTTGCCGCGCGCGAGATTCTTCTCGATGCCGGGCGGTAAGCCGCCGTTGCGGCCTCTGCCGTTGCCGCGGCCGCCGACGCTAGCGCCGTAGTAGGCGCGAATGGCCGCCGCGTCCTCGGCGCTCAACGAAAACACCGCGACGGGCCGTACCGTAACAGCGGGACGCGTGGCGGCGGCGGGACGCGAGCTCTCGGGCGGCGGCGAGCTGAAAGAAGTGCACGCACCAACGACAACGAAAAGAGTGATCGCGGGGACAGTAAGGTTACGCATGCGTCGGGCCGTCGAATGTCGATGCCGATAAGATAGCCCTAAGCGCCTCAGCGCCATGTGAGGTACGTCACGTCACTCATGTTGCCGTTCTCAGCCGACGAGTTCTTTGCCGTGTTCGCCGCCTACAACGAAGCGGTCTGGCCGATGCAGGCCGTGTGGTATGCCGTCGGGCTCGCGGCAACGTTGCTCGCGATGTCGTCTCTGAAGGCAAAGGACCGTTGGATTCATGCGTTGCTCGGGCTCCTTTGGGCCTGGAGCGCAGTCGCCTATCATTTCGTCCAATTCGCGCGCATCAATCCGCTCGCGTACGCATTCTCCGCGGGGTTCCTGGCGCAAAGCGCCGTGTTCTTTCTGTTCTCTTGGAAGGGACGCAATGTCGATTACTCGTTCCAAGCCGACCTTCGAGGATGGTCAGGCGCCGGCATGGTGCTGTACGCTCTCATTCTGTATCCGCTGTTGAATATGGCGTCTGGGCACGCGTATCCGGCCGCGCCGACATTCGGGGTGCCTTGTCCGACGGTGATTTTCACACTTGGTTTGTTGTGTCTCAGCCGAAGCGTGAAGTCGAGACCTCTGCTCGCCGTGCCGCTCTTGTGGTCGGTCGTCGGCGGCAGTGCGGCATTCCTTCTCGATGTGCCGCCGGATCTCGGCTTGATCGTTGCGGGCGTAACTGCCGGAGCACTTGCATTCGGTCCTAATTTCGCAGGGAGAAGCCAATGAAGCTCAAGCTGTTCGGCGGGACTTGGTCCGTAGACCAGTACAAGCTGGAAGAGGAAGTCAACAAATTCTTGGCGTCGCTGCCGGAAGGTGCGGTAAAGCATGTCCACACCGCGATGGCCGCCAGTAGCGACGGGGAAACTGCTCAATCGGAAGGGGAATGCATCATTTCCATTTGGTATTCCGACTGGCAGCACGGCCGCGCAGGTTAGGTCAGGCGTGCTCGGCCAAGAGACGCCCGCGGAGGAGCCACAAGACACGCAGCACATGCAAAGCATGCATCAAGGCATGGCCATGATGGGCCAAATGATGCACGGACCGATGGCCATGCAAGAGCACATGGGCATGATGCACCAGATGATGGAGCAGATGATGCAACACATGTCCGAGCAGGACGCATCGCAGGCCGCGCAA
>DATCIQ010000239.1:0-2086 GCA_036507635.1 Gammaproteobacteria bacterium
GCGCTGGGTCGTGATCGGCAAGATCGACGAGAAGTATTGGTCGGCTGTGATGACTCGTCGAGGTGAGAATATTCGATTGATTTCCGTCAGGAGGTCGCGGGACGAAGAGGTAGCAATTTATGAAAGCGAAGATGAAGGCGACGACCTTTGATCGGAAATTCGATGCCGGCGAGCGCGTCACGGATCAACTCGATCTCGCCAAAGCCCGGCGTCCGGGCATGGAGGCCAAGCGCGTCAATGTAGATTTTCCGACGTGGATGGTGCGATCCATCGATCGGGAAGCGCGGCGCCTCGGGGTGACCCGTCAATCGCTCATCAAGCTGTGGCTGGCCGATCGCTTGGAGCAAGCGCGCTGAATGCATGCATCTTAGGACAAGGACGGTCGTCAGCAGCGAGATGGGCGCCGTAGGACACTGCGCGTTGAGTCACTTCCCGTACTGTGACAGCCCGCGTTGGCTTGACTTCGCCCAGCCGCGACTTTTTAGATCTTTTAGTACATCGACCGCATGGCGCCGGAAGGCACCAAATGCACCGATCGTAATGGCGACGTTAGAGGGACGGCTCCAGGATTGGGCGGTCCGCTTACGGGTCGAGTGCCGCCGTCCAGTTGAGCACGACGGCGATGGTCGCGTGCGGTGTCGGGGGCGTTTCCGAGGCAGGGCCCACGCGCTCGTTGACGAGAAAGCGCTGGTCGTCGGGCGATACGTCGTACGGCATGTGCGCGAGCTCGATGCCGAATTCGCTCGGGTGATCGCCCATCGCGAAATCCGCCGTGAATAGCTCGTGCGGCCTGTCGAACGTAAGCACGCCGTCGCCGTCGCGGACCTGCGCCGACACGAGCGTGCCGCCCTCGGTCAGGTAGAACAGCTCCCCCCCATCGCGCGACCAACGGGCGCCGAACGCGCCCGTCGCGGACACTTGCAGCTTTTCGGCGAGCTCGGGATACGGCCGATTGATTTCCGTCAGGCGGTCGCGAGATGGCGATGGCCGCGATCGGCAAGAGTCGGCATTATCGTCGGGCCGAGATTCGACTGCGGCACTGGTTGACGACGGCTGCGCGCATGGGACTCGAGGCGACCGCGCGCGAAGATGTCGGCGCGCTCGCTGCCCGAGCTTCGCAAGTCGTGCACGAGGTGGCTGCGATGCTGCCGGCCGGCTTCCCCGCATTAGTGGCGGAGCCGATCTTCGCGGGATTGGAGTCGGCTTCGCGCAGCATCATTGGCGAACTCGACTGACCTCGAAGCCAGCGGTCGCAGGTCCCACCTCGAGGCGGTAGTCTACCGCGCGGCGTTTGGCGCTCCGCGAAGCCGCCGACGTAGAATCCCGCCATGCAGGCGCTCGCGCTCACGTGTCATCCCTCCGCGCCGTGTGCCTACGTGCGCGCGGTGAGCGTGCGCACCGACCGGGCCAGCGAGGACCTGTTGGCGCTCTCCTATCGGGTCGAGGGTGATCTGGATCAGCTGCAATTGCCGGCGCGGCGACGGCCCGCGCAGACGGACGGCTTGTGGCAACACACCTGTTTCGAGGCGTTCGTCCAGTGCGGCGACACGCGCGCGTATCTCGAATTGAACTTCTCGCCTTCGAGCGAATGGGCGATCTACCGCTTCGACGACTATCGACGCGGCATGCAGCTGCAGGCGCCGCAGCATCCACCCGAAATCGTTTGTCGCCGCCGTAAAGACCTGTTGGAAACCGACGTGAACGTCCGCCTCGATCGCCTGTTCACGGAGCGCGCGCGCGTCGATGGCCTGCGCTTAGGTCTCGCCGCTGTGCTCGAGGACCGGCGAGGGCAGCTCTCTTACTGGGCGCTTGCGCATCCGTCCGGACGCCCGGACTTTCATCACGCGGATTCCTTTGCCGTGTCACTGCCGCAGCCCGGAGTCACCGCATGAAGCTCAAGCTCGGCATCGATCGGCTCCTCGAAGAACCCGCGTTGCGAGCGGATCTTCGCGGCAAGCGCGTGGCGTTGCTCGCGCATCCGGCGTCCGTGACGGCGGATCTCACGCATTCGCTCGATGCGCTCGCGGCGCTCGAGGGCGTGAAGCTCACCGCCGCTTTCGGTCCGCAGCATGGGCTGCGCGGCGAC
>DATCIQ010000240.1:0-9514 GCA_036507635.1 Gammaproteobacteria bacterium
CGCGGTATGCGCATCTCAATCATTGCGGCATCGAATCGGCAGCCGGCCTGGGTCACGGCCGGCTTCGAGGACTATGCCAAGCGCTTGCGCGGTAGGTGCACGCTCGCGCTCGTCGAGGTCCCCCTCGCCAAGCGGTCCGGCGCAAACGTCGCGGCGCGCGTTCTCGAGATTGAAGGCGAGCGCATGCTCGCGGCGATCCCCAAAGGCGCGCACGTCGTGGCGGTCGACGTGACCGGCGCGCCATGGTCCACGCAGCAGTTGGGCGGCTCCTTGCGTGCGTGGCTCGAGCTCGGCGTGCCGGTCGCACTCTTGATCGGCGGACCGGACGGGTTGGCGCCGGCGTGTTTCGCGCGTGCCGCGGAGCGGTGGGCACTGTCCCGCCTCACGCTGCCGCACGGGCTCGCGCGCGTCGTCGTGGCCGAAGCGTTATACCGTGCTTGGGCCGTTCTCGAGGGTCATCCGTACCATCGTGCCTAGCGCGCCGGGACTATGCTGCGGTCCACGCACCCCGTATAGTTCTTTGAATGACAAGGGATTTCATCTATCTGGCCTCGGCTTCGCCGCGGCGCAGCGAGTTGCTGCGCCAGATCGGTGTACCGTTCGAGGCCTGTCCGGCCGCGATCGACGAGCAGCGCCTGCCGCACGAGTCGCCGGCCGACTACGTGTTGCGGATGGCGGCGGCGAAGGCCGACGCCGTCTGGGCCTCGGCTGCCGTGCAGTCGCGGCCGCGGCCCGTGCTGGCCGCCGACACCGCCGTCGTCGTCGACGACGAGGTATTCGGCAAGCCGCGCGACAAGGCCGAAGCCCTGCGGATGCTCGACAAGCTGTCGGGCCGGAGCCACACGGTAGTCACGGCGGTCGCGATCCGCGCGGGCACGGGCGCCGACGCGCTCGTCTCCACGAGCGAAGTGAGATTCCGGGCGACGACACCGAGCGAGCGCCTCGCTTACTGTGCAACCGGCGAGCCGCTCGACAAAGCAGGCGCCTATGCGATTCAGGGTCGCGGCGCCGCGTTCATCGAGCAGTTGCACGGAAGCTATTCGGCCGTCATGGGCTTGCCGCTATTCGAGACCGCGCTGCTGCTTGAACGGTTCGGCTGTCCGTTTTGGCTCGCGGCGCCGCGAGTTGCGTGATGACCGAGGAGATTCTCATCAATGTCACTCCACGCGAGGTGCGCGCCGCGCTCGTCGAGAACGGCGTGCTTCAGGAAGTCATGGTCGAGCGGGCCAGCCGGCGAGGACTCATCAGCAACATCTACAAGGGCCGCGTCTCGCGTGTGCTGCCCGGCATGCAAGCGGCGTTCATCGACGCGGGACTCGAGCGGACGGCGTTCCTGCACGCCTCGGACATCGCGAGCCATCCTCACGAGGACCCCGTGGATCGCGAGAGCGAGCCCGACATCCGTGCCTGCGTCGAAGAGGGGGGCGAGTTGCTCGTCCAGGTGCTCAAAGACCCGTTGGGAAGCAAAGGCGCGCGTTTGACCACGTACGTCACCATTCCGTCGCGGTTTCTCGTCATGCTGCCGGACGGCGTCGGTGTCGGCGTGTCGTCACGTATCGAGGACGACGGCGAGCGGGAACGCCTCCGAACGCTCGTGGAGAAGCTCAAGTCGCCGTCCTTGGCGGCGGGCTTCATCGTGCGCACGGCCGCGGAAGGCGCGAGCGAAGAGGCATTGCGCGCCGACATGGCGTTTCTCGAAAGGCTTTGGGCCGCAATCGAGGAGGCGGGGAAACGCGCGCGGCCCGGCGAGCTCGTGCATGAGGATCTGTCGCTTCCGCTGCGCGTGTTGCGCGACTCGGTGAGCCCCGACGTCGAGCGCGTGCGCGTCGATTCCGCGGGCACCGTCGAGCGCATGCGGGAGTTCGCACAGCGGTTCATACCGCACATGGCGCCGAAGATCGAGCTGTACTCGGAGCCGCGGCCGATCTTCGACCTGTACAGCGTCGAAGATGAGATCGAGCGCGCGCTGAAGCGCAAAGTACCGCTCAAATCAGGCGGTTATGTCATCATCGACCAGACGGAGGCGATGACCACGATCGACGTCAACACGGGTGCCTACGTCGGCTACCGCAATTTGGAGGAGACGATTTTCCGCACCAATCTCGAAGCCGCGGTCACGATTGCGCGGCAGCTGCGCCTGCGCAACCTCGGCGGCATCATTATTATCGACTTCATCGACATGACCGAGGAGGAGCATCGTCGCCAAGTGCTCCAGGCGCTCGCGGGTCGCTTGGCGCACGACTATGCCAAGTCGCAGATCATGGAGGTCTCGCCGCTCGGCTTGGTCGAGATGACGCGCAAACGCAACCGCGAGAGCTTGCAGCACATCCTCTGTCAGCCTTGTCCAAGCTGTGAGGGCCGCGGGTTCGTGAAGACTCCGGAAACGGTGTGTTATGAGATCTTTCGTGAAATCGTCCGCCAGCATCGGCAGTTCGACGTGCAGGAGCTTTTGATTCTCGCGCGTCCCGAGATCATCGAGCGCCTGCTCGACGAGGAGTCGGCGAGCGTCGCCGAGCTCGAGGAGCTCACGAAAACGCCGATTCGGCTCCAGAGCGAGGGCATGTACGCGCCGGATCAATTCGACGTCGTGTTGATGTGAGCGGCGCGTGACCATGTGGAGTCTCCTCAACAAGCTCGCCAAGCGGTTGCTGGTGGTGGCCGGCGTGGTGGTGATCGTGCTCGCCGTCGCGGTCGGAGCGTTCCGCCTGTTCATTGCCCAGCTGCCGAGCTATCAGACGGAGCTCACGGCCTGGGTCGCCGCCGAGCTCGGCCTGTTCGTGCGCTTCGATCAGCTCGATGCACGCTGGGGATTGCGCGGACCCGAGCTCACGTTGCGCAACGTGCGCATCGCCGACAGCGACGGAGCGGACGCCCTCGTCACGGCGGCGCGCGCCGGCGTCGGGCTCGACCCTTGGGCGCTATTTCTCGAGCGGCGACCGCGCGTTGATCGACTCAGTGTCGACGGCTTGGGTCTGACCATCGAGCGGGGGACGGACGGCCGCTATCGTCTCGCAGGCGCGCGGCGCGGTGATTCCGGCGCCGCCGGCGATCTCGACGCGCTGATTCCGCGCGCGGTCGAAGTCACCGTTCGTGACAGCCGCATCCAATATGTCGACACCGTGCGCGGACGGTCATGGCGCTTCGACGATGTAACCATGACCCTGACGCGTACGGGGGAAGCGCTGTCGATCGATGCGCGCGCCGTGCCGCCGCCGGAGCTCGCAACTTTCGTCGAGCTCGCTGTCAACGCCACGCTCGCGACGCAAGGATCCCCAAGCACGGTATGGCGCGTGTTCAGCGATTTTGAGGACGTGGATCTCGCGGCGCTGGCGCGCCTGCTGCCCACCAAGGACGTTTACGCGATCACGGGCGCCGGTGACGCGACGCTGTGGTTCGATTGGGCCGGTGGCCGCGTCGTGCGCGCCAACGCGAGCGTCGCGTTGAGCGACGTGACACTGCCCAACCCTGCCGCCCCGGCAGCCTCCGCGTTCCAGCAGGTCGAGCTCACGGCCGAGTGGCTCGAAGACGCGCGTGGCGGTTGGCAACTCGCCGTGAGCGACGTCGACATGAGTCGCAACGGCCGGCGTTGGTCGAGCGGCGGCAACACGGAGCTCGCCGTCGCGCGCGCCGACGGCCTGATCCGGAGCATCGATTTCAGTAGCGACTTCGTGCGTCTCGACGATTTGATGCCGATCGTGTTTGCGTTCGCCGAAGCTCCCTTGGCGCAACAATGGCTCGAGCTCGATCCGCGTGGCGAGCTGCGCGACATCGATTTCTCGGTGGCGCACGAGGCTGGCGGCGAGTGGGAGTACGCGCTGGCCGTGAAGTTCGACGGGCTCGGGTTGGCCGCGACCGCGGGGCGTCCCGGAATCGACGGCCTCACGGGCGCGATCACGACGGGCACGCGCAGCGGAACGGTAGAGCTCGAGAGCGCCGACGCGACGTTCGATTGGCCGGATCTCTTTGCGTCACCGCTCGCAATCGAGCGGTTGTCCGGGTCCCTGGTCTGGCGGCAAGGCCGCGACGTCGTGCGCATGGTGAGCAACGATCTCACGCTCGGCGTCCTGGGCAGCGACGTGCAGTCCAGCCTCGAGCTCACGCTCCCGCTGGACGGCAGTGCCCCGCACCTCGACATCGAAAGCTCGGCCGCGCGCGTGGATTTGGTGGCGGCGAAGCAGTTTCTGCCCATATACAAGATGCCGCGGGCCGCCGTCGCTTGGCTCGAGCGCGCCGTGCAGCGTGGCGAAGCGCGCAACGTCGAGCTCAACTTTTTCGGGCCCGTGGACGCCTTCCCGTTCGATCACGGCGAGGGGCAGTTCCGAGTTACGGCCGATGTCGAGGACGTCACGCTCGAATTCATCGACGGTTGGCCGCGTGCCGAGGAGCTCCGCGGCAGCATCGAGTTCGTCAATGCGAGCTTCAACGCGGCCGGCGGCGGACGCATTCTTGGCAACCGCAGCGACAGCGTCGGCGTCGAGATCGCGGACCTGCGCGATGCCGTTCTGCGTTACGGGAGCCACACCGAAGGCCCGCTGACGGACGTGATTGCATTTCTGCGCTCCGCTCCGCTCATCGCCGGCCAACTTGGACCCGGGTACGAGCGGTTGCGCGTGCACTCGGGAACCGGTGCCGTCGACGTGAAGCTCGACCTTCCGCTGCGCAATCGCTCTGCATTCGAGCTCGATGCGCGGCTCGGGATCATCGACGGGGAGCTGTCGATCGAAGGATTCGGTCCGCACGCGAGCGAGATCAACGGTGTGCTCGACATCGACGGACGATCGGTGAGCGGGCGCGACCTCCAAGCGATATTTCTCGGCGGCCCCGTGGACGCCGCCGTCGTCGTGCCCGAAGACAAGGATTATCGGGCGGTTCTCGAGGCGGCGGGCGAAACGACGGCCGATGGTGTTCTATCGGCATTCAACCTGCCGTTCGCCGACCGGTTTGCCGGGCAGACGCAGTGGCAGGGTCGGCTTCTCCTGCCCGCTCGCGGCGCCGCTGCGGGCACACCGTTGCGCATCGATGTGCAATCGAATCTCACCGGCGTCTCGCTCAAGTTTCCGGCGCCGTTCGAGAAAACGCCGAGCGATGCCGTGAATCTCCAGCTTGCGTTCACGTTTCCTTCCGGCGGTCTCGAGGTCGACGGCAATCTCGGCGCATCGCGGCGCATTGCCCTGCGTTATGCGCGCGACGGCGAGCGGTTCGCGTTCCGGCGCGGCGTCATGCAGTTCGGCGGAAATCTTCCCGAGCTTCCGGACGAGGACGGCCTCGTCGTGCGCGGCAGTCTCGCCGCCCTCGACCTCGGCGAGTGGCTCGCGTTCGGCGGCACTCCCGGCACCGAACGAACTCGACCTTTCCTTTTGGGGGCACAACTCGAGTTGTCCGAGCTCTCGGCATTCGGTCAGCAATTGGGCATGAGCCGCCTCGACGTGCGCCGTGACGCCGAAGCGTGGAACGTCGACATCGCGAGCGAAGCGATCGCGGGCAACGTCGTGATTCCCCGTTCTTTGCGCACACGTCCGCAGATCGTCGCGAGGATGCGACGCGTCTATCTCGAGGCTCGCGAGGGCGGCGATGGGGTCGGCCTTGATCCGCGCAGGTTGCCGGGGTTGTCGTTGCATGCAGACGAGCTCGGCGTCGGCGCTCGCCGGTTGGGGCGAGCCGACGCCGACGTCGTCGCCGACCCATTGGGACTGCGCCTGGTGTCTTTCACGAGCGCAACCGAAAGCTTCGCCATCGAAGGCAGCGGCAGTTGGTTGGTCGGCCCGAACGGCGCGGCCACGACGCGTGTGGCCGTCGGCGTCACGTCGGACGACGTGGGAACGGCGCTCGACGAGCTCGGGCTCGGCGCATTCATGGACGGCGAGGCGGCGGACGTCACTGCGAGCGTCTATTGGGCCGGGCCGCCGAGCGGCAAATGGCTCGATCACGTCGACGGCGACGTTGCGGTTCGCATTGAGACGGGCAGCCTGCTCGAGATCGACCCCGGCGCGGGACGCGTCGTCGGACTCTTGAGCATCGCCGCTTTGCCGCGACGGCTCGCGTTGGATTTTCGCGACGTCTTCAACCGCGGGTTCGTATTCGACGAGATCAGCGGAGATTTCACGCTCGTCGACGGCAATGCTTACACCGACAATTTGAAAATGAGCGGGCCCGGCGCGGAGATCGGCGTGATCGGACGCACGGGGCTGCGCGACCGCGACTATCAACAGCAGGCCGTGGTGACCGCGGACCCGAGCAGCATGCTGCCGACGGTCGGTGCGCTGGTGGCGGGCCCGAGCGTCGGTGCTGCGTGGCTTATCTTCAGGCGCATCTTCAAGGAGCCGCTCAAGGGCATCGGTCGCGCGTCGTACTGCGTGACGGGCACTTGGGACGAGCCCGCTGTGGAACGGCTCAGCGGTGATCAGGCCGACGAGGCCGAGCGATGCGCGGCGCTGCCGCCGAACGGCTTCGCTGCGCTCGAAGGAGAGAATTGACCATGCGCGCAGGCGCGATCCAAATGACGAGCGGCCGGGACGTCGAGCGGAATCTCGACGCGGCGGCCACGCTCATTGCCGCGGCAGTGCGGGAGCGCGCCGAGCTCGTCGTGCTGCCCGAGAACTTTTCGTTTCTCGGCGCCGAAGACGCCGAGCGCCTCGCGGCGGCCGAGCGGCCCGGCCGTGGTCCTGCGCAAGACTTTCTCGCCGCTCAGTCGCGGTTGCACGCCATTTGGCTCGTCGGCGGCACGATTCCCATCAAGAATCCGGGCGGGCGCGCGAGCTCCCGATCGCTGTTGTTCGATCCGCAGGGCACGTGCGTCGCTGCGTACGACAAGATTCATCTTTTCGACGTCAACGTGCCCGACGACTCCGGAGAAAAATATCGCGAATCGGCGACGACGGTGCCCGGGACCGCAATCGCCGCCGCGGCGACGCCTCTCGGCCGCATCGGAATGGCCGTGTGCTACGATTTACGCTTCCCGGCCTTGTTTCACCGCCTGAGCGTCGCGGGCATGGACATTCTCGCGCTGCCGGCGGCATTCACGGTGCCGACGGGGCGGGTGCACTGGCAGCCGTTGCTGCAAGCCCGCGCGATCGAGTCGCTGACTTATGTCGTGGCGAGCGCGCAATGGGGCGAGCATGCCGGGGGACGAAAGACCTACGGACACTCGATGATCGTTAGCCCGTGGGGGGAAATACTCGCTGAGCTCCCCTCCGGAACTGGCGTAGTGTCCGCCGATCTCGATATGATCAGGCAAGGCGAAATTCGCGCCAAGTTTCCCGTCCTCGAGCATCGACGCGAGCTCTAGAAATGACTCAAGCACAAGTGGCAATTCGTCCCGACGCCGTCGCCTTTGCCCTGGAGCAGATGTTGCTGCCCGCAGGGGTCGACGCGCGCCTGTTGCACCGCGCTCTCGACGCGCTGATGACGCGGGATCTCGATTACGGCGACCTCTATTTTCAACTGACGCGTTACGAGACGTGGACCGTCGAGGACGGCATCGTCAAGGAAGGGGCGTTCAGCATCGACCAAGGCGTCGGCGTGCGTGCGGTCGTCGGTGAGAAAACCGGTTTCGCGTATGCGGACGCAATCGACGAGGAGTCGCTGCTCGACGCCGTGAGCGCAGCGCGCGGCATCGCGCGCGCGGGCCGTCAAGGCAAAACCCGCACGGCACGGCGCAGCCCGCACCGCGAGCCTCTTTATCCGGCGATCGATCCGCTGCCGACGTTGACGGACCGCGAGAAGGTGGAGTTGCTCGCCGAGCTGGACCGGCACGTGCGCGCTCTCGACACGCGTGTCATTCAAGTCGTCGGGAGCTTGGCGGGCGCTTACGACGTCGTGCTCGTGCAAGCCTCCGACGGAACGCTCGCGGCCGATGTGCGGCCGCTCGTTCGCCTCAATGTAGCGGTGATTCTCGAGCATGCAGGCAAGCGCGAGCAGGGATACGCAGGGTCCGGCGGCCGCGGTGATTTCGGCCTCCTGACCGCGGCTGGCGTAGCCGAGTCGCTCGGCAGGGAAGCCGTGCGCCAGGCCTCGGTGAACCTCGATGCCGTGCCGGCACCCGCGGGCAACATGTCCGTAGTGCTCGGCTCGGGGTGGCCGGGCGTCTTGTTGCACGAGGCCATCGGCCACGGCTTGGAGGGTGATTTCAATCGCAAAGGCACCTCGGCGTTCACGGGCAGGATCGGCGAACGCGTGGCCACCGAGCAATGCACGGTCGTCGACGACGGCACCTTGGCCGGCAGGCGCGGCTCCTTGAACTGCGACGACGAAGGCACGCCGACGCGCTGCAACACGCTGATCGAAAATGGCGTGCTGCGCGGCTACATGCACGACAAGCTCAATGCCCGCCTCATGCGGACGGTCAGCACCGGCAATGCGCGGCGCGAGTCGTATGCGCACACGCCGATGCCGCGCATGACCAACACGTACATGCTTCCGGGCAAGTACGATCCCGAAGAGATCATCGCTTCGGTCGAGCGCGGTATTTACGCTCCCAACTTCGGCGGCGGTCAGGTCGACATCACGTCCGGAAAATTCGTGTTCTCGGCGAGCGAAGCCTATTTGATCGAGAAGGGCAAGAAGACGGCTCCGGTCAAGGGTGCGATGTTGATCGGCAGCGGTCCGGAAGTGCTCACGCGGGTGTCGATGGTCGGCAACGATCTCGCGCTCGATCCCGGCATCGGCATCTGCGGCAAGGACGGCCAATCCGTGCCCGTCGGCGTCGGCCAGCCGACGCTCAAGATCGATTCATTGACCGTCGGGGGCACCGAAGCCTGAGCTTAAGCGCGTTACGTCAAACGCGGCCGCGCGGGCCGTTGTGATTCGCTTCACCGACACCTTTTTGTCGAGCGCCTACACTGCGGCCGTTGCCCACAATCAGGGTGCCGCGGCACATGACATTGGACGATACTCATACAGACCTCGAGTTCCAACGGGGCTTCAAAGAAGCGAATCAAGAGTGGATGGGTCAAGCCGCCCGGCGCGAACCGGACCTCGCCGTCGATGGTCTGCACAGCTCGCTGATGTCGCGGCTTTTGAGCCTGTTCGGCGTCAAAGATGACCGTTGAGCGCCGCGGCCCGCGGCGCGCAATCGCACCCGCATCGCCGCGCGCCGAGCACGCGCCCCAAGAGGACACGGCGCTGCGCAGCCTGTCGAAAGAAGATCGCGCCAAGCTGGGTATGGACGCCTGGGAGCCGTCCTTGCTCCGGCAGCTGCTAGCAGCACACAATAAGCCGACTAACCAGAACAAGAGCTGACAGCGCCGGAGGTAAACGACGCATGTGGTTGGCTAAACCTCTCTACGAGCTGCTGCCGTATTACTACATCGCGGTGGGCGTGGCGGCGCTCGCCGCGGCCCTGTACGTGAACTATTGGTACTGGCCGCAGATCTGCACGGCCGTCGGTTTTGCAGGGCTGGTCGCGGGCCTCGCCGTGCTGCTCAAGCGCAAGGATTATCGCTCGAGCCGCAGTCGCCTCAATTTCGAGGAGTAGGAGCGAGCTTCGCTCGCGATTCTTTTTTCGCGAGCGAAGCTC
>DATCIQ010000241.1:0-2350 GCA_036507635.1 Gammaproteobacteria bacterium
TGACCAACCGCGCGAGCGCGCATCGAAGTACGCCTGCTCCATGTATTTCAGCGTCGGCGCAATGATGATGCCGGCCGTGTGGTGCGGCGCGCGCGTCTTGCCCGGCAGGCACGTGAAATCCGGTAGCTCGGCGAGCGCGACGTTCATGCGAAACGTTCCCGAGCTGCAGCGCCAGCGCTCCATGTGCGCGCGAAAGTCCGCGGGCAGAACGGCACGATCGATGAGCGTGAGATACAAGAGCTTGGGGTTCAAGCTCGAGATCACGGCGCGCGCGCGAAACGCTTCGCCTGATTCCGTCACGGCGCCGACCGCGCGGCCTCCCTCGACGAGCAACTCGCGCACGGGCGCGGCGACGCGAATGTCGGCACCATGCACCGCGGCCGATTTCGCCATCGCCTGCGTGATTGCACCCATGCCGCCGAGCGCATGGCCCCACACGCCTTGCTTGCCGTTGACGCCGCCGAACGCGTGGTGCAACAGCACGTACGCGGAGCCCGGCGAATAGGGGCTCGCGTAGTTGCCGACGATGCCGTCGAACCCGTATACGGCTTTGATTGCATCGCTTTCGAACCAGCCGTCGAGATAGTCGCCCGCGGAGCTTGCGAACAACGTCAGCAATTCCTGGCGCAGCGGTTGCGGCAGCCGGCTCACGCGGCCGCCGACGCGCACCGCGCGCAGGAGCTCGGGCAGCGCGCGGCGCCACCCACCTGCGACCGCATTCGGCGGCGTCTCGAGCACGAGCTCGCGCAGCACGTCGGCGACGGCCTCGAGGCGCGCCGCGTACGCGTCGAGCCGCTCGGCGTCCTGCGTCGAGAACTTCGCGACCTCGGCATGCGTGCGTCCGCCGCCGACGCTCAACGAGCGGCCGTCCGGTAACGGCAGAAAATTCGCGATCTCGCGCTCGACGATGGCAAGCCCGTGCGCCGCGAGATCCAAATCGCGAATGATCTTGGGATTCAAGAGCGATACCGTGTAGGCGGCCACGGAGTTCCGAAACCCGGGATGAAACTCTTCGGTCACGGCCGCGCCGCCTACAACGTGTCGGCGTTCGAGCACGGTGACTTTGAGCCCCGCGCGCGCGAGATACGCGGCGCAGACCAAGCCGTTGTGGCCGCCGCCGACGATGAGCGCATCAGAGCTATGAGGCATCGACGCAGTCTAGCGCGAGGTCACGGCGTCGAGTACGCGCTCGGCCTTCGCAAATGTTGAACTGATCGACGTTCGTCCGGCCGCTCGAAGCCTAGACTTGAGCGGCTATGAGTCAGCTCGACGACCTGGTCCGCCTCGAGAACGCGAACTCCGCGCTCGCTTTCCGCGAGCACGCGTATCGGATGAGCGAGCGGGCGAAGCTCTTGCGCGACCTGATCGCGCTCGCGAACGCGGCGGTCAGGGGCCCGCGGTTTCTCTTCGTCGGGGTGCGCGACGTGGTCGGCGGCGAGCGCAAGTTCTCAGGCATCACCGAGCGTGCCTGGAGCGAGCTCAAACACTTGTTGACGGGCGTGCTCGCGAACGCCATCGACCCGCCGCTCAAGATTCAAGTGCGCGCGCTCGAGATCGACGGTGCGCTCGTCGGCATGCTGTGCGTCAGCGAGTGCGACGATCCGCCGTACTTGCTGAGCGCGCAGGCCGGCGATGGGTTGACGCCGGGCACCGGGTGGGTACGGCGCGCGACGAAGGTGCTGCCGCTGCTCCGATCGGATCTGCAGCGCTTGTTCGAGGCGAGAGCGGCCGGCCATGACGGGACCGTCGACGTGCGCATCGGCTTTGCGTCGAACGGGCACGTGCAACCGCATGCGGACGCTCAAGGATTGCGCGACGAGATCGTGTTGCCGGTGTTGCCGCTCGAGGCAGTACCGTCGGCGGTCGCGGCCGAGAAGCTCCACAAGTTGCTCGAGGCGAAAGCGAGCGCGCGCAACGTGCTCGGCCGCACCGAGACGCATCTCTCGCGCCTAGCGCACGCGAGGCTCTACGGCCCGGAATTCTCGTATCAGACTCACAGCGACGACTCGTTGCGCGCGCAGATCGCCGGCGCGCACGAGGAGTATCGTGGCGCGGATGCGCACTACGAATTCGAGGTGCGTGCGCATCCGTTGCAAGTGTTGGTCTCGAACCGCAACGGCACGGCGCTGCACGCGGTGACGCTCGCGCTCAAGTTGCCGCGTCTCGAGGGCATCGGCGTCGCCGAGCAGCGCTATCCGGCCGCGGACGCGGCGCCGTCGCATGACGGCTATCCCATCGTACACACGACTGCGCACACGATCGGGATTCACGGCGACCTCGGGGTCGTGCCGCAAGGCGCGACGGTCGCCGCGTTCCGGCACGCGCCGCGGTTTTGGGTGCGCGAGCAGGC
>DATCIQ010000242.1:0-2018 GCA_036507635.1 Gammaproteobacteria bacterium
CAAGGCGACGGCGTGCTCGTGCGAACGCCCGACGGCCGGCACATGGTCATCGACGGCGGCCTGCCGCGCAGCAACCAACTCACGGGCAAGAACGCTGCGGATTTCATCGACTGGAAGTTCTTCTTCGATTACGGCGACCCCGCGATCGCGATCGACGCGCTCGTCGCCTCGCACAGCGACTTCGATCACTACGGCGGGGCGTGGGACCTCGCCCGGCAAAGCGCCGTCGACGACAACGAGCTCGACGCCTTGGCCGTCGACATTGCGGCCTT
Organism: Gammaproteobacteria bacterium; assembly: GCA_036507635.1. Classification (GTDB taxonomy): domain Bacteria; phylum Pseudomonadota; class Gammaproteobacteria; order Steroidobacterales; family Rariloculaceae; genus DATBLZ01. The sequence continues at coordinate 273 of DATCIQ010000242.1, forward strand.
CTATCACCCGGGCCTGGCGCGTTGGGAGAAGCGCATCGGCGGCGCTCAGCCTCACAAGGACGATCTCGGCCCGCACGACGGCGAGTTTTTTCTGCGCTTGCTCGGCGACCGCGCCGACGCGGAGGCTGCCATCGTGAACGGCGCCACCGACGAGCTCGGCGGCGATTGGCGCGGCTTCATCAAGGACCTACTTGAACGCAATCCCGCGATGTCGGTCGTGCGGCTCGGCGTCGAGCGGGAGACGCTGCAGGCGGGCGGCGTGCTTCCCGACCTATGGACCGGCGCGGGCGGTTGCGACGTCCGCGTGCTCGCACCCGTCACGGCGCGCCGCGGCGGGCAACCGGCTTTGAAGGATTTGGGCGATACCGGCGAAAACACGAACGGCCACAGCGTCTGCCTGCGCTTGGATTACGGTCACGCGCGCATTCTGCTCACGGGCGACCTCAACACGGCGAGCATGAACTGGCTCATGGAGAGCTACGGCGACCGCATCGGCGCGTTCGCCTGCGATGTCGCGAAGGCCTGCCATCACGGCAGTCACGACGTCTCGTACCGCTTTCTCGAGCAAGTCGAGGCCGGAGCCACGATCGTCTCATCGGGCGACAACGAAGGCTATGCGCATCCGCGGCCCGCGATCGTCGCAGCGAGCGCGACGACCGGCCATCTCGAGATCGACCGGACCAAGGACACGCTCGTGACGCCGCTCATCTATATGACGGAGATCGAGCGCAGCGTCGCCGTCGGCGCCGTTACGCACGTTCGCTTCAGAAGCTATCCGACGATCGCACCGGCGTCGATCGACGGCGGCCTATTCGCGCAGCCGTTCGCCGGCATTTCGGACAAGGCGTTTCCGACCGCCGCCGAGAAGGCCGTGCTGCAGCCGCTCGCCGCGGCGCAAGACACGGCGAAGACTCGCGCCACGTTCCACTACCGCGAGGTGCACGGTCCCTTCGGGATTCGCTACGGCACGCGAAGCATGTGGCGCTCGCGCGTGATGACGAAGGTCCACTACGGTCTAGTCAACGTGCGCACGGACGGTGCGAAGATAATGTGCGCGACGATGCGCGAGACGGGCGGCGGCTGGACGGTTCACGATTTCAACGCGCGGTTCTGACGCGTAAACCAAGCGCCTCGTCAGCGAAAGCCGAGATATGCAATGCGGTTGCCGACGCCGTCGGCGAACCAGAGCCGGTTCGTCAAGCGGTGCGGCGGCTGCCGATCGCTGCCGGCCGTTAGCCCGACGGCTCGCGCGTCGCCGGTGGCGATCACGTGCTCCGTGACTACGCCCTGCGGCGTGACGCGGCCGAGCTTGGCCCCGCGCGTGTACCAGACGTTGCGATCCGGACCGACGGCGATGTTGATCGGCGACGGCCCGTCGGCGGGCAGCGCAAACTCCGTGACCGCGCCGCTCATCGTGATGCGGCCGACACGGTTCCCGTCCGGCGTGCGGCCGTCCATGCGGCCCGACAGCTCCACGAACCACATGCTGCCGTCGGCGCCCGCCGTGATGTCGCCGGGACCCGAGCTCGGTCGCGGCAACGCGAACTCAGTGACGACGCCGTCGGGCGTGATTCGGCCGATCTTGTTGGCGTTGAACTCGGAGAACCAAATGTTGCCGTCCGGGCCTGAAGCCAACGCCCGCGGGCCGCTGTCCGGCGTCGGAATCGGAAACTCGGTGATGACGCCGTCGGGCGTGATGCGGCCGATCTTGCCGGCCGCGAACATGCCGAACCATATGTTGCCGTC
>DATCIQ010000243.1:0-6126 GCA_036507635.1 Gammaproteobacteria bacterium
CGCCGCCCATCTCGCGGTCGTTTCGCACCGTCGTGTCGATCTGCTCTTCGAGCGTTCGCGCGCGGCCGTCCCAGAACTGCGCGAAGTTGAACGCGCTGTTGAGGACGGTCGGTGCATTGACCGCGAGCACCTGCCCGCCGGCACCGACGGGGAGGCGCCGGCCGTCGTCTCCGCCCTCGCCAAGGACGTGGCAGCTCGCGCAGGCGATGCTGTCGTTGGCCGAGAGCCGCGGGTCGTTGAAGAGCGTCTTGCCGATCTCGAGCTTGGCGGCGTCCGCGAGCGAGGGTCGCGGCAGCGGCGTGATCGGCCGCGGAATCGCGAAATCGATCGGCTGCGATTCGAGGTCATCGCCCCGGATGCGCGGCGCGTCTGGGTCGACGCAGCCGAATGCCGCGGCGGCCGCGGCGGCGAGCAAGGCCGAGACTCGGGCCCGGCGCCGTGCAAGATCATGGCGCATCCTGATTCCTCGACTTGCAACGCCGGCGCTTCGGCGAATGAACTTTCCGGCGCGGCGCTCGGTCATCGTGCAGGGCGTCCGGCCGAAGGCGCTCGAGACCAAGCGGGAAGTCAACCACACGCGGACCCGTTGGACGTGGAAGGTATCCTACCCGTCGCGCAACCGTTTGGCTGTGATGGCGGTCACGCCGGGTGCGGGCTACGTTCACGGCTTCGGATACGTACGTCCGGAAATCGAGACGCGCCACACGATTGCGGGACGGGCGAACGCACGAAGCGCGGCGGCTTGTCCGATTCTCATGGGAAACATTTCCGCCCGTCCCCGGCACGGACATGCAGGTGTTCCGCAACCTGCGCTTGGCGCCCGACCTCAGCACCGCGAATCTCGCGCTCCGCCCGCCCAGGGCACCGACGCCCCCGTGCTCGATGATTGACTCAAGGACGCGTTTGAAACGACTATTCGTACGCGCGCCGTTCTTTTGACATAGCCTCGCGGAATCGGAGCGTTGCGACCATACGATCGGTCGAACTCGCGCCGGAGAACACCGTCCTGACCGACGGGCTGCTTCGCGTGTGTTTCGAAAGCCTCCCCACACCTGCGTACGTATGGAACCGCGAGGGCGAGGACTTCGTGCTCATCGCCCACAACACAGCGGCCAGGCGACTCGCCGCGTACGCGGAGCCGCCGCTCGCAACGCGGGCGAGCGTCTTCTTCAAAGATCGCCCGGAATCAGGAACGCCCCGAGCGCCCAGATATCAGGGTCGCTGTCCTCAAGCAAGCCGTACGCGATGCGTCGGGCGACAGGCGCGGCCATCGATAGCGCGCGGGCTCGTCGAGCAGCGGGCGCGACGCGTCTCCGCCGTCGAGCCAGCGAATCGTCGACAGACCGCCGGCGGCGCTGCGGACGTAGACGAGCGCGCCGTTGCGCGCGACGTCGAGGTGGCCGAAGCCGAATCGCGGCTCGTAGCCGATATCGTCGAACACGCGGACGGGCGCCCCGCGCGCCTCGAGCCGCTGCAAGTCGAACGGTACGGCGAACAACGTGCCGCGGTCGAGATAGATGACGTGGCCGCTCGCGAGGTAGCGGCCGTAGACGCCGCTTTGCGCGAGCGTCACGCGTCCGCCGCCGTCCGCGCGTACGACTTCGATCGCCGGGGTGCCGCCGCGCGTCGTCGTTATCAGCAACGCGCCGCCGGGCAAGATCTGCGGCCAGCGCGGTCCCGGGAGCTCCTCATCCCCAACGGACACGTGCAGCGGCGCGCCGCCGTTCTCCGGCACGCGGGCGAGGTCCGGGCTCTTGTCGAGCTTCGCGACGATATAACCGTCCTCCGCCCAGCTCGCGCCGAGGAAGTCGGGAGAGTCGGCGAGCGTCACCGGGGATGCGCCACCGGCCGCGAGCGTCTTCTTCAAGCGGCCCTCTGCCCAGAAGCCGACCCAGCGCCCGTCCGGCGAGAAGAACGGGCTCGCGGCGCCGCGCGTGCCCTCGAGCTCGAGCGCATCGAGCGCATCGAGCGCATCGAGCCGCCGCGCGTAGAGCCGCGTGTTGCCGTCGGCGCCGAGCACCACCAGCGCGATCACTTGGCCGTCGGGCGAGATCGCGACGCTGTTTCCGACCTGGGCAGCGAGCTCGCCGGGGGCACCGAGCGCGACGTCGAGCTTGAGCAGCGGGCTCGACCCCGCGGCCGGCGGCTGAATCGCGGCGGAGAACGAGAACACAATGGCGAACGCGGCCGCGAGCGCCCCGCCGCCGGCGAGCCAGGCGGCGTCGCGCCAGCGCGCTCGGGCTCGGTGGGCGGCCGGCGCAGCCTGCGCCCGCGCGGCCACGGCCGCGCGCGCGGCGAACTGCGGGACATAGCTGCCCTTGGGCAGTGCGATGAGCCAGCGGTCGGCCGCGCCCTCGGTCGCGTAGTAGAGCTCGAGCCGGCCGCGCAGGCGCGACGCTTCGACGCGCACGATCGGATCGATTCGCGCGTCGAACGACTCGCCGCGGCCGAGCGCCTCCGCACCGAGCGTGTATTCCTTCAGATAGTGGGCGCGGCCGTCGAGGGCCGCCGTCACTGAGCGCTAACCGCCGCTATCTCGAGGCGCTCGCGGCGGTGGATGATCCGTCGGCCGGTCATTCGGTGCGGGCGTTCAATCCGTTGGCCCGAGAGGATCGGCAGCTGTTCGAGGCGCTCGCCAGCGGCGAGCATCATATCCGCGGCTTCACCAACCACGATCTGCGCGAGAAGCTGCTCGAGAACCAGGTCATCCAAGGTGCAGCTCACACCGTGCAGCAGCTCGCCGGCAAGGTCTCGCGGTTACTGCGCCGGCTGCATCTCTACGGGTTGATCGCCAAGGTGCCGCACGCTCGACGCTGGCGAGTGACGAAGAAGGGCCTGCGAGTATTCAGCAGCGCACTGCGCCTGCGCGACTACGTATTCCCCGAGCTCTACGCGGCTGCGTGCGGGTAGTTTCGTTGCAAGAATTCAATCAAGATACAGACAAAGAATCTATCCGCAGCCGACCGCAGCCGACCGCCGTCGACTCGGCCACTCCGCCGACCCTACCCTCCTCGGCGAGGCCGCGCATCGCGATTCTGCCGTTCGAGAATCTCAGCCCCAATCCGAACAATTCGTTCTTCACGGACGGATCGCACGAGAGATTCTGTCGACGCTCGCGAGCCGTGCGCACGGGCTCAGCGTGATCTCTATCCGCCTTGTCGACAGATAGGCCCGTATGCTAATGTCCTACAACTCACACGCTGCTGGAGCAAGACAATGGCACATCTCGCCCCCGTAAGTGTGCGGGTCTCACAGCACGAGCGCGAGTTGCTCGAGGCAGCGGCCGCGCAGGCGAACACGAATCTCAGCGATTTCATCCGGCGTAAGGCCGTGGAAGCTGCCGAGATCGAGGTGCTCGAGCGAAGAGTAGTCACGATTCCGGCGGCTCGCTGGAAGAAGTTCGAAGCCTGGGTGAGTGAGCCTCCCAAGGATATACCGCCCCTGCGCGAGCTCGCCGAGACGAATCCAGCGTGGCGGAGCTGAACGGGCCCAGGCCGCTTAGCGACGACGACCCAATCGAGGAATTCGACTGCGGCCGCGATTCGATGAATGCATGGTTTCGCCGGCATGCTCGGCGCAACCACGAGGCGGGAATTTCACGAGTCACCGTGCTTACGGAAGTCGGTGCGGGCACCATTGTCGGCTACGTGAGCCTTTCCGCCGGCCATATAGAACGCGAATACTTCCCTAAATCGGCGCGGCGCAACCGGCCCGAGAACATTCCGGTAATTCTCCTCGGCCAGCTGGCAATTGATCGGCGCTTTCACGGGCGCGGTTTCGCGCGCCAGCTGCTGCTCTACGCGCTCAAGACTTGTGTGGCCTTGTCGAAGGATATCGGCTGTTTCGCTGTGCTGACGCACGCTCTCGACGATGACATGCGCGCCTTCTACCGCCGTTTCGGCTTTGAGGATCTGCCCGGCGATCCACGCCGGAGCATGGCCGTACGCATCAAGGATCTCCTCCACAATGGCTTGCAGTGAACGGTGCGCGGAGTGCCTTTCTCGAGGCGCGCCGCTCGTGGATATCGTCCGCGTCGAACCGGAGCTATTCGTGTTAGCCTCGGCGACTCGCGCATTTTCAGCTTCGGCGTCGGCTCGTCGGTGAACCGCTACTTGCTCGAGCGCATGGCCGGCGTCGGCCGGGGCGCCGTCGCGTATCTCGGCTTGCAGGATTCCGGCCGCGAGGTCATGGATTTCTTCTTCGACCGCGTGAGCCACCCGGCGCTCATCGACGTCGGCATCGAGTGGGCCGGGATGCACGTCTCGGACGTCTATCCGTCGCGGCTCCCCGATCTCTATCGTCGGCAGGCCCGTCGTCGTGACCGGCAAGTATCTCGGCGAGGTGCGCGCGCCGCGCATTCGCGGCCGCGCCGCGGGCCGCGCGATCGAACTCGCGCTGCCGCACGACGGCGACGTGCCGGAGCACTCGTTCATACCGAGCATCTGGGCGCGGCTGCGCATCGCCGATCTCGCCGATCGTCAAGCGTGGATCAACGACCCATACAGCGACCTCGCGCGCGAGATCAAGGACACGGCCCTTGCCTACGGCTTGATGTCGGACTACACCGCGTTCGTCGCCGTCGACGCTTCGCGCGTCACCGAAGGCGACCGTGGCACGACCGTGTTCCAAGGCGTACCCGTGCCCGAGGGCGTCCGATACGAAACGACGGTGAACAGGTGATTGCGGCTACTGAAGACTCGAGTTGCTTGCCGGCGCGAGATAAGCGGCAAGCGTCGCAAGATCGGCATCCGAGATCTCCGTCTTGCGAAACGGCGGCACGATCGAGAGCCCATTGCGGACAAACATCCCGTTGAGCTCGGGGACCAAATCCGTGCGCTCTTCGAGCGCGAACCATGCGCGAGCGATGCGGTGACTCACGCCGACCCCCGCATGTCTTTCGGCCAGATCCCGTACCGTCCCGCCGACAAAATCCCGTTGGGGTCCACGGCATCCTTGAGCGTCGTATGGAATCGCGACAGCGCGTCGTCGTTGAACGAATACTTCGACACCGCCAAGTCCATGAAGGCCGCGTGCGATCGATATTGCCCCCAGCCGTTGTCGGCCGTGACCTTGACCGCGCGCTCGTACGCGGCGCGCACGCGCCGATTGAATTCGCGGTCCGCGCGCATCGTCGGGAACGACGAGATGAGGATGAACGTGCGCAGATGAAATGAGCTGATCGTGCCCATTCGCGCGCCGACGCCGGCTGCGGCGAAATCGCGGCCGATCACCTTGAGCGCCGCGAGGACGTCGTGACCCGTCATCGGCACGATGACCGAAAAGTCCATGTGGCCGTCGGCGACCTCGGGCGTCGCCGGCGTGCGGCCCGTGAAATTGGACAAGCTCGGAATACCTAGCATGCCTTTGTCGGGCGCTTGCTCGCGCTGCTCGCGGCTCATCGGGAAACGGTAGGTGGGGCCGTCTTCGAACTGCACGCCCGGGATCGTCGAGTACCGCTGCCGCGCGTACTCCCAGCGCGCATCGACGACGGGTTGCGGGCCGTAGAACGTAAACCGCGCGCTCCAGAACGGCCGGTCCTTGCTCTCTGCGTAGCGATCCCACTCCTCTCGGGTACCGCCGCCCGGCCGCGCCGCGAGTGCTTCGAGCTCTGCGTCGCGCGGACCGTTGAGCACGGGGCTTGCGAGCGTGAACTGCGAGTCGATGACGCCCGAGTACGTCAGGTTCGACATGATCTCGACCATCTTGATCACATCGTCGTGGCGCGGTGCCGTGACGCGCAAAGCGCGCACGACTTCGGGCTCCGGCAAGAGCCAAAAGCCCATCTTCGTAATCACGCCGAAATTGGATTGCGAGAAGATGCCGTCTATATAAGGACCGATACCGTACTTGTACTGCTGCCAGGTCTTCGCATTCGGCATCGCGCCCGTGCCGGTCCGCAAGACTTCGCCGTTCGCGAGCACGACTTCCATCCCGCACTGCGTGCTCCAGTGATCGCGCATCGGCGTGACGCCGGCGCCGTGATCCAGCGCGTTGCCGATCAGGCTGCCCCAGCCCGGTGTCGGCACGTCGATCATGAGCTTCAAACCGCGATCCTGAATGTCACGATACAGATCGAAATAGCTGACGCCGGGCTCCACCAGCGCATACGCATTTTCCTCGCTGACT
>DATCIQ010000244.1:0-5467 GCA_036507635.1 Gammaproteobacteria bacterium
GCCTCTGCTATGAATGGCGCCGCTCGTTAAGCGATCTATCTTGCCGAGAGCGACGGGAGAGATCAATCCAAGATCGCGGCCTTAAGGCCGCTCCTACGAGAGGGCGGCCGTCGGCGCGCGCACCCACTCGGGCACGATGAGCGAGATCTGCGGCACGTAGGTAATGACGATCAATACCGAGACGAGCACTAGCAGCCAAGGCGCCGCGGCACGGATCACGGCCGTCATCGGGAGCTCCGCCACGCCCGCCGTCACGAACAAATTCAAGCCGACGGGCGGCGTCACGAGCCCGATTTCCATGTTGACCGTCATGATGATGCCTAAGTGAATCGGATCGATGCCGAGCTCGACCGCGATCGGCAGCATGATCGGCGCGAGAATGAGAATCACCGAGGTCGGCTCCATGAAGCTGCCGGCGAGCAGCATGAGCAAGTTGAGCGCCAGCAGGAACCCCCACGGCGGCAACCCCTGATCCGCAATCCATGCCGACGCCATTTGCGGTATTTGCTCGGTCGTCAGCACGAACGCGAACAAATACGCGTTCGCGATGATGAACATGAGCATCGCTGTCGTCGCTGCGCTCTCTTTGAAAACCCGCGCGATGTCGACGAGGCGAATGTCGCGATAGACGAACACCGAGATCACGAATGCGTAGACTGCAGAGACCGCGGCCGCCTCCGTCGGCGTGTAGGCGCCCAAGTAGATTCCGCCGAGAATGACGACGACGAGCGCCAACCCAAAGAAAGCCTCGCGGCCGGTGCGCAAGAGCTTCCTCAAGGTGGCGCGCGGTTGCCGCGGCATCCCTTGCCGCCGCGCGACGACGGCGACACTCGCAAGAAGCACGAGCGTCAACAGCGCACCGGGCAGGATGCCGGCAAGAAAAAGATCCCCGACCGAGGTTTCGGTGACGGCGCCGTACACGACCATGACGATCGACGGCGGAATCAATATGCCGAGCGTTCCCGAGTTGCAGATCAAACCTGCCGCGAACGCGCGCGTGTAACCCGAGCTCGCCATGCCGGCGATCATGATCGAGCCGACCGCAACAACTGTTGCCGGCGACGATCCGGACACGGCGGCGAAGAACGCGCACGCGAGCAGCGCCGCCATCGCCAGCCCGCCGCGGAAGTGCCCGACGAGCGCGTTGGCGAAAGCGATCATGCGTCTGGCCGTGCCGCCGGTCGTCATCAGCGTTCCGGCAAGCACGAAGAACGGGATCGCGAGCAACGGATAAACCTGCATCGTCGCGAAGAACCGCTGCGCGAGCGAGACCAGCGACTGATCGGCAAAGAAGACCATGGTCCCGATGCTCGCGAGCCCCAGCGAGATCGCGACGGGCACGCCGAGCAGCAGGCAAGCGAAGAGAACGACGACGAGGAAAAGCGCGCTCATCGCGCCGCCCCGCGATCCTGCGCGGCGGCGAACATCCTCCACCCGGCTTGCAGCAAGCGCACTCCGAGCAGCGCAAACGCAATCGGCATGATCCCGGTTAAAAGCCAGCGCGGCAGCGGAATGTCGCGCGCGTCGTTGCCCAAGGTCATCAAGCGATCGACGAAGACACCGCTGCCGTAAATCATGAGCGCGCAATACGCGAGGCTTGCAAGCAGCGCGACCGCACCGACCGCGCGCGCAGCGCGCGGCTTGAGCCTCGTGCTCAGAAGATCGACGGCAATGTGCGTGTTCGTCCGAGCGCCGTAGCTCATGCCGACGAGGACGAGCCAGCCGAACGCGTAGGTCGTCGCTTCGAGATGCCAGACGAACCCCGTATCGAAGACATAACGAAGCACGACCTGAACGAACGTCACGATCGTCATGAACGCGAGACTGAGCGCGAGGAACGCCTCCTCAGCGCGATCGAGAATCCCGTCCCAACGCATTCGCATGAGCGTTCGCGGCTACGGGACGGTCGCGCTGCTTTCTGCCGCGTCGATGAGATCGGAGCCGATCACGTCGCGAAACTGCTCCCACACGGGCGTCATCGTCTGCCGCCAGGCCTGAAGCTCCGGCTGCGTGAGCTCGACGATCTCACTGCGGCCTGAATCGGCGATGCTCCGGCGATCGGCGGCATTGATTTCGGCCGAGCGCACATTGTTCCATTCCGTAACGTCCGCAACAATCTCTTCGAGACCGACGCGCACATCCTCCGGGAGCGATTCCCAGAACGCGCGATTCACCGCGACGAAGTAGCCGATGTAGCCGTGATTGGTCGCGGTGATGTACGGCTGAACCTCGTAGAAACGCGACGAGTACATGTTCGACCAAGTGTTCTCCTGCGCGTCGACGGCACCTGTTTGCAGCGCCTGATAGACCTCGCCAAAAGCCATTTTCTGCGGGGTGCCGCCGAACGCCTGAACTTGCGCCTGCAGGATGTCCGACTCCATGACGCGGAACTTGAGGCCGGCCGCATCGCTCGGCTGCTTGAGCGGCCGTGGACCGCCGAGCTGCTTCATACCGTTGTGCCAGAACGCGAGCCCGATCATGCCCTCGTCCTGAAGCGCGTCGAGCAGCATCCGTCCCGTGGGGGAACGTTGAAAGCGCTCGACGGACTCGATGTCCGGAAACAGGAACGGCAAGTCGAAAACTTGAAAACGCGTCGTGAGCCGGTCGAATACCGACAACGAAACGGCGATCATCTGAATCTCGCCGAACGCGAGCGCCTCGAGGGAGTCGCTGTCTTCCATAAGCTGGCCGGAAGGATAGACCTCGACGGAGACTCGCCCCGGGAAACGGGCTTCGGCCAATTCCTTGAACCGCTGCGCGGCTTGGCCTTTCGGCGTCGCAGGCGCGGTGACGTGCGGGAACTTGATCACGTAGCGCTCTTGCTGCTCGGCCCCGCAGCCCGCGATCAGCGCCGCCGCGATGATCACGCCTACCAAGCGCAGGGCCCGCCTCGATTCGACCATCGCCGCTCTCCCCCTTGTCGTTGTGCGGTCGATTATATAGACCCGGCATCTGCCTCGCTGCATGGCCCGGCGGGTAGGAGAACGCCGCGCGAGTACGTTAGAATCACGCAGTGGATGCATATTCGACGAACACTGCGGCTACCACGAGGCAGCCGCAGGCTCTGGTGAGCCCGGAAATCCGTCTCAAGCTCTATCGCACGATGGTCGAGTGCCGGGCGCTGGAGAAACGCGCCTACGACTTGTTCATGCAGAACCTCATCAAGGGCACGAGCCACTTGGCGCTCGGGCAAGAGGCCATCGCCGCCGCGTTCGGCGTCGCGATGCGACCCGGCGACTATACGTTCTGTACGTACCGCGGCCATAACCACACGTACGTGCGCGGCGTGTCGATGACGGCGATCTTGGGCGAGCTCATGGGTAACTCGGCCGGGCTCATGCGCGGCAAGGGCGGCTCGATGCATCTGACGAGCGTCGAGCACGGCGCCATGGGCTCGTATGCGATCGTCGGCGCACACCTCACGATCGCCGCCGGAGCGGCGTGGTCGGCGCAGTACCGCGGCACCGACCAGGTGGCCGTGTGCTTCTTCGGTGACGGCACGACGAACATCGGCGCGTTTCACGAAGCGCTGAACTTCGCGGTGATCTGGAAGCTGCCGGTCGTGTTCGTCTGCGAGAACAACCTGTACATGGAGTACACGTCGATCTACGAGGTCACCGCCGTCGAGCACCCGGCCGCGGATCGTGCGAGCGCCTACGGCCTCGAGCCCGTCCTCATCGACGGCAATGACGTCGAAACCGTGTACAAGACCGCGCTGCGCGCGCTCGACGTTGCGCGCCGCGGCGGCGGGCCGAGTCTCATCGAGGCGGAGACGTATCGCCACGGCGGTCACTCGCGCGCGGATCCCGGCAAGTACCGGCCCGACGCCGAAGTCAAGGAGTGGCTCGGCAAGGACCCGATTGCGCGCTACCGCAAGCGCTTGTTGGAGCACAGCTTCGAGGAAGCGGAGCTTTTAGCGATCGAAACGGAGACGCAGGCGAAGATCGACCGTGCAACGGAGGAGGCGCGCAACGCGCCGCCGCCGGATGTCGGCATCGCCGGCATCGACGTCTGGGCCGACGGGGGCGCGGCGTGGCGCAACTGACGTATCGGGAAGCCGTGGCGGCCGGCATGGCGCAAGAAATGCGCCGCGACCGGAATGTCGTGTTTTTAGGCGAAGATGTCGCCCGCGCCGGCGGCGTCTTCAAAGCGACCGTGGGTCTGCTCGAGGAGTTCGGCCCGCAACGCGTTCGCGACACGCCGATTTCCGAGCAAGCGATCTTGGGCGCGGCGATGGGCGCCGCGATGACGGGTCTCAAGCCCGTTGCAGAAATCATGTTCTCGGATTTCTTCGCCGTCTGCTGGGACATCGTCGCCAACGAGATCGCCAAGACGCGCTACATGACGGACGGCCAGGTCAGCCTTCCGCTCGTGATCCGCTCCGGCAACGGCGGCGGCTCGCGGTTTGGCGCGCAGCATTCGCAGAGCGTCGAGAATTGGGCGATGGCGGTGCCGGGGCTCAAGGTCGTGGCGCCTTCGACGCCGGCCGACGTCAAAGGCATGCTCGCCGCCTCGATTCGCGATCCGGATCCCGTTTTGTTTTTCGAGCAAAAGTCACTGTACGCAACCAAAGGCGAAGTCCCGGACGACGAGCACGTCGTCGAGCTCGGCAAAGCCAACGTGCTCCGCACCGGCAGCGACGTCACGATCGTCGCGCTTGCGCTCATGGTACCGCGCGCGCTCCAGGCAGCCGAAGAGTTGCAGGCACAACATGGGATATCGGCGACCGTCGTCGACGTGCGCTCGCTCGTGCCGCTCGACACGCAAACGATCCTCGGTGAGATCGAAAAGACCGGGCGGCTCGTCACCGTGGAAGAGAATCCTCGGCTCTGTGGGTGGGGTGCGGAAATCGCCTCGATCGTCGCGGAAGAGCTCTTTTGGAGCTTGGACGGCCCGATCGTGCGCGTCACTACGCCTCATGTGCCGCTGGCCGCGGCCAACAGCCTCGAAGACGCGCAGCTGCCGAACACGGAAAAGATCGTCGCCGCGGTCAGGCGCCTGGTCGACTGAGACAATCAGGGGGGCTCGTGGATGTCTTGATGCCGCAGCTCGGCGAAACAGTGACCGAAGGCACGATCGCGGCGTGGCATAAGCAGGTCGGTGACCGCGTCGCCGCCGACGAGATACTGCTCGACGTCGAGACCGATAAGGTCTCGATGGAAATCCCAGCGCCACGCGCCGGACGCCTCGCGAAAATCCTCGTCGAAACCGGGAAAACCGTGGGCGTCGGCACGGTGCTCGCCGTGATCGAGGTCGAAGGCGAGGCGGCAGCAGGCAAGAGAGAAGATCGCGGCGGGACGCCGCTCCCACAAGAAACTGAAGATCGCGAGCGAAGCTCGCTCCTACAGGGGACCGATGCGCCGGCCGCGGCCGCCCCGCAGGGCGTGCAGGCAGTCGCGTCGCCTGCGCGCACATCGAATCCGAGCGCGCTCGAGCGCAGCGACATACAGCGCTTGTCGCCGGCCGT
>DATCIQ010000245.1:0-5005 GCA_036507635.1 Gammaproteobacteria bacterium
GCCTCGGAGGGCCAGCTCTCGAGGTCGGGGTCGCCATGAATCATCGACAGCGATTGAGCACTCGTGTCGTCGAACTGGCCGTTCTTGCCGTACGCGCGCAGTACGTACTTAAATGCGCGGTCGGAGCCCGCGAACTGCGGCATGACGGGCTGCCATTCCGCGAATCCACCGGAATCGATTTCGAGCACGGCCAGCGGCACATCGTCGGGCGACTGCTCGGCGCTGAATATGCGCACCTCGGCCCGCTCGATGAAGTGCCAGTAGTTGGCATACATGCTGAAGCGCACCGGCTCACCGACCAGGAACCCGTTCTCCATCGGGTGAAACGCCACCGCGGCCGGCGATGCCACGACGCTCAGGCGCGGCCGGGCGGTGAGGTTGTCGAACTGGAACTGGATGTCGGCCTTATCGAGCGCGACGTCGGTGCAGCGCTGCACGTCGGATGAGCTGCGATCGGGATCGTCGATCGGCACACCATCGACGCTGATGTGCATCATGTTGAGCCCGTAGGAGCTCTTGGTGCTGAGCTCACGCGTCATGCGCGTGATGTCGACACCCTCGTAATCGTCGAGCGCGGCGAGCTCGTCGTAGACCACCTGCACGACGACCTGCGAGCTCGGGTCCTGGGTGAAGCCGGCATTCACCACGTCGGAAGAATGGACGAACCCGCGGCCCTCGTGCTCGGCTTGCGCGGGGGCGAGACCCATCTGGTCCCGGATCGTGTCCATGGCGCGGCGCGCCCGCGCAGCGGAAAGACCAATGTCGTCGCCGTAGATTGCGGCCGTGCGCCGGTCGAGACGCTCGTTGCCGGTGTAGCCGACGAAACGCAGGCGCGCGTTGGTCTTGCCACTCACGTCCGCGAGCGCGCGACGCAGCTGCTCGGTGTAGCGCGCCGGAATGACCGGACGGCCCTGCTCGAGCTCGAGCGGTGCGATGCTGCCCCAGGGCGGGTCATAGACCTTCGTGGTCCACTCCGTGCCATCGGTCGCCGGGCAGAGCTGCGGTTCGTCCGGCAGCTCCTGCAGGGGATCGTCGTGCCAGAACTGCACCTCGATGCGGCGATTGAGGGCACGGCCCTGGGCGGTATCGTTACTGGCAAGCGTCGCGGTCGCGCCGCGGCCATCGCTTGCCAGGGCCGCGCTCGGCAGATTGAGCGCTTCCTGCACGGCGAGCGCGACGCGATGCGCGCGAGCCTTCGAAAGCGCGACATGGTCGCCGTAGATGCGTGCGTTGCGTCCGGCGAGCGGTACGTTGTCGGTGTAGCCAATGAACTTGACGACGACGTTCTGCTTGCCTTCGAGGTTGTGCAGCGCTTTGCGGATGTGCTCGATGAATTCGGGCGAGACGTCGGTGGTCTCATCGTCATAGTGCAGCGGCGGCACGAGATTCTTGATACGCGCGCGCCGCTCGTGACCCTCCATGAAGCGCAGCTTGCAGAGAGTCTCCATGCGACAGACCTTGACCTTCTTGAAGTCCTGCGCGACCAGGACCTCCTCTTGCGCGATGCGCTCCTTCGGTTCGTCGTACCACACCTCGACTTCGACGCGCCGATTGAGCGCTCTGCCGTCTTCCGTCGCGTTGGTGGCGATCGGGCGCGTATCGCCGGCCCACTCGTATGTCATGGCCTCCGGTGGCAGCGTGAGCGCCCGCTGCAGGAATTCCGCCACCTGCCCCGCGCGCTCGCGCGACAGGCCCGCGTTGTCCTGGTACACGCGTGCCAGCGCCAGGGACAGCGGTTGGGTATCCGCGTGGCCGACGAGATGCAGGCGGACGTTGCGACGGTCGCGCACCTCATCGAGAGCCTTGCGCAGGAGCTCGACGTATCCCGACGGAATGTCGGCGACGCCCGACTCGAAATGGATCGGCGGGATCACGTTCGTGAGCTTCACGGTCTCGAGCGCCTCGCCCGCGACGTCACGCAGCTCGAACTCATCACCCGCTTCGGTGTGCAGTGTTGCAGGATCGCGCACCCACTCGTTGACCGGCTCGTCGCTCGACAGGTGTCGCTCGACGCCCTCGCCCAGTTGCGACTCAGTGACCGTCTGCGCGACGGCGGCGGCGGAAGTCACCAGTCCGCATATCAGCGACGCGAAGAGTTTCTGCCACATACCGTTCACCTGCTGACTCCCGGGCGCTCGCCCCGCTGCTTCGGCGGGCCGCCCAGTCGCCAGAAGACCTCTGGTTCGATCTTCAGCTCATACGAAGCGTCGAGCGCCTTCCAGCCGCTCAGGACCTGCTCCTTGACCGCGTTGAGACGCCGCTCGACGAGCCCGGCATCCTCGATTTCCGCCAGGTAGGAGAGACGCAGGAGCGAGGGGGCCCTGCGCAGCTCTGCGAGCAGCAGCTCGATTCGCGGCTGCCACTGCAGCCGGATCTCGATACTGCCGGGCTCGAACACGGCATCCGCAAGATCCATGCTCACGACGCGGTAGATCGAGGCGCCGAAGTTCATGCGCAGCGTCTTGCCGCGCGTGGCGCGCTGCACGCGCACCTGGTCCGTCGATGGCCGGTAACCGCTCGGTAACGTCCGGTCGTCGAGCTTCAATACGAAGTTGCTGCCGCGACCCTCGATCGGAGTGGTCGCACAGGTGATGTGGTATCGACCGTAGGCATCGGTCGTCGCGACCAGACCGCGCGCGGTCACGAGCCGCACGTTCGCCAGGCCCGCCTCGCCGGCCTGCTGCAGCCCATCGCGATTGCGGTCGTCGAACACTTTGCCCGTCACGTCGGTGCAGTCGAACGTCGGATCGGGGACGACGCGCACGGTTGCCGTGGCCTCACCGGACAGCGCGACGTTGGTGACCTCGAATTCGGCCTGCGCGCGATTGACGAATTCGCCTTCGCCGACGCCGGCGCCGACCGCGAGGAGCAGCATGAGGGTGCGCTCCTGGCCGGTGCCGATCGTAAGATCGCTCCAGGTGAGCTCGCGACCCGCAAGTTCCGGCTCGGTGGCGACACCATCGATGCGCGCCGAGCCTTCGACGTAACGGAAGCCCGCCGGGAAGCGATCCACGATCTGCACGCCCTCGAGCAGCGGCATCTCGCCGGTGTTTCTCACGGTGATCGTGTACGGCACGAGCTGACCACGCGTCACGTTGACCGTCGGCGTGGTCTTGGTGATCGCGAGCGCCGCCAGCAGCTGCGGATCGATCGGGATGTGGTTGTTGAAGATCTGGCTCGAGCCCGGCACGAAACCGTCATCGAGCGTCAGGTGCACGTGATAGTTCGTACCGACACTGCGCAGTGGCAACGAAGCGGCGGGTGCGAACTCGAAAGTCTGCACCTCGCAATGCTGCGCGGTGGCGGGAATTGCGTCGTTGGCGCTGCCCGGGCACGCGGGGACAGAGAACGGTCCGGTCGCGGGGCCCGAAGTGGGCGGAATGAGCTCGGAGTAGCCGGCGACGTAGCCCGCTGGCGGCGCGGCGACGTCGAGCAGGTAGTTGCCGCCACTCGCACAGGCCGGATCGGAGAAGCTGATATCGAACCGGTAGTAGCCGGAAGCCAGTGTGACCTGACCCTGCTGTGCCGGATCGTAGAAGCAACTCGCCGGCAGCTCAGCACGACTGCCCGCCTGCAGCAATCTCAGGGTCGCGCCGGCGATCGGCGTGCGCGTGATCGTGTTGTAGACCACGCCGTTTGGCTCGATCGGCAGGTTGAGGTTCTGCAGGTTGTCGCCGGACTGTATGACGATGTCGGCGATGCGCTGCAGTTCGTTGGTGAAGATCGAATCCGCGCGGCCGAGCTTCGCGGTGTTGGGTCCGGCACCGGGCGCGACGAAGCGCAGCTCGTAGCGATCGGCTGTCGCATAGTTCGGCGCCACACCGCTGATCTGATAGACGCCGTTGGCATCCGTGAGTGCCGTTTGAATGAGCCCATCGTTGCGGTAGAGCTCGACTGCCCAGCCCTCGAGCCGGCGCTCGTTGACGTCGATAACCTTGTTGAAGTTGGCGTCGTGCCACGCCGTGCCATTCAGGATGCCGACACCGACGCTGCCGCCGATGTCGATCGACACGCTCGCGCTCGCGGTCTGCACGGGATCGTTCCAGTAGACCGTCGCCGTGTTCGTCACGCGCGTGCCGATCGCGAGGTTCGCGTTCAGCACCGCACGGAAGCGCAGCAGCACCGAGCGGCCCGGTTGCAGCGGGCCGTTGGCGGTCGAGTAGTCGGCCGTCAGCAGCGAGTCCACGACCGTGACGCCCGCGGCCGCGCCGTTCATCGTCCACGACGCCGGGACGAACTCGAGGTAGCCGGCCTGCGGCACGGCGATGTCGTCCCGGATCACGACGGCGAACGCCGGCAGCGTGCCGATGTTGGTGACTTCGACCGTGTACTCAAGCGTCGCGCCCGCGAGCGCCGGGCCGCCGCCGACGACGGCGACCTGCTTCACGATGCCGAGCGTCTGCAGGTCGCCGACGACGACGACGGTCGGCTCGGGTCCGGTCGCGGGATTGCCGTCGCCGTCGGTCAAGAGGTCCGGCATCTCGGCCGTATCGACGACGGCCTGGTTCGCGATCACCGTGCCGGGCGGCACGCCGTCGTTCACGCGCAGATCGAATTGCACGACGGCCATCTGGCCGCCCGACAGCGTGCCGGCCCCGGGGGCCGGCAGCGGCGGCGTCAAGTCCGACGAGCTCACGTCGACGCCCGCGACGAGCGGCGACACGCCGCCGTCGGGCCGGCCTACAGGCTCACCGTTCAGCGTCATCGAGTCGGCGACGTACGTCGTGTTCGCCGGCACCGAGTCGCGCAGCACGGCCTGCGTGATCGGCCCCGCGCCGTTGTTGTGAATCCTGATCGTGTAGCGCAGCACATCGCCCGCGTCGACGATGCCGGGCGACATGGCGTCGACTTGCAGCGCCGCCGCCTTCTCGGCGTACAGCCGCTGCACGACTGTCACGGTGTGCGCGTCCTCGTGGTCCAGGGTGCCCACGGTGCCGTCGGTCAGGGTGCGCGTGTAGACGCTGCGGTTCGGATTCGTGTCGGTGTCGTTGAACCACTGGGTCGC
>DATCIQ010000246.1:0-2987 GCA_036507635.1 Gammaproteobacteria bacterium
CCGACCGCGTGGAAACGGAAGCGATGATTCGCGACATTCTCGACGGCTACGCGAGACAATTCGTGATCGAGGCCGGCTAAACGTAATGCGAAAGGCGCCACGGTTTTCTCGGCCCTGGGCGGTTATACTTTTTTATTATGCATGTCGAGCTCAAGGAAAAGATCCAGGCGGCGGCCGACTTCGCGGCCCTCACGGAGTGTCTGAAGAACTTCGACGGCAACGAATTGACGGCGCGCCACGTCGCGCTCATCGATAACGCGTTGAACCGTACCGGCGCGCCCGAGGATCTACGCATAGCCTATCTCGCAAGCCACACGATGGAACCGCTGCCACAGTACGTCCGCGTTCGCTCGGCCATCGAGGGCATTGGAATCCTCGACTACACGGGACCCTATGGCCAGTACTTCCAGGAGGTACTGACGCCCGAGAGCGGTCTCGCGCAGTTCCGGCCGAACATCGCCCTCTTGAGCCTATTGATGCGTCAAATTTCTCCCGACGTGCACGAGCGATTCGCGGAGCTCTCGCGATCGCAGATACGCGAGGAAAAGCGGCGCGTCGTCGATCACGCCACGCAGTGGGTCGAGGCCGCCAAGAGCGTCACCGACGCCCTGCTGCTCGTGGCCAACTTCGCGCGGCCGTCGCGCCCCGCCCTCGGAATCGCCGACGCCAACGACGAGTACGGCGAAACGGAGTTCTACACGGAGCTCAACTTGGAGCTGCTCCGTGCGCTCAAGAACGACGATCGCGCGTTTTTGTTCGACATGGATCGCGTCTGCGCGTACTGGGGCGCGAGGCATGCGTTTTCCCCGAAGTCCTACTACATGGCGAAAATGCCGTGGGCCGACGCGTTCTGCTCCACGATCGCCGAGGAGATCGTGCGCTTCGCCGTCGCCGCGACGGGCCGCGCGAAGAAGTGCCTCGTCGTCGATCTCGACAACACGCTCTGGGGCGGCGTGCTCGGCGAAGACGGCGCGTCGGCCGTACGTATCGGCCCAGGCGACCCTGAAAGTGAAGCCTACCGGGACTTTCAGCTCGCCGTGCGAGCGCTCAAGGCTCGGGGACTCCTGCTCGCCGCGTGCAGCAAGAACAATGTCACTGATGTCGACGAGCTATTCGATGCCCGACCCGAAATGCCGCTCAAGAAAGCCGACTTCGCCGCATCGCAAATCAACTGGGAGCCCAAGCACGTGAATCTCGCGCGCATTGCGGAGTCGCTCAACATCGGCATCGACAGTCTCGCGTTCGTCGATGACAGCGCCGCGGAGATTATGCTCGTCGCGAACGCGTTGCCCGCCGTGAAGACGCTGCGGCTGCCCGACCCGGCCACGAATACGGAAACGCTGCTGCGCGCCCCGTGGCTCGAGCGGCTCACGATCACCGCAGAGGATCGCGAGAAGACGGCCAAGTATGCGGAGAACGCACGTCGCGGGGAACGGCAGCAACAGGTCGGCGATATTCAGACCTATCTCGCCGAGTTGCGCACGGAGCTCGTCGTCGGCCCCGCGCGCGCCGAGAACGTGCAGCGCGTGCATCAGCTCTTCTCGAAGACCAATCAGTTCAACGTCACGACGAAGCGCTACGGCATCGCGGACGTGCAGAAATTCATCAATGACGATCGCTGGTATCTTGCGATCGCGAGCGTCAAAGACGCGTTCGGCGACATGGGGATCATCGGTCTGTACCTGCTCGAGCTCGAACAGCGCACCGCGCGCATCGACAGCTTCGTCATGAGCTGCCGCGCACTCGGCAGAGCCGCAGAGTCGATGTTCATGAATCACCTCAAACAGCACTTCCTGCTGTCCGATCGGGCGGACAGAGTGCTCGCGACGTTCGTGCCGACGCCGAAGAACGCCCCGGCCGAGGGCTTCTTCGAGTCACAGGGGTTCGAGCTCGCGCGCGCGGACTCGCCGGCCGGCGCGAAAGAGTACGCGCTTTCCCGGCAACGGGCCGCGCTCGTCGCGTGCAGCCACATCAAGTTGGTCGAGAGTGATGGATGACATCAACGAAGTAGTCGCCGATATTTTCGGCCTCAAGGCGTCGCAAGTCGACGAGAAGCTCACGCCCGGGGACGTTCCCGCCTGGGATTCGCTGAATCACCTGCGCCTGGTCACGGCCGTCGAGGAGGAGTTCGGCGTGACCTTCAGCATGGATGAGATTCAGTCCATCGACTCGATCGGCCGCCTCCGGCAACTGATCGCGCAGAAGACGTCCGCACGATGAAAGTCGGAGCCTTCGCCAGGCGCTTTCTCGCCCCGCGCTTGCTGATCACGGTCATCTACTATTTCAAGTTCGGCTGTTTCGTGAGCGCAAAAGCGGAAGTCGAGCTGAGTCCGCTGCTCACGATAGGCAAACGCACGAAGATCAGCGCCTTCTGCAAGATCAAAGCCACGCGGGGACCTGTGCGAATCGGCGCCGACGTCTCGATCGCCACCTCTTGCTTCATCACCGGGGCGCCTGGCGGGTTGGAGATCGGCGATTCGTCGCACGTCGGCCCGAGCTCGACGATCCTTTCCGGCAACTTCGGCGTCGCGAGCTTCGACGTGCCTTTCGACCGGCAGCCGCGCACGTCAAAGGGCACGCGGATCGGCCGCAACGTCTTGATCGGCGCAAACTGCGTGATTCTCGACGGCAGCACGATCGGCGACGGCGTCATCGTCTCGCCGGGCTCGGTCGTCTCCGGGCGCATCGAGAGCAACACCGTCGTCCAAGGCAACCCCGCCAAAGTCATCTTTCGCCGCCGCGCCTGAAGGCCGGCCGCCTCCGGCATCACTCATCGAAGCAGCCGAATTCCGCCGCCTGGGCGAGAGCTGCGAGCTCACTTTCGAGGACCGTCTGCTCAGCCGCGAAACTCGGGTTTCCGAAAAGGTCATCCGTTTCGAGCGAATCGTCCAGGAGGTCATACATCTCCCGCACGCCGTTGCTATACAAGAGCTTATATCGGTCGCCGCGAATCGCGTAACGCTCGGTGCTCGGACTGCAGAATTCCG
>DATCIQ010000247.1:0-3140 GCA_036507635.1 Gammaproteobacteria bacterium
AGCTTCGCTCGCGATTCTTGAATCTTCGCGAGCGAAGCTCGCTCCTACAGATTGTCGGGTTGCACCGTGATGTGGAAGCGCGCGCAGTAGTCGGCGAAGCGCTTGAGCTCGATCTCCCGATCCAAGCCGTACTGCGACAACCCGTAGCGATGCGCGCCGTGCTTGTCTTTCGGGTTCGTCGCGAGGAAGCGGGTCATTGCCGTGCGCGCGGGACTCGTGAGCGGCCAACCTAGAAATGCATAGATACGCTCGATCGTCTCGAGCGGGGCGCCTTCGATCGCCTCGTAGCTCAAGTCGAGAAACCGTTCCGGCGCGTGGCGGTCGCGGATCGCGAGAAACTTCTCGAGCGCACGCGCCCAGCGCTGCGTCCAATCCGCCGCGATTTGCGAAGGATTTGCGGCGTCGCTGAACGCGCGCCGCAACACGGTCGCGTGACTGGCCATCGAGGCCATGACCTTGAGCGGATCCCTGTGCGTCTGAATGATCTTGGCGTCGGGGTAGCGCGCCAGCAGGTCGTCGAGCGCAAATAGGTGGCCCGGCGCCTTGAGCACCCAGCGCCGGCCCGGACGTCGTGCCTCGAGATGTTGGAGCAACCGGTAATGAAACTCGTAGCCCAAGCGTTGCGAATGACCTTCGAGCCATGCCTGGTACGACGGGACGTCATGCGTGGTATGGAACTGAATGCTCGAGAAAACCTGCGCCGTAACGGCGATGCATTCCTGCGGCAAGTCCGGCGCGATCGGGTGGATCGCCCGAAACTGGGGCGCCAGCCGATTCGCCCATTCGAGCCGCTGCGCCGTGAGTTGCCGCGCGGCATCGATGCCCTCCGCAGTGTTCGGGAACGTCGCCGGGTACATGACTTCCCACGTGCGGGGCACGCGGTTCTCGGGGTCCTCGCTGATGAGCCCGTGCAGCAGCGTCGTGCCTGTGCGCGGCAAGCCGACGATGAACAGCGGCGCTTGGATCCGCCGCTCGGTGAGCGCGGGGAAGCGGACCCGTTCCGCTTCGAGTCGCAGCAAGTTCTCGAGCAGGCTGACGATGAGCTCGCGGACCGTCACTCGCCCGAGCGTCGTTAGCTTTGCCTCCGTGCGATATGCGCGCATGAGCCGCTCGAGCGGCTCGTCGAAGGTCCAGGCGCCGAAATCCTCGAGCCCCGCGCGCCGCCGCGCCGCCGCCTTCAACGTGCCGACCTCGAGCGACGGGGCATCGACGCCGACCCTCCGTAAGGCTTTGCCGCCGACGTTGAGCGCGCCGACGGCCGTACGGATGACGTCTTGGGAGAAACTCATTGGACGAGATGCTTATTTTGCTACTATTCCCGGCGCCGCATTGTCACCCGGCAAGCCTTTTCCGGCAATCACGATGACTCCAGAAGAACTTCGATCGCTGATCAAGGACGTGCCGGATTTTCCGAGGCCCGGGATCGTCTTCAAGGACATCACTCCTTTGCTCGCACATGCGCGCGGTTTCGAGGCCGCCATCGCCCACCTCGCAAGACGCACCGAAGGACTCGATGTCGCCGGTATCCTCGCCATCGAGTCGCGCGGGTTCATATTCGGCGCGGCGCTCGCCCACGAGCTCGGGTTACCGCTGCATTTGGTGCGCAAGAAAGGCAAGCTGCCGCGCGCCGTCGCCAGCATGCGCTACGAGCTCGAGTACGGCTTCGACCACGTCGAGGTCCATACCGACGCGATCCGGCCCGGCGCGAGCTACTTGATCGTCGACGACCTCATTGCGACGGGCGGCACGGCGGCGGCGGTCATCCGACTCGTGCGCGAGCAGGGCGGCCAAGTCGCCGCCTGCCTCTTTTGCATCGAGCTCACGTTCCTGCTCGGCCGCAACGCGCTCGACGGCACGCAGGTTTACAGCGTCATCGAATATTGAAGATCGCGACGGGACGTCGCTCCTACGGGGGTAGGAGCGAGCTCTGCTCGCGACTCCTTAGTCTTAAGATCGCGAGCGAAGCTCGCTCCTACAGGCGGACGGGAGATCTCAATTGGATCTCGTGAGAATGAACTCGGCGATCCAGCGCAAGCCGTCGTGATCGTCGCCGGCGGCGGCAAGCGCGTCGAGCGCACGCGCGTAGATCTCATCGGCGCGCCGGCGCGCGCCGTCCGTGCCGAGCACCGACGGATACGTGGATTTCTTGTTGGACGCATCGCTGCCGGCCCTCTTGCCGAGTGTCGCCGTGTCCTGCTCGATCTCGAGAAGGTCGTCGCGGATCTGGAAGACGAGGCCGATCTCGCGCGCGAACAGATCGAGATTGCGTTTGGATTCGGCCGACAAGGCCGCAAGTTCGCTCGGCATCATGATCGCGGCGCGGATCAATTGTCCCGTCTTACGCCGGTGAATGTCCTCGAGCGCTCGCTCGTCGATGCGCCGACCCTCGGCCTCGAGATCGAGTGCTTGTCCGCCGACCATGCCCGCCGGCCCGATGGCGCGCGCCAGCCACGCAATCGTGCGCGTCTGCGCGGCCGGGGACGCCGAGAGCGCCGCATCGTCGCAGAGTATCTCGAACGCCAGTGCCTGCAGGGCGTCGCCGGCGAGAATCGCCGTCGCTTCGTCGAATGCGCGATGCGTCGTGGGACGCCCACGGCGCAGATCGTCGTCGTCCATCGCCGGCAAGTCATCGTGCACGAGCGAGTATGCATGCACGATCTCGACCGACGCAGCGATGGAATCGACGGCCGCGACGTCCACGCCGCAAGACTCCGCCGATGCATAAGCGAGCAACGGCCGTATGCGCTTGCCGGCGCCGAGCACGGAATACTCCATGGCTTCTCGCAGGCGTTGCGGCATGGCGTCGCTCTCCGCGAGTGCGCGCGCCAAGCGTCGGTTGACTCTGTCGCGATAGGTATCGATGCGGGCCGCGAATGCGTCCCGCGGGGCTCGTGCTATCATACGGAACCATCGTAACACCGAAGCGGCGTGTGTCGTGCATGCATTCGTGAACCGCGAAGCTCAGCCACTCAACGGTGTCGCTCGAGATGATCTCGAGTATCAGGCTTCCATTCTTCCCGGCGTTTCGCGAACGTTCGCACTGACGATTCCCGTGTTGCCGGACCGCCTGGCCGAAGTCGTCACCAACGCCTACCTGCTGTGCCGGCTCGCGGACACGATCGAAGACGACGTCGGGCTTG
>DATCIQ010000248.1:0-15698 GCA_036507635.1 Gammaproteobacteria bacterium
AATTTGATTCTGACCATGCTCCATAAGGCCGACGTGTCCGTCGAAAGCTTGGGCGACAGCACGGGCACGATCGCCGCGCTCTAGTTTTCGCGCGCAAACGGCAAAGGTACGGCAATGAGACTTCGGATCACGCACGGCGGCGGGGCGTTTGCGGTCCTGCTCGCCTTCGCCGTCGCCGCCGAAGAGCCGGACGGGACTACCGCGCTGCATTGGGCAGCGCGTCAGGACGATCTCGAGCTCGCCGACCGGCTTCTCAAGGCGGGCGCCGATGCGCAACTGGCCAACCGCTACGGCATCACGCCGCTCTATCTCGCGGCGCAGAACGGCAGCGCGGCGATGATCGAGCGTTTGCTCGAGGCGGGGGCGAGCGCGCAGCAGGAGGTCGGTCACGAAGGCGAAACCGTGCTCATGACCGTGGCCCGCACAGGCAACGTCGAGGCGGCCGAGGTGTTGCTCCGCAACGGCGCCATCGTCGACGCCCGCGAAAACTGGCACGGGCAAACGGCGCTCATGTGGGCCGCGGCGCAAAGTCACCCGGAGATGATCCGCGCGCTCGCCGATGCCGGCGCCGACGTCAATGCGCGCTCGAACGTCGAGGAGTGGGAGCGGCAGATGACGCGGGAGCCCCGCGAGAAGTGGCTGCCGCCGGGCGGCATGACACCGGTCATGTTCGCCGCGCGCGAGGGCTGCACGGAGTGCGTGCCGGTCCTCGTCGCCGCAGGCGCCGACGTCAACTTGACCACACCCGACGGCTTGAGTCCCGTCGTGCTCGCGCTCATCAACGGCCACTACGATGCGGCGGCGGCGCTCATCGAAGCAGGCGTCGATGTCAACCTCATCGACTATGCCGGACGCGGAGCCCTTTACGCTGCCGTAGATTTCAACACGATGCCGAGCTCGAACCGGCCGGCACCCGAAGTCCTCGAAGAACGGCACACGGCGCTCGACATCATCATGATGCTGCTCGAGCGCGGCGCCGAACCGAACGCTGCGCTCGGCCGCATTTCGCCGTATCGGGCGAAGCTCGATCGCGGCAACGATACGGTATTGGGCAAAGGCACGACGCCGTTGCTGCGTGCTGCGAAGGCCGGCGACATAGATGCCATGCAGGCGCTGTTGGCGCACGGTGCCGACGCGACGGCGGTCACGAGCCGCGGCATCAACGGGCTCATGTTGGCGGCAGGCCTCGGCACGACGGAGCCCGACACGACCGGACGCTTCAAGACCGAGGCGCAAGCGATCGCCGCGATCGACTTGGCTCTCGAGCGCGGCCTCGACATCAATGCGGTCGACGGCCGCGGCCGAACGGCGATGCACGGCGCCGCTCTCCAGGGGTACGACGAGGTCGTGCAGGCGCTCGTCGCTCGCGGCGCTCGTCTCGACATCAAGGACAACGAAGGCTTCACGGCGCTCGATACGGCGCTCGGGCTGGCTGGAGGCTGGGGCTTCGCCGGCGACGTCGGCGTGGTTCAGGAGAGCACGGCGGCGCTGTTGCGAACGCTCGCCGAGCGCCAAGCCGAGTAACCAACGCGCTTCGCAAGCGCGCGGGAATCGGTATACTCGGCCCGACCTCCGTCGGACCGATAGAGCCATGAACGAGAACCTCGGGTCGGCCTCCCGCGCAACGTATCCCTTGGCCGCGCTGCTCGCAGCCTTCGCGACCGTATTTGTCGCGCTCTCGAGCGCGGCGCCCGCTCGGGCGCAAGAAGAGCGCGCCGCCGCACACGTATTGACGATGCTTGAGGCGCGCGCACGCGCCGCACGCGTCAGCGACGTTGCCTACGATTTGACGTTCAGTCTCGACGACGAGTCACCCGAATACTCGGGGAGCGTCGCGGCGACGTTCATGCTCACCGATGCCGAGACCGACTTGACGCTCGACTTCTTGGACGGCACGGTGGTTTCCATCGACGTCAATGGCCGAGCGGTCGACACGCGTTACAACGGTTTCTTTTTGACGCTTCCTGCCGCCGCCTTGCAGGCCGGCCGGAACCGGGCGCAGGTGCGCTTCACGCACCCGTACAGCACGGACGGCAGCGGCCTGTATCGCTTCCAGGATCCGGAAGACGGCCGCGACTATCTGTTTACGGACTTCGAGCCGTACGACCAGCACCGGCTGTTCCCGTCGTTCGACCAACCCGATCTCAAGGCCCGTTACGCGAGCAGCGTAACGGCGCCGGCGGCCTGGCACGTCATCTCGAACATCGCGGAATCGGAAGTCACCGAGACCGGCGGCGAAAAGACCTGGGTATTTCCGCGGACCTTGACCTTGAGCACGTATGTGTTTGCGTTGCACGCCGGCGAGTACCACGTTTGGGAATCGGCCGCCGGCGACGTTCCGCTGCGCTTGTTCGCGCGGGAGTCGATGGCCCAATACGTCAAGCCGGACGACTGGTTCCTGTTTACACGCCAAGGGTTCGAGTTCTTCGAGGACTATTTCGACGTCCCCTACCCCTTCGGTAAGTACGACCAGGTCATCGTTCCGCACTTCAACGCAGGCGCGATGGAGAACGTCGGTGCGGTCACGTTCAACGAGCGGTACTTGCGACGCGGCACGTACACGCGGCAAGACCGGCGGGCAATCGCGAGCGTGCTGCTTCACGAGCTCGCGCACATGTGGTTCGGCGACCTAGTGACCATGGATTGGTGGAACGGCTTGTGGCTCAACGAGTCGTTCGCGACCTTCATGTCCGTGCTCGCCATGGTCGAGAACACGGAGTTCACCGATGAGTGGCTCGAGTCCTACCGCGCCACGATTACCGCGTACGCCGCCGATGAGCGCGACACCACGCACGCGATCGAGCTGCCGATCGCGGACACCGACGGCGCGTTCGCGAACTTCGACGACATTACGTACGAAAAGGGCTCGGCGACTCTCATTCAACTCAACTATCTCGTCGGGCCGGAGATTTTCCGGCAGGGTGTCAGCGATTACTTGCAGGCGCACGCCTTCGGCAATACCGGCATCGAGGATTTTCTGGGCGCGATCTCGGCAGCCGCAGGCCGGGATCTCGACCACTGGGCCGAGGACTGGCTGCTCGCCCCCGGCACGAATACCCTGGACGTCGAGCTCGAATGTCGCGACGGCGCCATCGTGTCGCTCGCACTGCTGCAAGGCTCGCCGGAAGCATGGCCCACGCTGCGCACGCACCGCACGCAGCTCGGACTCTACGATTTCGACGCCGGCGGAGTCGCCGTGCGCACGCTGCCCGTGACGTATTCGGGACCTCGCACGAGCGTCGCGCCTGCCGAGGGCGAGCGTTGTCCGGACATGGTCTATGCGAACCATGGCGCTTGGGACTTCGTCCGCGTGCGCCTCGACCCCGAGGCATTGCCGATGTTGAGCGAGCATCTCCACCGCTTCGAGGATCCGCTCGCGCGCCTCATGCTGTGGCAAAGCGTTTGGGACATGACGCGCGACGCGCGTTTGCCGCTCACGCAGTACCTCGAGTTCGCGCTCGCCAATCTCGGCCGTGAAGCGGACCAAACGATAGAGCGTCATGTATTCGGTGCCGTGCAACAATCGCTCAATTATCTCGTGCAGATCGACCCCGGTCCGGGCGGTCTCGGCGCCTGGGGCCCGCGCGTCGAGAGCTATCTTTGGCGCGAGCTTGTCGCGAGCGCCCCCGGCAGCGACCGGCAACTGCAAATGCTCGACCGTTACGTGCAAGCCGTCACGAGCGCCGCGGGCGTCGAGCACGTCGCGCAGATCGTGAACGGCAACGAGACGCTTCCGGACGGTCTTGCCATCGATCAGGACCGTCGCTGGTCGTTGCTGCAAGTGCTCGCCGAGCACGGCCATGGCGAGACGGCCGAGCTTCTCGCGGCCGAGCGCACGAGCGATCCGAGCGACGCGGGGCGCCTGCGTGCACTCGCGATCGAAGTCGCGGCGCCGGACATCGCCGTCAAGCGACACTGGGTCGAGAACCTGCTGGATTCGGCACGCGCCACCACGCTCGCGGAGTTTCGTGCCGCGGCCGCCGCGCTCTTCCCGCGCACCCAGCACGAGCTCAAGATGGGCTTCGTGGACGAGGTTCTGGCCGCGGTGCTCGAGCAAAGCAGCACGCGAGATCCACCGTTCCTGACAATGCTCGTCGCCGGCCTCGTGAGACCCGTATGCTCCCGGGACTATGTCGAGCGAGTGGACAAAGCGCTCGCTGCCGGCTCAGACTTGCACCCCATTGTCGAACGCGAGCTCAAAGATGCGCGTTTCGAAGCCGCGCGTTGCCTCAAAATCGCGGCTGCGCTTCACTAACCAGTACACGAACCCATCCTGAGAAAGAGAGCACTATGAAAGGGACACCGGAAGTCGTCGCGATTCTCAATCGCGTTCTCTACAACGAGCTCATCGCGATCAATCAATACATTCTGCATTCGCGCATGCTCAAGAATTGGGGCATTACGAAGCTTGCGGAATACGAAAACAAGGAGTCGGTCGACGAAATGCGGCATGCCGACGAGCTCATCGAGCGTATCTTGTTCCTCGAAGGGCTGCCGAATCTTCAGGATCTCGGCAAGCTCTTGATCGGCGAGGACGTCGAAGAAATCCTGCGCTGCGACCTCGAGCTCGAGAACGCGGCATTACCGACGCTGCGCGAAGGCATTGCGCTCAGCGAGAAGCACGCGGATTTCAATTCGCGAACGCTGCTCGAGAAGATTCTCCACGGCGAGGAGGACCACATCGACTGGCTCGAGGCTCAGTTCGAGCTCATCAAGAGAATGGGCCTCGAGAATTACGTGCAGTTACAGAGTGGCGGAGCCGGCTAGTCGGCAGTCTCGGGCAATACCGTGTGCGCGTGCTGCCCCGAGGCGTGCACCTCTTCGATGAGCCGAGCGGCCAAGTCGAGGCATCGGCCGCAGCGCGCGGGTTTGCCGAGATGGCTGTAGACGGCGCGGGCGGAGCGGAGCCCGGTCATCGCCGCTTGGCGGATCTCCCGGTCACGAACGCCGTTGCAGATACATACGTACATGGGACTAGGATGGCGTAGACGCGAATGATTGTCAATTGCGTTTATTGTAAAACTGTGACGCGCTGCGCTTAAATAGGCCGCAAAACAAGGGGGGAACCACGCGAATGTCCGTGAAGAAGACGCTCCTCGCGGCCGCCGGCGTCGCCGGCATCGCGCTCGCCGTGGCCGCGCTCACGAGCTCGAGCGCTCAAGAAGCCGACCCGGCCGCGAGGCTCGCAGCGCTCGAGAGCGAGCTCGCGGCGCTCGAGCATGAGATCGAGCTGCTCGAAGACACGAAAGCCATCAAACGCCTGCAGCGGGCCTATGGCTACTACGCCGACAAGAAGCTCAGCGACGAAATCAGCGCGCTCTTCGCCGCCGATGCCACTGCCGAGATCGGCGGCCTCGGCGTGTTCGTGGGCCGTGAGCGCATCGGCACGCTCTACGACCTCCTGCTCGATGGCGGACTAGAGGAGGGTCAGCTTTTCAGTCACATGATTCTTCAAGGCGTCGTGCACGTCGCGCCGGACGGCCGTATGGCGAAGGGCCGGTGGCGCGCGTTGATTCAGCTCGGCGAGCACGGCGAAAGTGCGACGTGGTCCGAAGGGCCTTACGAAAATGAATACGTGAAGGAAGACGGCGTCTGGAGGATCAGCAAGCTTCACTGGTACGCGACGTTGACGGCACCGTACGATCCGGGTTGGCATCGAGCGCAGATCCCGCTCGACGGGCCGAGCGACGCGTTGCCGCCGGACCGGCCTCCTTCCGAGGTTTACGAGTCGTATCCGTCGGCCTACCTACCCCGTTATCACTACGACAATCCCGTTTCGGGGCGCGCGGCGGGAGGCACGCCGTGATGCCGCGACAGCCGCGGACCGCGGCGCGCAACTGTCGTCGTTGGTGCGTCATCGCAGCGCTCGCGGGACTCGCGCCTGCCAGTCACGCTCAAGACGGCCTCGCCGAGCGCGTGGCGGCCGCACAAATGCGCTTGGCCGCGCTCGAGCAGCGCGCCGCCCGGGTCGATGACATCAACGATATCGAGAACCTGCAACGCAGCTACGGGTATTACCTCGACAAGATGCTCTGGGAACATGTCATCGATCTTTTCGCCGACGACGCCACGCTGGAAGTGGGGTTGAGCGGCGTCTATGTAGGTAAAGATAGCATCCGCCGTTATCTCTACAGCTTGAGCGGAGGACGGCAAGGGCCGATCGAGGGCGTGCTCTACGACCACATGCAGTTGCAGCCGATCGTGACAGTGGCCGACGACGGGCTCACGGCCGAAGGCCGTTGGCGCGCCTGGATCTTGACGGGCACCGCAGGCTCCGGCTCCGGCGGCCACTGGGGCGAAGGGCCCTACGAGAACGAGTACGTCAAGGAAAACGGCGTGTGGAAGATCAGCAAGCTCCACTGGTACGCGACGTATTACGTTCCTTACGAAGGGGGCTGGCTGCACTCGACGACGGATGCAGTGCAGGCCTACAGCGAAGGCCGCGGCGTCACCCCGGACCGCCCGCCGAGCGTCCAGTACGAACCGTACCCCGCGGCCTTCATCCCGCCGTTCCACTATCCGAACCCCGTGAGCGGCCAATGAGAGCGATTCTAGAAATGTTCTCTAAGACATTGCTTTTAACTTCAGCTCTCGCACTCTTGATCGTGTTGGTCGCGTGCGCGCCGCGCGAAGATTCGGCGGCCGGAGCCGGGGAGACCGCGACGGCCATCGCCGCACTCGAGCTGGCCGTCGCGGCCGCGAAGCTCGAGGTCCAACGCCTCAAGGATTTCGACGAGCTCGAGAACCTGTCCGGTATCTACGGCCACTACGTCGACAAGTCGATGCATGACGACGTCGCCGATCTGTTCGCCGCCGACGGCATCGTCGAAATTCTCGGTCGCGGCGTTTTCTATGGCCAGGACCGCGTGCGCCAGTACATGCACAACCTGAGTCCCATCGGCCCCCGCGACGGCGCTCTGTTCAATCACATGCATCTGCAACCCGTGATCCACGTGGCCGAGGACGGGCAAAGCGCCCACGTGCGCTCGCGGTTGTTCGTCATGTTCGGAATTGTCGACACGAACGCACAATGGGGCTCGGGCGTCTACGAGAACGAGTTCGTCAAGCAAGACGGTGTCTGGAAGCTCAAATACTTACACGGTTATCAGACCTTCTACACAAACTACGAGGACGGTTGGGCGAAGCGCTCGTCGGCGATCTTCGCGCCCTATGAGCGGCTGCCTCCCGATGGCCCGCAGTCGGTGCCTTACGACCCGTATCCGGCCGCATTCGTGCCGCCGTTTCACTATGGGAACCCGGTATCCGAACGGGCCGATTACTACGGGCGGCCGCAACCTCCGCCCGCGCCCACACCGTAGACCGCCTTTGTAGGAGCGAGCTTCGCTCGCGATTCTTTTTGCAAATAGCGAGCGAAGCTCGCTCCTACGAGTTCGGTCGTTGGCGAGGGCCGTTACGCTCGAGCAACGCCGGCAGCTCGCGCATGTCGGCGAACACGTGCGCACCAGCGGCCGCGAGCTCGGCCGCA
This sequence comes from Gammaproteobacteria bacterium, assembly GCA_036507635.1. GTDB lineage: Bacteria > Pseudomonadota > Gammaproteobacteria > Steroidobacterales > Rariloculaceae > DATBLZ01. The sequence continues at coordinate 7,487 of DATCIQ010000248.1, forward strand.
TCGGTATAAGGTTCGCCTGCGTAACCGTAAGCCGTCATGCCGGCCGCAACGGCGCCTTGTACACCCGTGCGCGAATCCTCGATCACCACCGTTCTCGCGGGCTCGGCGTCGAATGCGGCGGCGGCAGCGAGAAACAAGTCGGGTTGCGGCTTGCCGGCGAGGCCGAGATCCGGCGAGAACATACGTCCCTCGAAACGGGGCAGCAGGCCCGTGACCTCGAGCGTCGTCTGCATCTTGCGAAGCGGTCCGTTCGATACGACGCACACGGGGATCGTGAGCGCGTCGAGCGCTGCTTCGACTCCGGCGACGGGGCGCACCGGTAGCGCGCGAAAAGCAGCATAGAGGCGCTCGCGCCATGCCGGGAAAAACCCTTCGGGCAGCGGCCGGCCGAGACGGGTTTCGATGATCTCGACGGTCCGGGCGCCCGTGCTGCCTCTGAACGCCGTGAACGCCTCCTCGAGCGTCAGACTCAAGCCGAGCTCGTTCACTGCCTCGACGAGCACGCGATGTGCGATCGTCTCGCTGTCGACGAGCACGCCGTCGCAGTCGAAAATGGCGAGCTGCCAGTGGCTTTGCACAGTCGGATGAAGCCGCGCGAGCGGCGCTCTCTCGTATCGTAGGCCGGCATTGTAGGGGATAATCGCAAGCCATGAACAAATTCATCGGCGCCATCGATCAAGGCACGACGAGCACCCGTTTCATCTTATTCGACGCACGCGGCAACATTGCGTCGGTCGCGCAGCAAGAGCACCGGCAGATCTTCCCGAAGCCCGGGTGGGTCGAGCACGACGCAGAGGAGATCTGGTCGGGCACGCGCGCAGTCATTGCCGACGCGCTCGGCAGAGCCGATGCAAAACCCAAGGATCTCGCCGCGGTCGGAATCACGAACCAACGTGAAACGACCGTGCTCTGGGACCGGCGGACGGGCGCACCTCTGCATCACGCGCTTGTGTGGCAGGACACGCGCGTCGACGAGCTCGTCGCCCGTTATGCCGAGGAGGGCGGTCAAGATCGCTTCCGTGCCGCGACAGGATTGCCGCTTGCGAGTTACTTCAGCGGCTTGAAGCTGCGGTGGCTCCTCGACAACGTGCCGGGCGCGCGCGCCAAAGCTCTGTCGGGCGATGCCCTGTTCGGCACGATCGATTCCTGGCTCGCGTGGAATCTCACGGGCGGCCCGCGGGGCGGGCTGCACATTACCGACGTCACGAACGCGAGCCGCACGCAGCTCATGAATCTCGCGACGCTCGAATGGGACGACACCCTGCTCCGCGAGCTCGACGTTCCTCGCGCCGTGCTGCCGAAAATCGCGCCCTCGAGCCGGATTTACGGAACGATCGGCGTGCCGGAGCTCGAAGGTGTGCCACTCGCCGGAATACTCGGCGATCAGCAGGCTGCGCTCGTCGGCCAAGCTTGCTTCGCTCCCGGGGAAGCCAAGAACACGTACGGCACGGGGTGCTTCCTGCTCATGAACACGGGCACACGGCCCGTGCAGTCCAAAGCGGGTCTCATCACGACGGTGGCCTATCAGTTCGGCACCGACCCCGCTCACTACGCGCTCGAAGGATCGATCGCGATCACGGGCGCGCTCGTGCAGTGGCTCAGGGACAACCTCAAGATCATCTCGAAGAGCGCCGACATCGAAGCGCTCGCGCGCGAGGTCACGGACAACGGCGACGTCTACTTCGTGCCGGCCTTCTCCGGTCTCTATGCACCCTACTGGAAAGCAACCGCACGCGGTGTGATCGCCGGGCTCACGCGCTACGCGACGCGCGGCCATATCGCGCGCGCCGCCCTCGAAGCGACCGCGTTTCAGACGCGCGACGTGCTCGAGGCCATGGAGCAGGATTCGGGGATTGCGATGCAGGAATTGCGCGTCGACGGCGGCATGGTCAACAACGAGCTACTCATGCAGTTTCAAGCGGACATTCTCGATGTTGCCGTGCTGCGGCCGAAGATCTCCGAGACGACGGCGCTCGGCGCGGCGTATGCCGCAGGTCTCGCCGCCGGGTATTGGTCGGGAGAAGAAGAGCTCAAGCGCAATTGGGCGCTCGACAAGCGCTTCGACCCTGCGATGGCGGACGCCGAGAAGTCGCGCCTGTATCGGTCGTGGCGCAAGGCCGTGCAGCGGTCGTTCGACTGGGTGACGGCGGAATAAGAAATTATCGCGAGCGGAGCTCGCTCCTACTACAGATTCAAATACAACCGGGGAGAGAACATGTCCGGAGCATTCTGGGGAGAGTTGTTCGGCACGATGACGTTGATTCTGTTCGGCAACGGCGTCGTCGCCTGCGTCGTGCTCAAAGGTTCCTACGGCGAGAAGTCGGGTTGGATCGCGATCACGACCGGTTGGGGGCTCGCGGTTTTGTCCGGGGTGCTCGTCGCGCTCGCCGTCGGCAGCAACGCCCACTTGAATCCGGCCGTCACTATCGGCGTCAGCGTCTACAGCGGCGACTGGAGCAGCGTCGGCACCTACGTCGCTGGACAGTTTCTCGGCGCCATGCTCGGCGCAACGCTCGTGTGGCTCCACTACTTGCCGCATTGGGCCAAGACCGACGATCCGGCCGGCAAGCGGGCGTGCTTCTGCACGTCCCCGGCCATTCGCAACGCGCCCGGCAATTTCTTGAGCGAAATCATCGGTACGTTCTTTCTCGTTTTCGTGGCCGCCGCAATCTCGTCGGACAACTTGTCGCCGACGGGTCTCGCGCCGGGTTTTGGGCCGTTTCTCGTCGGACTCTTGGTCTGGGGCATCGGTCTGTCGCTGGGAGGACCGACCGGCTATGCGATCAACCCGGCCCGAGACTTGGGCCCCCGCATCGCCCACGCATTGCTGCCGATCGCAGGCAAAGGCGCCTCCGGTTGGGACTACGCGCATGTGCCGATCCTGGGCCCGATCATCGGTGCGGCGCTCGCTGGCCTCACCGTGGGTGTCGTCGGAATCTAGTGGCTGTTACAGGCCACCAGGCCCGCAGTGTAAACTGAATCCGTTTTTTGTCTGGGGGATCGGAACAGCAATGACTGCTACACCGCCGTCGGAGGGCTTCGAGGCACCTTCGGGCAAACGCATCGCGATCAGTGCGTTAGTCGCTTTCGTAGTCGCGGCCATTCTGCTCGTGACCGTCGTTCTCCCCGCGGAGTACCGCATCGACCCCACCGGCATCGGGCGAGCCTTAGGACTCACAGAGCTCGGCGAGCCGGTACGTACGATCGAGATCGTCGACGTCGTCGGCGGCAACGAGACCGTCCGCGAGCTCGAGATTCCCGACTTCGGCGAGCCCGTACCGTTGCCGAATCCCGCGATCCATCAGGACGAGGACGCGGCCCCGCGCAGCGACCGGTTCGTCGTGACGATCCCGTCCGAACGCGAAACCGAGATCAAGACCGTGCTCAAAAGCGGCAAAGTTATCGAGTATACGTGGAGCGTCGACCGCGGCACGATCTATTCCGATTTCCACGGCCACAACCCGGAATTCGGCGATGATTTTTGGGTTCGCTATCGCGAGCACCAGGAAGGCGCGGGCGGCAGCGGCTCTCTCGTGGCGCCGTTCGACGGCGAGCATGGTTGGTATTGGCTCAACTACAACGAATTTCCCGTCACCGTTACGCTCGAGGTGACCGGGTTCTACGACGACACGATCGACTACGGGATCTTCGGCCCCTAACGGAGATTTTTCATGTGGCAGCAGGAATACCTACCCATTGCGGATAGCCTTGCCTGGTCGGCCCTGGCCGCGGCCATCCCGATATTCGTGCTGTTGCTCCTGATCGGCGTGTTGCGCAAGCCCGCGTGGATAGCTGCGCTGGCCGGGCTCGGCACGGCCGCCGTGATCGCCGTCGGCGTGTACGACATGCCTCTCAGTCTCGCCGTGAGCTCGACGACGCTCGGCGCGGCTTTTGGCCTGTTTCCGATCGGCTGGATCGTCTACTGGGCCGTCGTGCTGTATCGACTGACGCTCGAGACCGGCAACTTCGAGATCATCAAAGATTCGATCGGCGGCCTCACGGCCGATCGAAGACTTCAGGCCATGCTCATCGCTTTCGCGTTCGGTGCGTTCATCGAAGGCGCCGCCGGATTCGGAACGCCGGTCGCAGTGGCCGCGGCGATGCTGACGGGCCTCGGGTTCTCGCCATTCTTCGCGGCTGCGATTTGTTTACTCGCGAATACCGCGCCGGTCGCTTTCGGCTCGATCGGCATCCCGGTCGTGACGCTCGCGATCATCACCGGACTGCCCGAGGCCGAGCTCAGCGCTTGGGTCGGCCGGCTCTGCGCGCCGGTGTCGATCTTTATCCCCGCCTATTTGATCCTCGTGATGGGCGGCTTCCGCGCCCTCAAAGGCGTGCTGCCCGCGGCCGTGGTCTGCGGGGTTTGCTTCGCGTCCGTGCAGCTCATCGTCTCGAACCTCGTCGGCCCGCAACTCGTCGACATTCTTGCGGCGATCACGGCCATCTTAGGGCTAGTCGCGCTGTTCAAGGTCTGGCAGCCGAAGGACCATTTCTTGATCGAAGGTGATACGCAGGCCCCGACGCAGGCGTCGATGCAGATCAAATCGCACGGTTTCGGCCGGACGCTGCTCGCATGGTCGCCCTACTTGTTCCTCGTGGCGTTCGTACTGGTCTGGGGTTACCCGCGATCGGCGAGCGTCTTGAGCACGGTGAGTGTCCCGATCGAATGGCCGGGCTTGCACAATGAGATCCAGCGCATGCCCCCCGTGGTCGCCGTGGCGGCGCCGTACACCGCGATCTTCAACTTGAACTGGCTCGCGGCCGCGGGCACTGCCTGCGCGTTCGCTACGATGGCCGCCGCCCTCGTGCTGCGCGTCTCGCTCCGAATGTATATCGGCTTGCTGGGCTCGGTAGCCAAACAGCTCGCGTTCTCGATGCTGACGATCGCGTGCGTGCTGGGGCTCGCGTTCGTCATGAACTATAGCGGCGCGACCGTGACTCTCGGGCTCGCCTTTGCCGCGACCGGGGCGTTGTTCCCGTTCTTCAGCTCGTTGCTCGGCTGGCTCGGCGTGTTCCTGACCGGCAGCGACACTTCGTCCAACACGCTGTTCGGCAACTTGCAGGTCGTCGCCGCGGGCAGACTGGGCTTCGATCCCGCGATCATGGCCGCGTCGAACTCGGCGGGCGGTGTAATGGGCAAAATGATCAGCCTGCAGAGCCTTGCGGTTGCAGTCGCCGCGACCGGCATGGCGCGCTCCGAGGAGGGCAAGCTGTTCCGCTTCACGTTCAAGCATAGCGTGTTTCTCGCCAGCGTGCTCGGAGTGCTCGCGTCGATCTACGCGTACCTTTGAGGCATCGTGTGGGAGCGGCCTCCGGCCGCGATCTTAAGAATCGCGGCGGGACGCCGCTCCCAGAAGCTCTCGTAGGAGCGAGCTTTGCTCGCGATCTTCAATATTCGCGAGCGAAGCTCGCTCCTACGAAGACGAAGGCAGGCGAGCTATTTTGGCGGCGAGATAGAAGTCGCTCTCGGTGAGTCCGCCGATCTTATGCGTCCAGATCTCGACGCCGCACTCGCCCCAGCGGACCTTCAAGTCCGGGTGATGGTCCTCTGCCTCCGCGATGGCACCGACGGCATTGGCAAATTCGAGGGCACCGGAGAAGTTCTTGAATTTGTAGGCGCGCTCCAAGTGCCCGGCCGCGTTGACTTGCCAGCCGCCGCCGAGCTCCTTGAGCAGCGCCTGCACTCGCTCATTCCCGAGCGGCGGGACACCGCCTCTGCAAGGAATGCATTGCTGATCGGCCAGTCCCATATCGAGCTCCTGTGCTTAAGTCGTTCTCGGTAAGTACTAATCGCAGTATATCGTGCCGCCCAACCACGTTAGGATCTTGTCATGCGCCGACAAATAGCGATGCTCGTTCTCGCCGTGAGCGTGGGCGCGTGCGCCTCCGAATCGAGTCGACCGCTGCCGTCGGGAGAACAGACGTTCGTCACGCACTGCGCGTCCTGTCACGGCCCGCAGGGCGAAGGCGACGGGCCCGCGGCCGGCATCATGCGCGTGACGGTGCCGAACTTGCGCACGCTCCGCGCGCGCAACGAGGGGGTGTTCCCCGCCGATTCGGTCGCGGCCTTCGTCGACGGCCGCAATCTGCCGGCGTCGCACGGAGACCGCTACATGCCCATCTGGGGCGATGTATTCGAGGCCACGGAGCGCCTGGTCCGCGGGGCGGACGCACCCGAGCGGCGCATCCGGGCGGTCGTCGATTTTGTCCTTGAGCTGCAGTACCCGTGAGCTAGCTCGTCTCGCGTCCCTTCTGCGCCAAACGGACCAGCTCCGCGAGCGAGCGGACGCCGATCTTCTGCATCACGCGCGCGCGGTGCAATTCCACGGTGCGCTGACTCACGCCCAAGTCCATGGCAATGACTTTATTGGCGCAACCGCTGACCACCTTGTCCATGACCTCGCGTTCGCGCGGCGTCAGTGCGCTGAATCGTTCCTGAATCGTGGTGGTTTCGAGCCTCGCGTTACGCGCGGCTTTCGCCTGCTGCAAAGCGTGATGGATCCGGTCGAGCAGATCCTGGTCTCTGAACGGCTTCTGAATGAAGTCCAAGGCCCCGCACTTCATGGCATTGACGGCCATGGGAACGTCGCCATGCCCGGTAATGAAAATAATCGGGACATCGGCATGCCGCTCGAGCAGCTCTTGTTGCAGCTCCAGGCCGCTCAACCCGGGCATGCGGATATCGGCGACGAGGCAACTGACCTCTTCCGGCATGTATGCGACGAGGAACTCGTCGGCTGACGCATACGTGCGGCTCGGGAGCCCCACCGTGCGCAGCAGCAGGCTCAGCGAATCACGCACCGCGGCGTCGTCGTCGACGATATGAACGATCGTGCGCTCGTCAGTCACTGCGAGCCCTCCGTCCCGGCGGGTAACGATACGGTAAACACTGCGCCGCCCTCCGGATTGTCACTGTAGCTCAGTTTACCACCGTGGTTTTGCACGATGGTTCTACTGATCGCGAGGCCGACGCCGAGTCCTTCCGCTTTCGTCGTGACGAAGGGGTCGAAAATGGCTTGACGGAGCCGCGAGGAAACGCCTGTTCCGTGGTCTCGCACCTCGAAGCTCACCTCACCTTTGTGGCTGCTGCAGGTGGCGATGCGGATACCGCGCGCCTTGCGGGCGGATGTCTGCATGGCGTCGACGGCATTGCGGGTGAGGTTGAGCAGCACTTGTTGCAGCTGAATCGCGTTCCCTTCGACTGTGGGCAAATTCTCCGCAAAATGCGTCGAGACGGCGATGCCCGCCCGGTTCGTGTCGGCGAGCACCAGCGTCATCACATCGACGATCACATCGTTGAGGTCGAGCAACTCCTTGATGACGTCGTGCTTGCGGATGAAATTGCGCAGGTTCTCGATCACCTGGCTTGCACGATGCACCTGTACGGACATGTTCTCGCAAGCTCTCTCGAGCGCTTCTTTCTCCGCGGCCGGATTCTGGAGCAACCGCCTCACGGCCTGCGAATAGGCGGCGATCGCGCTCAGCGGCTGGTTGATCTCATGCGCGATGCCGGCGGCCATCTCTCCCATGAGATTGAATCGACCGACGTGCGCGAGGCGCGCCTCGAGCGCACGGCGTTCTTCCTCCGCGGCTTTCTGCACGGACAGATCCCGGATGATGCCGACAAAGTGCCGGCTTCCGCCGACGGCGGCCTCGCCTATGGACAGCCAGATGGGGAATACCCGCCCACTGCTGTGCCTACCTTGCACCTCGCGGCCGATGCCGATGACCCGTTTCTCGCCCGTTTCGACGTAGTGTTGCACGTAACGCTGATGCTCGCTGCGGTAGGGTTCGGGCATGAGCGTATGGACGGGCTGGCCGAGGACTTCGCTCTGCACGTAGCCGAACATGCGCTCGGCCGTATGATTGAAGGTTACGATTGCGCCGTGCGAGTCGATCATCACGATCGCGTCGACGGCTGCGTCGAGCAATGCGTGCAAAACAGCTGCCGGCGCCCGTTCCTGTGCGCCCGCGAGTTCATTAAACGCCATACGTAATTTCCGAACCTCGCTACGGTCTAGGTCCGATTAGCGCTTTACAGGAAATTCAATGTAAATTCCCCTCTGGCCGGATATTAAGCACAGAGCGAGCGACTATGGAAGCCTTGAGAAACATACTCGTGATCGTCGACCCGACCGCCAAGGACAATCCCGTGATCGCGCGCGCGAGGTGGCTTGCACAAAAGACCGGGGCGTCGGTCGAGCTCTTTATC
>DATCIQ010000249.1:0-3638 GCA_036507635.1 Gammaproteobacteria bacterium
AACCTTCGCCACGGTGTACTGCATCGGCGAGAGCGGCAGGCTCAGCACGAAGAGCAGCGATTTGTTTTGGCGCTCCGTGAGAACACCGTACATCGCGATGAAGATGCCGAGCGCGATGATGCTCGTCATGAACAGAATCAAGCCGATGATGCGCGTCGCGCTCCCGCTGCCAGAGATCGGCAGCGACGCGAAGCCCGCGAGTAACGAGCCCGCGATGAGCCAGCGATAGAGGTACAAGTCCTTCGCGATCAGGCGCCAAACGATCGAGCCGTTCATTCGCCGCGCTCCTTGCGGTTGTGCATGACGGTCGCGACGAAGATTTCCTCGAGCGTCAGGCGGCGCACGTCGCGCACGGTCGCGCCGGCCTGCACGTAGACCGCCTCGAGCTCGGGCGTGTATGCGTTCGTCGTGACGACGGCCGTGTGACCGCTGCGCGCGATCTCCGTCACGCCCGGCGGCGCATGGAGGCTCGCGCTTTCGGGCACGTCGAGGGCAAGCCGCCGCCAGCGATCGAGGAAAACCTCTTTGTCGTTCGACTCGACGATCCGGCCGCGATCGATGAACGTGATTTGGTCCGAGATCTGCTCGACGTCGAGCGTGTTGTGCGAGGAGAAGAGGATCGAGCGATCATCGTCTTTAAGAACTTCCATGAGCTCGACGATCGTTTCGTGGCGCGCGACGGGATCGAGCCCCGACGTCGGCTCGTCGAGCACGAGCAGCCGCGGCCGGCGCCCAAGCGCGAGCAGGAGCGACGCTTTCGTGGTCTCGCCGTGCGAGAGGCCTCTGACTCGCTGCTCGGCGCGAAGATTGAAGCGCTTGAGCAGGGTCTTGGCGTACGCATCGTCCCAACCGGGGTAAATCGACTTCACGAAATCCATGTGCCACGCGACCGTGGCACTCCCGAAGAGGCGCATGTCGTCGGAAACGAAGCCGATATCCCACTTCGCCGCGGCCTGATCCTTGGGAATCGAATGCCCGAGCACGCGGATCTCGCCCGCGTCCTGCCGGAGCATGCCCATGAGGAGCCGAATCGTCGTCGTCTTGCCGGCGCCGTTCGGTCCGACAAAGCCCATGATCTCGCCCTGCTCCAGCCGGAACGAGACGTCGTCGAGCGCGAAGAACCGATACGCTTTGCGGACGTTCGCGAATTCGATGGCGGGTGCGTTCATCACTGCTTCTTTGCCACGTTGCGTTGCGCTTTGCGGAGCCGCGCGTCGAGCGCGGCGTCGTCGAGCCCTAACCGCTCCGCGATCACGGCTGCTGCTTCGAGGTGCTCGTCGAGCTCTTGCTCCTGGAGGCTCGTGCCGAGGGTCGCGTTCTCGGCCACGAACGTGCCGCGCCCCTGGCGCGTCACGATCACGCCCGCATGCTCGAGCTCGAGATAGGCGCGCTTGATCGTGATGACGCTCACGCGCAGCTCCACGGCAAGTGCCCGAATCGACGGGATTTCTTGGCCCGGGAGCCAGTCCCCGACCGCGACGCGATGCCTGATTTGCTCCGTGATTTGGAGGTACATGGGACGCCGGTCCGCCTGCGATATGGTGAGCATATTGTGCATATCAATATATACAGTATGCACGACTGCCGTGGGCATCGCAAGCCCTGGGTGATGGCCTAGAGCTTGCACTCCGAACCACGGTTCTATACACTGTGTTATACACGGTATATGAACACTATGCCAGAGCGCCCAACCCATGCCGAGCTGTTCGAAAACCTCAGGATCGAGCTGCGCAGCGGCTGCCTCGTCCTCGCGACGCTCGCACAGCTGCGCGTCGAGCACTACGGCTACTCGCTGCGCAAGGCCCTCGCCGAGATCGGGCTCGAGATCGAGGAGAACACGCTCTACCCGATGCTCAGGCGTCTGGAGAAACAGGGATTGCTCGTCAGCGAGTGGCGCGAGGAGGACAAGCGCAAGAAGCGCTTCTACCGGCTTTCGCCCGACGGCGAGCGGATCCTCGCCGACCTCTTCGACGAGTGGGACGGTATCGATGGGGCGATTCGGCGAATTCGTCAAAGGGAGATGAACCGCGATGTCGTTGCTTGATCTCTACCTCGCGGCCGTCCGGGGGCACCTACCGAGGGGCTCGGACAAAGCCGACATTCTGGCCGAGCTGCGCGTGCATCTCGAAACGAGAATGGCGGAGCGCCGGGCCGAGCTCGGCCGCGAGCTCACGGAGGCCGAGCAAGAGGCGGTCCTCGCCGAGTTCGGCGCACCTTTCATCGTCGCGACTCGCTACGGACGGCCCGGACCCGGCTTCGCCTTGGGACCGTTTCAGCTCATCAGCCCCGCGGCGTTCCCCGCCTACGTGGGCGTCCTGCTGTTCGTTCTGGCGCTGAACGTCATCATAGCCTCCGTCGAGACTCTGCTGACCGGTGCGCCTTTCCTTTCCCTCGTCCGCCGCGTCGGCGTCTCGATGCTGGTTTTGTTCATCGTGCTCACGCCAATCTGGGCGGGCATCGACTTCTTTATGTTGCGTTCCGGCAAAAGACAGCGCGGCGCACCGGAAAGCTGGTTGTTCTGGACGCCGTACCTGAAGTACGTGCCCAAGTGGTATTCGGGCTCGGGCTTGGCTTTCATGGGCGCCGCCGCGCTCGCGTGGGGTCTTTGGTGGAGCGTTTGGCCCGAGGTTCCGGCACTGCTCATCGGCCCGGCGGTCGAGCCGCTCGAGCTCTCGCCCTCGTGGCAGCGCTTTCAGCTGTTTCTGCTCGGACTGCTCTTGCTCGGAGTCGCACAACGGGCCTTCAATCTCGTGCGGCCGGATCTCGACTGGTTGCCGTGGGCCGTGCGCCTCGTCATCAACGTCCTTTGCGTCGCGCTGCTCTACCCGATTCTCGACAGCGCTCCGTTCGTCGTCGTTCCCGATGGCGACGCGGCGAGCGCCGGCACCGTGGAGCTCGCGCGCACTATCGATAGTTCCACGCGAGGCTGGATCAGAGGCTTCGGATTCTATTGGGTGCTCAATACGCTCTGGATCGCTCTCATCTGCGCGGGACACATTGTCTATCGGGTCCACCACCGGCGACGAAGCGCTGTCGGCCAATCGCACGTCTCATCGTCGCAGGAGTAACGGAATAATGAGGACAAATAATAGAGGTTTACCTCCGCGGCTGCGCCGCCAGCCTGCCCGCCGCGCCGCGACGATGACGACGGCCACGAGGATGAGATCGGCGCTCGCCGTTGCGGCGATGACCGTTGCGCTCAGCGCCTGCGAAGGCGACACCGGGGTCGGCGCCGGGCGCTTGCAGCTTTGCGGAATCGGCGAGGGACCCCGCCACGCGAAAACCGAAATCGAATACGGAGGGTTTTATGTAGACGAGGCGATGGCTGGCATCGCTCGTGCCGGACGCGAGCCCGGACTAGCGGCTCGTTCGGCGACGGTCGATCAGCACGTCAGTTTGGTCGGGAATGTAGGCAGCGGACCTCGGCGGACAGGGCACACGCTTGGCAGTACGCCGTTTGCTCGGCTCATGCCGGATGTTCGAACGTCGCGTTCCCCGCTCCGTTCGGGACGTTCGCCGATGGCGTTTTCCGAACGTCTCGAACAGGCTCGATCCCGGGCGTTGAGATAGTATGATGTTAACGGTTCGGCGACGGGCTTCGTTCGACCCAAAACGGGCGTTCGCGCTCAGCGTCAGCA
>DATCIQ010000250.1:0-6227 GCA_036507635.1 Gammaproteobacteria bacterium
TGGTACGGCATTTTGCAGGACCAGCAAATCACCGTTTGGTACACGGCGCCGACGGCGATCCGTATGCTCATGAAAGCCGGGGCCGAGTTGCCGCGCCAATTCGACTTGAGCAAGCTCAGGTTTGCCGCGAGCGTCGGCGAGCCGTTGAACCCCGAGGCCGTGGTCTGGGGACAGCAAGCGCTCGCACTGCCCTTTCACGACAACTGGTGGCAGACCGAGACCGGCGGCATCATGATTGCCAACTTTGCGAGCTTAGACATCAAGGCAGGCTCGATGGGTAAACCCGTTCCGGGCGTCGAAGCCGCGATCGTGCATGTAACCCAAGACGGCGAGCTCGAAGAGGTGCGCACGCCGAACGTGACGGGTGAGCTCGCGTTGCGGCCGGGCTGGCCGTCGATGTTCCGCGCCTACCTCGGCGAGGAAGCGCGCTACCGCAAGTGCTTTCGCTCGGGGTGGTACTTGAGCGGCGACCTCGCGCAGCGCGACGCGGACGGCTACTACTGGTTCATCGGCCGCGCCGACGATGTCATCAAGTCGGCCGGCCACTTGATCGGCCCGTTCGAGGTCGAAAGCGCGCTCATGGAGCACCCCGCGGTCGCCGAGGCCGGCGTCATCGGCAAGCCCGATCCGACCGTCATGGAGATCGTCAAGGCCTTCGTCTCGCTCAAAGCCGGCTTCGAGCCGAGCGAGGCGCTGCGCCGCGATCTCATGGCGCACGCGCGGCGGCGCCTCGGTCCCGCGGTCGCACCACGTGAGATCGAGTGGAGCCGCTCGTTGCCGAAAACCCGCTCCGGCAAGGTCATGCGGCGCTTGCTCAAGGCGCGCGAGCTCGGACTGCCCGAAGGCGATACGTCGACGCTCGAGCGCGAGCCCGGCGTCGAGGAGCGCACGTGAGCACGAAAATAGCGGGCACGACGCGCGAGCATGCGCTCGAGCTCCTGCGCGACATGCTGCGCATCCGGCGCTTCGAGGAAAAATGCGCCGAGCTCTACAGCGCAACGAAGATCCGCGGCTTCCTGCACTTGTATATCGGGCAAGAGGCGATCGCGGCCGGCGTGATGCGCGCTCTCGAGCCGCGCGACGCCGTCGTCGCAACTTACCGCGAGCACGGCCATGCGCTCGCGCGCGGCATCCCGATGGCGACCGTCATGGCGGAAATGTACGGTAAGGCGGAAGGCTGCTGCCGCGGGCGCGGCGGATCGATGCACATTTTCGACGCCGCGACGCGCTTTTACGGCGGCAACGCCATCGTCGCCGGCGCGCTGCCGCTCGCCGTGGGGCTCGCGCTCGCGGAGAAGCTCCGCAGCCGCAATGCGGTGACCGCCTGTTTCTTCGGCGAAGGCGCCGTCGCCGAGGGCGAATTTCACGAATCGTTGAATCTCGCGGCGCTGTGGAAGCTGCCCGTGCTATTTCTGTGCGAGAACAACCTCTACGCCATGGGAACGGCGCTCGCACGATCGGAGTCGGAGACTCACATCGCGCGCAAGGCGCAAAGCTACAACTTGCCCGCGGCGACGATTGACGGCATGGACGTGCTCGCCGTCGAAGCCGCGGCGGCGGCCGCCGTCGAGGCAATCCGCGGCGACGGGGGACCGCGCTTCCTCGAGTTCGCGACGTATCGCTTCAGGCCGCATTCGATGTTCGATGCGGAGCTCTATCGCGACAAGGCGGAAGTGGAAGAATGGAAAAAGCGCGGCCCGATCGTGACTTTCGTCGCCAAGCTCAAAGAGACCGGCCTTCTGCGGGACGCGGACCTTGCGAGCATCGAAGCGGAAGTCGAGCGAGAGATCGCGGCCGCCGTCGAGTTCGCAGAGAACGGCACGTGGGAGCCGCTCGGCGATTTGTCGCGCGACGTCTACACGCGGGAAATGGCGTGAACGCGGCAGCCCGCTCAGAGACGCGTCGCACGCTGACCTACCGCGAAGCGATCCGCGAGGCGTTGCGTGAGGCGCTCTCGAACGATCCGCGCGTATTCCTCATGGGCGAGGACGTCGGCCGCTACGGCGGTTGTTATGCCGTGAGCAAGGGATTGCTCGCTGAATTCGGCGAAGCGCGCGTGCGCGACACTCCGCTGTCCGAATCCGCCTTCGTCGGCGCAGGCATAGGCGCCGCGCTCGGCGGCATGCGTCCCATCGTCGAGGTCATGACCGTCAACTTCAGCCTCTTGTGTATCGACCAGATCGTCAACAACGCGGCAACGATCCGGCACATGTCGGGCGGCCAGTTCTCCGTGCCCATCGTGATCCGCATGGCGACCGGCGCCGGGCGACAGCTCGCCGCACAGCATTCGCACAGTCTCGAGAACTGGTACGCACACGTGCCGGGATTGCGCGTCGTCGCGCCGGCCACCCTTGCGGATGCGCGCGGCATGCTCGGCGCGGCGCTTGCCGATCCCGATCCCGTCGTCATCGTCGAGCACGTGATGCTGTACAACATGCAAGGCGAGCTCGACGCGGAGCCGGCCGCCGTCGATATCGACCATGCAGCGATACGGCGGCCCGGCCGCGACGTCACGCTCGTGACCTACGGCGGCAGCTTGCCGAAAACCTTGGCGGCAGCCGAGACGCTCGCAAATCAAGAGATCGATGCCGAGGTCGTCGACTTGCGCACGTTGCGGCCGCTCGATGAATCGACGATCCTCGAGTCGGTGCAAAGAACGCGACGCGTCGTGATCGTCGACGAAGGTTGGCGCAGCGGCAGCTTATCGGCCGAAATCGCCGCGCGGATCATGGAGCACGGTTTTTACGATCTCGACGCGCCCGTCAAGCGCGTTTGCAGCGCCGAGGTGCCGATACCCTACGCCCAACACTTGGAGGCGGCGGCCCTGCCGCAACCCGAGCAGATCGTCGCCGCGGCCAAGGGACTCTTCGGCCATGGCTGAGTTTCGCATGCCTTCGCTCGGCGCCGACATGGAGTCGGCCAAGCTCACCGAGTGGATGGTCAAACCGGGCGATACGGTCAAGCGCGGCGACATCGTCGCCGCCGTCGAGACGTCCAAGGGCATCATCGACATCGAGATCTTCGAAGCGGGGCAGATCGGCGAGTTGCTCGTGCAGCCCGGCACGGACGTTGCCGTGGGCGCGCCGCTCGCGCTTTACGTCCCGGCGGGCGGCGAGCGTGCGCAACCCGCCGCGGTTGCCGCCGTCGAGCAGAGCGCCGCCGCGCGCGCCGTCGAGCCGCGCGCGGCAAAGGTCGTCGGCCCCGCCGCCGGACGCGCCCGCGCGTCACCGGCCGCGCGGCGCCGCGCGCAAGAGCTCGGCATCGACCTTGCGAGCGTCGCAGCCACCGGGCCGGACGGGGCAATCACGCTCGACGACGTCGAGCGCGCGGCCACCGCGAAAGCGCCGAAAGCGGATATGCGGTCGGTCATCGGCCGGGCCATGAGCCGGTCGAAGCGCGAAATCCCACACTACTACCTCGCAACGACCATCGACATGAGCACTTCCATGGCATGGCTCGAGCATTGGAACAGAGAGCACGCCGTCACCGAGCGCCTGCTCCCCGGGGCGCTGCTCCTCAAAGCCGTCGCGCGTGCGCTCGAGAAGTCCCCTGAGCTCAACGGCTTCTGGCTCGACGGCCGGTTCGAGGCGAGCCGCGAGATCAACGTCGGCGTTGCGATTCGGCTCAGGACCGGCGGTCTCATCGCGCCGGGGTTGGCTGCCGCCAACGAGCGGACCTTGCCCGAATTGATGCGGCAGCTGCAGGGGCTCGTGCAGCGGGCCCGCGCGGGACGTCTGAAGCAAAGCGAGATCACGAACGCCACGATCACGGTCAGCAGCCTCGGTGAGGGGGGCGTCGAGACCGTTTACCCGATCATCTATCCGCCGCAGGTCGCCATCGTCGGATTCGGCGGCGTCGTCAACCGGCCTTGGGTAGCGGCCGGGAAAATCGCGGCCGCCCCGGTCGTCACTGCCACGTTGGCGGGCGACCATCGCGTCACGGACGGGCACCGGGGCAGCCAGTTCCTGACCGATCTCGAGCGGCGCTTGCAGCAGCCGGAGCAACTATGAAGCGCGATGAAATACGCACGGCCGTCCTCGAAGCGTTGCTCGAAATCGCGCCCGACGTGGATGCTTCCGCGCTCGATCCCGCGCACGCGTTTCGCGATCAGTTCGATTTCGATTCCATGGACTATTTGAATTTCGTGACGGCGCTGCACCGGCGGTTCGGTTTCGACATACCCGAGCACGACTATCCGGAGCTCTCGAGTCTCGAAAGCTCGGTGGGCTATCTCGAAGCTCATCTGAGCGCGTAACGGACGACCCCATGAGCACGGTCGTCGACGACCTCGAAATTCCCGTCCCGGGCGCGGTATTGCATGGCGATTTGCACGCACCGCCTAACGTGAGCGGCATCGTCATATTCGCGCACGGCAGCGGCAGCAGCAGGCTGAGCCCACGCAATCGCAGAGTCGCGCAATATCTGCATGAACGCGGGCTCGGGACGCTCCTGTTCGATCTGCTCACGGCCGAGGAGGAAAGCGTCGACGCCTACTCGCGCGAGTACCGCTTCGACATTCCGTTTCTCGCCGATCGCTTGGGCTCGGTCACTGCATGGCTCAGCGACCGTCTCGGCACACCGCAGGCACTCGGCTATTTCGGCGCAAGCACGGGAGCGGCGGCCGCGCTCGTGGCCGCGGCAGACGCACCGCAGGCGATTCGGGCGATCGTCTCGCGCGGCGGTCGCCCGGATCTCGCCGCGGACGCGCTCGAGCGCGTGCGCGCTCCGACGCTCATGCTCGTCGGCGGCAACGACCCGCAGGTGCTCGTCCTCAATGAAGGCGCGCTCGCGCGATTGCGCTCGGAAAAGGAGCTCATCGTCATTCCCGGCGCGACCCATCTGTTCGAAGAACGGGGCACTCTCCAAGCGGTCGCGGAGCACGCGGCGCAGTGGTTCACGCGGCACTTCGCGTCGCGCTAGCATCAGTGGCCGAAGGTGCCGATTCGACGGAGAATACCTGTATGAACACAGAGCTCGATCCGATCGTTGGCAGCTGGTACAGGCATCTCGACAAGGGCCAGCTCTTTAGAGTCGTCGCGTTCGACGAGGAACGCGGGATCGTCGAGATCCAGCATTTCGACGGTGATCTCGAGGAAGTAGACGCAAGTGCTTGGTTCGACATGGAAATCGAGCTGACCGAGACCCCCGAGGACTGGACGGGGCCGCTCGACGACGTCGAGACCGACGACTTGGGCCTCACCGAGACCGCGATGACGGGCGCCGACTGGCGGGAGCCGCTCGAGGAGGTCAAAACGGACAAAGAAGAATGGGAAGACGAGCGGCCCGAGGACGAACGCGACGACGAGGACGACGAGGAGCCCTTCGAGGACCTTTACGGCTCCGACCCTGATCGGTGAGCCGGCGCGGCATGGAGCATTGGGCTCGCCTCATCGCCGAGGCGGACGCGGCAACCCAACGGCGCGCTTTCGCGATCGAGCACGGCCGCAAGCCACGCGGCATCGGTGCGCGACGCGCCGTGTAAGCTGAAACGCCGCGTTTGCAGCGGCGCGAGCGAGAGTGCCGTAAGCCCGCCGCCTGACGGCTCGATCGTGACGAAATACATGAGCGACAGATCGCCGCGATACTCCTCATTCCCGGCGATGCCTTCGTAGTCGTTGAGACAGTCTCCGCAACCGTAGAAGATCGGTCGCCCGCGATACACTTCGATCCCTTTCGCGTGATGCGACGAGTGCCCATGCACGACGTCGACGTTGCCGGAATCTATGAGCGCGTGCGCGAATAGGCGTTGCTCTCGCGGAATCGCGTAACCCCAGTTCCATCCCCAATGCACGGATACGACGACGATGTCGCCGGGCCGTCTCCATCGGCCGATGGCTGCGGCCGCTGCCCGTGCGACGGCAGGAGAAAGATTCGTCAACAGGTTGATGCCGGCCCTGCCGCCGGCGGCGCCCCATTCGAGCGGAATGCCGCTCGTCGCGGAGCCGTAAGCGAACACGAGCACGCGGCCACGGTCACCCAGGTCGACGACGGCCGGCGCCGCCGCCTCGCTGGCGCTGGCGCCGGCACCCGCGGAGTGCATGCCCGCGCTCTGCAACGTGCGGAGCGTTTCTTCGAGGCCCGCGTATCCGAAGTCGAGCACATGATTGTTCGCGAGCACGCAGCAGTCGATGCGTGCCGCCGAGAGACAAGCGATATTGGCCGGATGCATGCGGTAGTGGATGCCCTTGTCGGGCCACGCGTCGCCAGAGAGCGTGATGCTGGTTTCC
>DATCIQ010000251.1:0-9401 GCA_036507635.1 Gammaproteobacteria bacterium
CGTAAACGCTCGAATTCCTGGGGCGTCACATAGCGCTCGACGGCCAAGTGGTTCGGTGTCGGGCGCAAATACTGGCCGAAGGTCACGATGTCGACGCGTGCGCAGACGAGATCATCCATGGCTTCGATGAGCTCGCCCTCGGTCTCGCCGAGGCCGACCATGAGGCTCGTCTTCGTGACGACCCGGGGATCCCGGCGCTTTGCGTGCTCGAGCACGGAGAGAGTCTGCTCGTAGCCGGCGCGCGCATCGCGCACCCGATGCGTGAGGCGTTTGACGGTCTCGAGATTCTGCGCAAAGACGTCGACGCCCGACTCGAGCACTGTGTCGACATCGCGGGTTCTGCCCTGGAAATCCGGTGTCAGCGCTTCGACGACCGTATCGGGGCATCGTTGCTTGATTGCGCGCACGCACGCGGCGTAATGGCCGGCGCCGCCGTCCTTGAGATCGTCGCGATCGACGGACGTCAGCACGACGTACTTGAGCCCCATGAGCTCGACGGATCGAGCAGCATTGTACGGCTCATCCGCATCCAGCCAGCCGCGCGGATTCCCCGTATCCACGGCGCAGAATTGACACGAACGCGTGCATACGGCGCCCATGAGCATGAGTGTGGCCGTACCGTTCGCCCAGCATTCGCCGATGTTCGGGCACATCGACTCCTCGCAGACCGTGGCCAAACGATGCGTGCGTACGGTCTCCTTGATGGCCTCGTATTTCTCGCCCGACGGAAACCTCGCTTTGAGCCACGGCGGCTTCGGCGCCGATGCAACGGCTTGGCGCGCGGCGCGCGGCTTGACACCGTTCTTGATCGCCGAGAAGCCTTGTGTCGTCTGGTACTTCGATCCGGAGCTGATGACGACGGGGATGCCGCGAAACTCACTCACAGGGGCTGCTAGAATCGTGCTCTTGATGAGCCAAGAGTATCGCACGGTTTGAGCGAACGATGGGTAAGCTTCGTCCCAAGCCTTCGAAAAGCTCGCAGTACATCACGCCCGAAGGCGCGGCGGAGCTCAAGCGCGAGGTCGACTACCTGTGGAGGGTCAAGCGCCCCGACGTGACCCAAGCGGTCGCCGCGGCGGCAGCACAGGGCGATCGGTCCGAGAACGCCGAGTACATCTACGGCAAGAGGCAGCTCGCGGAGATCGATCGGCGCGTGCGGTTCCTGCGCAAGCGCCTGGACGGCATGCGGATCGTGGCCGAGCCGCCGGCCAACACCGGCAAAATCTACTTCGGCGCGTGGTTCGAAGTCCGCGACGAGCGCGGGCTGACGACGCGCCATCGCGTGGTCGGGCCCGATGAATCCGGCGCCGCGCTCGAGTATCTCAGCATGGATGCACCTCTCGCGCGCGCCGTCATGGGGAGATCCGTGCGCGACGAGGTCGTCGTCAGCACGCCCGGCGGCGACCGGCGTTTCGAGATTACGAGCATCAGTTACGTGGAAAAAAAAGCCCGGTACTTGACCGGGCCAATCACAGGGGGAAAATGAAACGAGTTACTGCAGCCGGGACCAGTTGATGAGGCGGACCTCGCCCGATTGCAGATCGAAATTGCGTGCGAGCAGCGCTTCGATCTCGCGAGTTTCGAACGCCTGCTCCGTAGCTCGATTGACCTCGACGACGCCGCTGAACTCTTGATCCGAGCCCGCGACGGTCTCGCCGGTGAGCACGAAATGCGTGTAGTACTTGACGCCCATGGTGCGAAGTCTATGAGCGGCAACGCGCCGAGTCTGTGATTGGCTCCACAATTTAAAGCGAGATCGCGGCACATGAAGCACTGGTTCCCACTGGCGATAGGCTTGCTGGCATTTGCGAATGCCGGCGCCCAAAACGACCTCCGCAATACGCTGTTCGGACAAGCCGATGCGGCCCTCGAGGCAGCGCGCGCGGCCGACGCAGAATTGCTTGCCCCGGCGACGTTCGCCCGCGCCGAGGAAATCTATCGGACCGCCGAGGACGACCTCGCGCGCGGTCGCAACATCGAGCGAATTCGCTCCGGGCTCGCCGAAGCGGAGCGGCTGTTCGCAGCGGCGACGGAAGCGGCCGACATCGCGACCGTGACGCTCGCCTCTTTAATAAAGACGCGCGATGACGCTCAAGGAGCGAACGCCGTGACTTTTGCCTCCGAGCTCTGGACGGAAGCGGAGGGAGCATTCAACGGCGCCGCGCAACGTCTCGAGTCCGGCGATATCCGCGGTGCGCGAAGTCGCGGCGAAGATGCCGAGGCGCTGTACCGCGACGCCGAGCTCACGGCCATCAAGGCGCAATACCTGAGCCAAACGCGGGCGCTGCTTGCGCAGGCGGAGCAGCTCCGTGTGCAGCGTTATGCGCCCAAGACGTTCGCGCGCGCCCAGGAGTTGCTCGCGGAAGCGGAGCGCGAGCTCAGCGAGAACCGTTACGACACGGACCTGCCGCGCAGCCTCGCGCAACAGGCGAACTATGAGGCCCGCCACGCGATCTACCTCGCGGAACGGGTCGTGTCGATGCGCGACGAGAACTTGACCGAGGAGGACATCATCCTCGCATACGAGGAGCCGCTGACGCGCATTGCCGCGGCCGCAGATCAAGTTGCGCAGCTCGACGCCGGAACCGAGCCCGTCGCGGCAGGGCTCGTCGCATTCGTCGAGGAGCTCAGGGAAACCGCGCAACAATCGCAAGTCGACGTCGAAGACAGTCGTCTGCGCATAGCCGAGCTCGAGGAAGAGATTCGCGCCTTGGACGAGCAACTCGGCGGCGTTTCCCAAGAGCGCGTTGCGCTCGTTCAGCGTCTTGAGGCCGAGGCGCGTATTCGCGAGCAGTTCGCGACCATCGAGCAACTGTTCGCGCGCAACGAGGCGCGTATTTCGCGTGAAGAGAACGGTATCGTGCTGCGTCTCGTCGGCCTCACATTCCCGAGCGGCCGCGCCAACGTCGATGCAGCGTATCGGCCGCTACTCGAGAAAGTACGAGAAGCGACGGCGATTTTTCCGCGTTCCCAAATCGTCATCGAGGGGCACACGGATTCCTACGGTAGCGACGAGAACAACATGAGGTTGTCGCAGCAGCGCGCGGAGTCGGTCAGCACCTATCTCGCGGGCGAGCTCGGGATCCCCGCCTTTCGCATGAGCGCTGTCGGCTATGGCGAGACCCGGCCCATCGCCAACAACGAAACTGAACAGGGACGCACGCGCAATCGCAGAATCGACGTCCGTATCGAGCCGCAGCTCGATTAGAAGTGTAGGAGCGACCTCCGGCCGCGATCTTCGGAATCGCGGCGAGACGCCGCTCCCACGGAATCGAAGAATCGCGAGCGAAGCTCGCTCCTACAAAGACAGCCAATCCCCGATCAGCGTCGCGACGTCGGCGTGCACAAGATAGCCGTATGACCGGTGGGGGTTGATGCCGTCCTGCTCCCAGAAAACGTTGTAGAGATCGATGCGATCCTCGATCGCATCCACGAGCCCGGCCATGATCATGCCGCGAAAGTACGGCTCGAGCCGCGGATGTAGCGCCACCATCTCTGCGCGCGCCGAGAAATTCGCCCAACGTTTTATGTTCCCCGGATAGCAGAGCGGCGAAGGCCGATCGCCGCCTTTCAAAGCCGTGCGGATGAAGCGCGTCGCGAGCGGGCTGCCGAGCGTCACGAATTCCTCGACGCTGCCGGAGCTCCCGGTCTCGCGCGACAGCTCCCAGAGGCAATCGTAGGCGATGACCGAGCCCAGACTGTGGCCGATCAAGAGCACGCGCTCGCCGCGGCTCCACGCTTGCTCGAGCACGGTCTTGACCAAAGCGCGGATGGCGGCGCCGATGCCGTCGCGATTCTCCAAGTAGCGGTGCACATCCTCGATAGTCAACTCCAAATCCGCGTTCGCGATGACCTTCGTAATCATGGGAAAGGAATCGCCGACGAGATGCCACCAGCGCTTCAGGCGCCTGCGCACCGAGTCGATCTCGCGACGCTCGTTGGCGTCCGCGACCGGCGATGCCAACAGGCGCTCGAGCCCGGGCAGGTCGAGGCGAATGTCCCGCGTGACGCCGTAGAAGAGATATGTCCACGAGACAAGCGTGAAGCGGTCGCCGTTGGCCGCGAGACGTTCTGCGGCGGCCGGCCGAACGCGCTCGAGCCCGGCCTTGAGCGCACGCAAGAGCGCTGCCTTGTGCTCGTCCGGCGGCGGCTTGGGCTTCATGCCCGTGACGAAAACGATCCGGTATAGTCCCGACATTCGGCTGCCAACAACAGTCATCGGAGGATAGGTCGTGCGTTACTTGCACACAATGGTGCGCGTCACTGACTTGGACGCGTCGCTCGATTTCTACTGCAACAAGCTGGGGCTCGAGGAGGTGCGCCGCACGGTCCACGAGGCGGGGCGATTCACGCTCGTGTTCGTGGCGCCGCCGGGACAGGAAGAGTGCGCGCTCGAGCTCACGTACAACTGGGACGCCGACGTGTACGGCGAAGGTCGCAATTTCGGCCACGTCGCCTACGAGGTCGACGACATTTACGCGACGTGCCGCAAGCTCACGGACGCAGGCGTGACGATCAACCGTCCGCCGCGCGACGGCAGGATGGCCTTCATCCGCTCTCCGGACAATATATCGATCGAGCTGCTGCAAAAAGGCGCGGCGCTGCCGCCCGCAGACCCGTGGCGGTCGATGCCGAACGTCGGTAAGTGGTGAGGAATCGCGAGCGAAGAATCGCGAGCGAAGCTCGCTCCTACAGCAATGGAGAGCGCGCTCAGCTCGCGATCTCGCGATAGGCCGCGCGGAAGTTGCCCGTCTCGATCTCGCTCTCGCTCGCGTCTCTGAAGACTACGCGGTTGCGGCCTTCTTGCTTCGCCTCGTACATGGCCTCGTCCGCGGTTTGAATCGCGCCGGTCAGGCTCCTGCCCGAGCCCGGGTGCGCGAGCGCGACACCGACGCTCACCGTCACGAAGTTGCCGATCTCCGAGCCTTGGTGCTCGATGCCTAGATCCATGACGTCGTGCCGGATTTGCTCCGGCAGGGTGCGCGCGTAATCCGCCGGCGGACCGTACAGCACGAGCACGAACTCTTCGCCGCCGTAGCGCGCGCAGAAATCGAACGGCCGCTTCGCGGATCGCGCAATCGTTTGCGCGACTTTCTTCAGGCAATCGTCGCCGGCTTGGTGACCGTATACGTCGTTGTAGATCTTGAAGTAGTCGATGTCGACGAAAACGATCTCGATGGGCACGTCCTCACGCCGCGACTGACGCCAGATGCGCCGTATGTAGTCGTCGAAGATGCGGCGGTTGTAGAGCCCGGTCAGACCGTCGCGTTGCGCGAGCTCGTTGAGCACGCGCGTCTCGAGAAAGTTGGCGCGCAACGCGCGCTCGAGGTTGTAAGTCGCGATTCCGCCGATCACGTTCGAGGTGGCGAGAATGGCCGTCATATAGAAGAGCTCGGAGAGCGGAGCTCCGAGCAGGAACCCGAATCCGAGATGCGCCGCGGTGAGCAACGCCGCGATCGATGCCGCCACGGGGAACCGAAAGCCCAAGAACATGCACGCGTACAGGTTGACGAGCACTACGCCGGCCAGAACGTACGACGCGCCCTCCAATGCTGCGACCTGGCAGATGTAGCTGACGACGAGACCTATGACAGTGACGCCGGTCGCGGCAATTTCGTCATAGTATCTTTCGAGAAACGGCACGTAGATCGCCACGATGACGACGACGAGCAAGGGGCACAGCACGCCCAACCGCAACGCGTTCATCTGCGTGGTCGCGGCCGTGTCGTTGAACAGAAATTCGATGCAGGTGAGCCACAGCACGAGAATCAGCGCCACGAGCGCGGACAAGCGCGCACGCGGCAGGTTCTGCGCGATATAGAACTCGCGAAACTCTTTCTCGATGAGACTTGCGAACTTAAGCCCCGGGAAACCCCGGTTGAGCTGCTCGGCGTACGGAGATTGGAGGCTATCTCGGTTGAGTTTGGGAAGCTCCATGGCGCGCGAAGCATGCGGCCGGCGAGCCGCGACTGTCGCGTACGCAGATCACATGATGTGGGGAGTCTCCTGTGGAAGCGGCGTCTCGCCGCGTTTCTTGCTCTTGTAGGAGAGAGCTTCGCTCGCGATCTTGACGAAGAATCGCGAGCGAAGCTCGCTCCTACCGGTAGAGCGGCACGAGAGGGTCCTTGGCGTCCTTTGCCTGCGACTGACCCGCACGCTCGAGGTCGGTGACGAGCTCGGCCAGACGGCGGCCGCTCCACGCAGCCCCTCGCGGCCCATAAAGATGAGCCTCGAGCGTGGCGACTTCCTGCTGCAGCGGCTCGGGCAACCGGTCACGCAACGCGCCCAAGTTGCCGGGCGGCGTCGGTCCGAGCTCGATCTTCGCCCAGTCGAGCAGAAGATCGCGGACGCGTCCGGCATCGTCGACGGCGCACGCGGCGCGGAGCTCCTTGAGCAGCCGCCGGCCCGACGTTGCGGCGGCCGGGGTGCGCGCACGCTTGCGTCGCGCCCCGAGCCTCGCGCCGCCCGTGCGCGCTCGCAGCCACAAGAGAATCGTCGCGAGCCAAGCGATGCCCAACAGACTGCTCACGAGCGGCCAGTAGTTCGCGGGCGCGGGATCCTCCGCGGTCTCAGTCTCCGGCGTGGCCGGGGGGGCCACGACATCGATCTCGGCGCCGGGCCCGACGTCGATGGCCCGCGGCTCTATGCGCGCGACTTCCCAGCGTTCGTCGCGGACGTTCCACCATGGCACCTCCACGGCGGGAAGCGTCGTCGAGCCCGCGGCTTGCGCAATGACGGCGTAGCGCTCGACGCGCTCGACGCTCAAGCCCGCGGCCGTGACCTCGCGCTTGAGCTCGGGTTGGTCAGGGTATTGACGAATGCCGGTCGCAGCGGCGAGCTCAATCTCCGGCAGCTGCGTTTCGAGCAGGCCATCGGCCGCGACCGTCAAAATTCGCGTGCGCGGCACGCCGAGCGAGAACTGCTCCGCGTCGTCGGCCCAGTCTTCCGTGAGCGTGAGACTCGCGGCCGGCAACCAGGAAGCGCCGGCAAGCGCGGGCGGCGGCGCCACGGCCGGCAAGACTTCCAGATCGACCGTTGCGGAGCGCAAGCGCTGCACGCGCGAGAACCCGCGCGTCGGAATCACCATAGCTTCGAACGTTACGGGCCCGATCGCGAGACTACCGGCCTGCTGCGGGAAGATCGCGTAGCGGCGCTCGCGGACGCGGAAATTGCGTCCGCCCCGCACCGTCTGATATTCCTGATCTTCGCCGAGACGCTCGATGATCGCTTCGCCGCCCGCGACCGGAGGAGGCGTCATCGCCGCGCGCCCCGTGCCGATGCCGATGAACAACCGCAACGTGTAGATCGCTTGCGATTGGACATAGACCTTGGCGGGCTCGAGCTCGGCTTCCATGAAGATATCCGCGGACCCGTCCCCCGAGTCCGCCGCGGCCAACACCTCGACCGTCACGGCATTAGACAAGACGTCGCCGAATTGCAGTGGCGGCAGCGTGAACTGCCCCTCTTTTTTCGGCATCAGTTGATAGGTCCACTCCGATACCTGCTGGGTACGCCCGTCGAGCAATTGGATTTGCGTTGCCGTCGACCGGTTCAGAATGTCGAACTGCTGCTCGAGGAAGCTCACGTCGGGCTCGCCGACGGCGCGACCTTCGGCGCGGACCGTGTAAGTGAACGATTCGTTCTCGTGGATCGTCGTCCGGTCGACGCTCGCCTCGACGACGACATCCTGCGCACGCGCGCCCATCGCCGCGAGCACGAGCGCGATCGCGACGAGCCCCTGAACGAGGCGCGTCACCACGGCTTCGCCGCGTCGCCCGGTGCAATGTAGTTGCCGTCCTGGTCGACGCCCAGCCGCTGATATTGATAGAGGAATTTGCGTCGCAGCAGGCCACCCGGGTCCTGCGGGATGCGCCGCAGCCATTGCTCCGCGGCTTGATCCGAGGCCCACTCCTCGACGTCTTCCGGCCCGGCCGCGGCTTGCTGCACGTCGTCCTCGCCGTCGGTTTGCGGCTCGCCCTGCTCACCGTCGCGCTCGCCGTCTTCGTCGGCGCTCTCTTCGCCCGCATCTTGCGGCGCGCCCCCTTGATCGCTCTCGCTTCGCGCGCCGCCCTGCGCCTCCTCGCCGTCGGCGCCGCCGTCACCGGAATTCTCCGCGCCTTGTTGCTCGTCGTTCTGCCCGCTCTGGTTCTGTTGCTCCTGATTCTGCTGATCCTCGTTCTGTTGCTCGAGCAACTCCTCGAGCAACGCGCGGTTGTAGATCGCATCCTCGTGCTTTGGATCGAGAGCGAGCGCCCGATCGTACGCGTCGATCGCGGCTTGGAGCTCGCCCAAGCGCGCGAGCGCGTTACCGCGGTTGTAGTGGTCGTCGGTCGTGCCGAGCGGCGCGAGCGTCGCGGCGCTCTCTGCATAATCGCCGCTGCGATACTCGGCGGCGGCGCGCCACTCGGGATCTTCGAAAAGCTCCGCCGCGACCGCGGGCTGGTCGGCTTGCATGGCCTCGTAAGCTTGCTGGTCGCGCCATGTCCACAAATCGCGCCATTCGAAAGCATCGGCACGCGGTGCCGGCAGCAACGCGCACACGAGCCACGCCGCGACCCAGCCGCGGCGGAAACCGAGCGCGACCAGCGGCAGCAGAGCCACGGTGAGCCATAAGCCCGCGTCGCGCCAAACGTCCGCTTCGTACTCCTGCTCTTGCTGCTCGGCAAGCGCTGCTTCGAGTGCGGGAGTGCGCCGCGGGAAAAGTGCGTCGAGATCGCGGTCGTCGGGCCGAAGTTGGGCGAAGCGGCCGCCGCCCGCGGTAGCGAGCCGCTCGAGCGCCGCGGCATCGACCTGCGGCACGACGACCTGGCCCGCCTCGTTCGTGACGAAACCGCCCCCAGCCTCCGGGATGGGAGCGCCCTCGCGAGTGCCGACGGCGAGCACGCTCGTCGTGAAGCCCGCGGCTCTCTGCTCCTCCGCAACGTCGACGGCTTCCTCCGACGGTTCGGCATCGGTGATGAGTAGAATCTCGCCGCGCGTCATGCCGGTCTGCTCGAGCAACGTGCCGGCGCGCGTCAGTCCGGACTCGGGAAAACTCCCGCTGCTCGGCATGATGTCGCTCGAGAGCGCACCGACCAGTGCTGCGATCGTGCGCGTATCGGTCGTCAATGGCGTCACCGTGAAGGCGTGCGCGGAGAAAACGACGAGCGCCGTCTGCCCGCTGCGGCGGCGCTCGAGCAGGCTCAGAAGCTTGAGCTTGGCGCGCGCGAGCCGGCTCGGCTCCAGGTCGCCCGCATCCATCGACCGCGACAAGTCGAGCGCCACGACGAGCGCCTCGTCGGAACGAAACGTCGGTACGGGCAAGCGCTCCCAGGTCGGGCCCGCGAGCGCGACAATCGCGAGCACCCACGCGGCGAGCGCCGCAGCGAAGAGCGAACGGCTCGCGCCGTACGCCTCGGGCC
>DATCIQ010000252.1:0-11064 GCA_036507635.1 Gammaproteobacteria bacterium
CTGACGAACGTTGTCACTCGATAATCCTTCCGATCGGCAGAGCTCGTGCCAGCGGCGGGCCGAGAGCTCCACGTCGATCGTCCAGCCGCCGGAGGCATTGAGCTCCTCCTTGAGGACTGCGTGCCAGTCGAAGAGTTTCGCTCGGAGCCGACTCTGTTCCGGGCCGAGATCGACTTGACCCGACACGGGCCGGCCGATCACTCGCGCTCGTATTTCACGGACCAACGCCGGGAGGCCCTCGCCGGTCACCGCCGACACGTAGAGCTTGGCGCCCTGAGCGCAGCCAAATTGCCCTTGCATGCCGTCGCGAGCCCGATCGAGTTTATTGTACACCCGTATAGTGTCCACGTCCGAAGCGCCGATCTCCTCGAGCACGGTTTCGACTTGGCGCAGCCGGTCCTCGTGGTGGGGATCGCTCGCGTCTATGACGTGCAGCAGCAGTGTCGCGTCGCGTGTCTCCGTCAGCGTCGCGCGAAACGCCGCCACGAGCTCGTGCGGC
Source organism: Gammaproteobacteria bacterium (assembly GCA_036507635.1). GTDB lineage: Bacteria > Pseudomonadota > Gammaproteobacteria > Steroidobacterales > Rariloculaceae > DATBLZ01. The sequence goes on from DATCIQ010000252.1 coordinate 500, forward strand.
AAGTCGCGCACGAAGCCCACCGTATCGACGAGCAGCACATGCTCTCCCGGATCGATCGCCAGCCGCCGAATGGTCGGATCGAGCGTCGCAAACAACTGATCCTTCGCCTCGAGGCGTGCACCCGATAAAGCGTTGAACAAGGTCGTCTTGCCGGCGTTCGTGTAGCCGACGAGCGCAACCGTGGGGATTTTTGTGCGTTGCCGCTCGCGGCGGCTGACCTCGCGCTGCCGCTCGGCGCGGTCGAGCTTGGTCTTGAGGCGGCGAATTCGGCGATCGATCAGGCGCCGATCGACCTCGAGCTGAGTCTCGCCCGGACCGCGCAGGCCGATGCCGCCCTTTTGGCGCTCGAGGTGGCTCCATCCGCGCACGAGGCGCGTCGACAGATGATCGAGCTGCGCAAGCTCGACCTGGAGCTTGCCTTCGAAGCTCGCGGCGCGCTGCGCAAAAATATCGAGTATCAGACCGTTCCGGTCGAGCACGCGAACCTTGATCGCCTCCTCGAGATTACGCTCTTGGCTCGCGCCGAGCGGCTGGTTCACGAGCACGAGCTCCGCTCCGGACGCCTGGGCGAGCTCCGCGACTTCGGCGACCTTGCCCTGCCCCACGAAATACCGCGCGTTGGGGCGCGCGAGTTGCGCACGCGCTTCGGCGGCAATCTCGGCGCCCGCCGATTTCGCCAGGGCGTTGAATTCGGCGATTTCATCGGCGTGACAGGCACGCCCTAAGCCAATGTGCAGGAGAAGACAGCGCTCCCCGCTGCGCGGACGTTCAAGCAACAGGCACTTCCCGCCGCGAAAGCCGGCCGTCAATCTTCGCCGTCGCCATCTTCTTCGGCGGACAAACGCACGTTGCGCGCCGGAACAACGGTTGAAATGGCGTGCTTGTAGACCATTTGATTCACGCTGTTGCGCAGCAATACGACGAATTGGTCGAAAGAATCGATCTGCCCCTGCAACTTGATGCCATTGACCAAGTAGATTGATACGGGAACCTTTTCCTTGCGCAAAGCATTAAGAAACGGATCCTGCAAAGACTGTCCTTTGGCCATGACTATCTCCTTTATTATTAGCTTTCTCGAGACCAGGCCCGAAGTGCTGGCCGCGCACAATGCGCTTCCTGAAATCTCGCTCCGATATTAATCCCACTCGCGGAATAATTTTAACCCCACACGACCTAAATGTTAACACGTGTCGCGGGGTTCATGCCCACTGTTCGAGCCGGCGGACCACGCGCTCGCTGAGCTGCCGACCGAGGTCCGACGCGAAGGCGGGCAAAGATTCGCATGCCCGGTCCGAACGCAACCACGTCATCTGACGCTTGGCGAGTTGCCGCGTTGCGACAATGGCGCGGCGCCGCGCCTCGTGCCAATCATAGTCGTTCGCGAGGTAGCCCCATATTTGCCGATAGCCGACAGAGCGCATCGCTGCATGGCGCGCGTCGGGCGCCGGGCGCGCACGTAATCGCCGCACCTCTTCGACGAATCCCCGCTCGACCATGCCGTCGAAGCGTCGCTCGATTCGCGCCGCGACCTGGCTCCGGTCCGCGGGCACGACGGCGAAAGCCGCGATCTCGATCTCGGGCATGACGCTTTGCACCCGGCGCCGCGTGAGCTCGGCAAGAGGCCGGCCCGTGAGCGCGTGCACCTCGAGCGCGCGCTGGATGCGTTGCCGGTCCGAGGGCTTGATGCGCGCCGCCGATTCCGGATCGGCCTGGCGCAGCCGGTCGTGCATCGCCGCCCAGCCGTGGACGCGCGCTTCCGCGTCGATCGCTTCACGAACCCGCGCATCGCGCTGCGGCAAATCGGCAAGCCCCTCGCGCAGCGCGCGTAAATACAGGAGCGTGCCGCCGACGAGCAGCGGCCAATTGCCGCGGCTTTGCACCGCAGCGAATGCCGCGACGGCGTCGGTGCGGAATTCTCCCGCCGAATACGCATCTTCCGGATCGCGGATATCGATGAGATGGTGGGGAAATCGCTCGAGAACGTCGGGCGGCGGTTTCGCCGTGCCGATATCCATGCCGCGATACACCATCGCGGAATCCATACTGACGATCTCGAGCGGGAGCTCGGCAGCGAGCGCCAGCGCGAGCTCCGTTTTGCCGCACGCGGTCGGGCCCGTGAGACACAGCCCGCGCAGCGGCACTCGTTCTTGAACCACGTCCCGCGCCTATTGCCCGCGCAGAAAGAGCGCGTCGAGCTCGGCGATCGTGATCCGCATCCAGGTCGGGCGCCCGTGATTGCATTGGTCGATGCGCTCGGTGCGCTCCATTTCCCGCAATAGAGCGTCCATTTCCGCGAGCGCAAGCTTGCGGTTCGCGCGCACCGCGCCGTGACAGGCCATGGTGGCCAGCACTTCGTTCACGGCCTTCGCTAAGCGCCGGGCACCGCCGCTGCCGGCGAGATCGCCGAGCACGTCGCGCACGAGCGCCGCGACGTCGGCGCCCGCGAGCAGCGCCGGAACCGCCGTAATGTGGACCTCGGCGGGACCGCGGCGCACCAAGCTCAAGCCGAGACGCTCGATGTCGGCGGCGAATTCCTCGGCGGCCTCCGCCTCGGCGAGCGACACCTTGCACGTCACGGGCACGAGCAACGGTTGAGCCGTGACACGGTGCGCCTCGAGCTCGCCCTTCATACGCTCGTAGGTGATGCGCTCGTGCGCCGCATGCATATCGACGATGATGAGACCGTCGGCGCTTTGTGCGAGCACGTAGATCCCGGCGAGCTGCGCGAGCGCGAAACCGAGCGGCGGCAGCTCCCGATCCTCGATGCGTGCAGTCGAGCCCGAGGCTTGCGAATGCAGGCGCTCATAGAGCGGCAGGTATTGCGCGTGAGCGCCGTCGAGGCCGAGCGTGTTCTGCCTCCCGGAACCGAGTGAATCGCCGGGGCGCGACTCCACGTCGGCGCCGGCCACGGATAGTCGCGGGACCGCGTCGGCCGAAGCCTCGACAGGCGACGCAACCACGGCCTCCACGGTACGAAACACGAAGTCATGAACGAGGCGCGAATCGCGGAAACGGATTTCAAGCTTCGCGGGGTGTGCGTTGACGTCGACGCGCTTGGGATCGAGCGAGACGAACAACACGTAAGCGGGTTGGCGGCTCTGAAACAGCACGTCGGCGTAGCCCTGCCGAACCGCATGGCGCAGGAGCTTGTCGCGCACAAATCGCCCGTTCACGAACGTGAACTGCAGGTCTGCTTGCGGGCGCGAGAAAGTCGGCGCGGCAAGCCAGCCGCTGAGACGGAGCCCCTCGATCTCGCGCTCGAAGTAACGCGCATGCTCGAGAAACTCGTCGCCGCAAAGTTGCGCGATGCGCCGCTCCTGCTGCTCGCGCCCGACCGCCACGGGCAAATGCAGCCACCGGCGATCGTTGTGCTTCAGGGAGAACTCGACGTCGGAGCGCGCCAGCGCGAGATTCTTGATGACGGTGTCGAGATGCGCGAACTCGGTGCGTTCCGTGCGCAGAAACTTGCGGCGCGCCGGCGTATTGTAAAAAAGGTCGCGGACTTCGACGCAAGTCCCGCCTGCGTGCGGCGCCGGGCGCTCCGCGCCGATCTCGCCGCCGTCGCAGGCGATGCTCCAGCCGTGCGACTCGCTCGGTAGGCGCGACGTGAGCTTGAGGCGCGCAACCGACGCGATGCTCGGTAGCGCTTCGCCGCGAAAGCCCAACGTGCCGAGCGACTCGAGGTCGTCCAAGCTCGCAATCTTGCTCGTCGCATGGCGCGACAGCGCGAGCCCGAGCTCGTCGCGCGCGATGCCGCAGCCGTTGTCCGTGACGCGCACGAGGCGCGTGCCGCCGGCCTCGATTTCGAGATCGATGCGCGTCGCTCCGGCGTCGAGCGCGTTCTCGACGAGCTCCTTGACGACCGCCGCCGGTCGCTCCACGACTTCCCCGGCGGCGATTTGATCGACGAGCTGTGAGGGAAGAATTCGAATGGCCACGAATGCCATTCTAATTGGCCCGGCCTCGACGTGGGAGCGGCCTCTTTGTAGGAGCGAGCTTCGCTCGCGATTCTGGTTCTCCGGGGCGAGCCTTGCGCAACAAAAGAAATCGCGAGCGAAGCTCGCTCCTACAAGGGAATCGTGATGACTTGGCCGACGCGGATGGTATCGCCGCGGATGCCGTTCGATTGCCGCAGGCTCACGAGACTGACGCGATACTGGGCCGCTATTTCGGACAAGGTCTCGCCCCGTTTGATGACGTGACGGACCGGCGCTGCCGCCGGCGGCGGCGGATTGTGCGCGAAAGTGCTTTCGGGCGGCGCATTGAGGCGGAAGTAGTTCACGACGCCGGCGCCGATCGCGTGCGCGAGGTCACGCTGGTAACCGGGGTCGCGCAGTGCGGATTCCTCGCGCGGATTCGAGATGTAGGCGGTTTCGACGAGTATGGACGGAATATCGGGCGCAGTGAGCACGAAAAAGGAGCCCTGCTGGACGCGCGACTTGCGCATACGCGTCACGGAGCTCATCTGGGCGATGATCTCTTGGCCCGCGGAGAGGCTCGCGCTGATGGCCGCACTTTGCGACAGATCGAGCAGCACGCGTGCGAGCACCTCATCCTTGTCGGCAATCGAAACACCGCCGATGAGATCTGCGGCGTTCTCGCGCTCCGCGGCGCGGCGTGCGACCTCATCCGTTGCTCGGCCCGTGGAAAGGGCATACACGGTCGCGCCGCGTGCGCTCGCGTCTTGGAACGCATCGGCGTGGATCGACAGGAACAAATCGGCTTCCGCGCGGCGCGCGATACCCATGCGCTCATCGAAGGAAACGGAGCGATCGCTCGTGCGAGTCATCGCGACGCGAATGCCCGGCCGGCGCTCGAGATCGTCTGCGAGCTGCCGCGCGATTGCGAGCACGACGTCCTTTTCGCGCGCGCCGTGAGGTCCACTCGCACCCGGATCCCTGCCGCCGTGCCCGGCATCGATCACGACGACGAGGTCGCGGCCCGCGGTGCCTTCGATCGCCGTCGCGCGCCGCACTTGCGGCGTACCGCCGGCCGGCGACAAATCGACGACGAGACGGTGACCGTAAGGCTCGCTCGGCGGCAACAGGAAGCTCTTCGGCTTGACGCTCTCGCGAAGCTCGAGCACGACGCGTAACGTGCCGTTCGCCTGCGGTCCCGTGCGGACGCGCGTGACGACGCCGCGCGCTTCGGGCATGGGCGCCGACGCGGCGAGGTCCGAGACGGCGAGATCGATGACGAGACGGTCGGGATTCGCGAGCGTGAAGACCCGGTGCTCCGCCGGCGCGGACAGATCGAGCACAACTCGCGTCGCCTCGGGCCCCGAATGGACGCGCACGCTTTGAACCTCGGCCGCGTGCGCGAGCACGCAGTGGCCGAGCCAGGCCAACGCCGCCATCCCTTTGAGCAGTCCCCCGAATCGCACCGGCCGCCGTCCCCTTGAGCGGGAGTCTTATGTTTACAGCTTCCGCGGTCGGAATTCAATAATTCCTCATAAAATAGGGCATTAGCGCATTAATTTAATCTTGTCCCAGAAACCGCGTCGAGCGCGCGCCGCCCGACCGCTGATGATGCCGTCACGACGACGTCACGGGCCGTCTCTCCCGCCGGCGTGAAATCGAGCACCAAATCGCAACGCCCAAGCAGCGCGGGCGCACGCTCGGGCCACTCGGTGAGCAACCAGACGTCGGGCGCGCCGAGCTCGTCGCGGACGCCTAACGACTCGAGCTCCGCGGCAGCCGTGAGCCGGTACAAATCAATGTGCACGACGCGGCCCGTGCCGACGCGATATTCCTCGAGCAACGTGTAGGTCGGAGACGGCACGCGGCCCTCGTAACCGAGACCGCGCAGCATTGCGCGCGCCCAGGTCGTCTTGCCGCTGCCGAGGGGTCCGCGCAACCCGACGAGCAACGTGCGGAAGCCATGGTCGCGCCAGCATCGGGACAGCTCGGCCGCGCCCGCCGCAAGCTCGGCTTCCGTCGCGAACTTGAGCTTCAACGTGGATTCGCCCGGCGGCGGATGTGCGGCAGCAGGTCGCTTGCCAGCGTGCCGCGCTCGCCGGCCGCGGCGGCGTCGTCACCGGCCTGCGCATGCAGCAGCACTCCCGCGCGCGCCGCGATGCCTGCATCACCGCATTGCACGAGCAGCGCGCCCAAGACGCCCGACAACACGTCGCCCATGCCTGCCGTCGCCATGCCCGGATTGCCTCGATCGCAGACGGCGACCGAAACCTCATTCGATTCATCCGGTTGTGCGACCAAGCTCCGTGCTCCCTTGAGAACGGTGACGGCCCGAAAGCGACGTGCGATCGCGCGTATCGCCGCGAGCCGGTCGTGCTCGACGTCGCTCGGTGAGCTCTCGAGCAGCCGAGCCGCCTCCCCCGCATGCGGCGTCAGCATCCAGCGCTCGCGTTCGACGGGGTATCGAGCGAGCAAGTTGAGCCCGTCCGCATCGAGCACGAGCGGGCGCTCGACTTGCACGAGGTGGCGCCAAAGCGGCTCGGCCCAGCCGGTCTGGCCGAGCCCGGGGCCGAGCACGATCGCATCGCACGGTCCCACGAGCGCGTCGACATCCGCGGGGCCGTCGACGGCGCGGCAGATGATCTCGGGGCGGCCGGCCATGACGGTCGCGACACTCGCCGCGTGCGTGGCAACGTAGACGAGGCCCGCGCCCGCTCGAAGCGCCGCCTCCGCGGCGAGGCGGATGGCCCCGGCCATGCCCGGTCCGCCGCCGACGAGCAGAAGCCGCCCGTTCGAGCCCTTGTGGGCCGTGCGCGGCCGCCGCGGTAAAGCCATCTCGAGGTCGTGATCGTCCAAGCGCGTCATGGCCGGCGCCAATCCGCGAGCCGCCTCCGCCGGCAGCCCTAAGTCGGCGCAGGCTATGTCGCCGCAGTAGTCGGGTGCGCGGCCCAAGTAGAGGCCCTGCTTCAAGGCGACGAACGTGATCGTGAGATCGGCGTGCACGGCGGCGCCGCGCGGCAGCCCGGTGTCCGCGTCGAGCCCGCTCGGGATGTCGATGGCGAGCACCGGCAGGTCGAGCGCATTGACGTACTCGACGGCAGCCGCGTAAGCGGGATCGAGATCGCGGTCGAGCCCCGTGCCGAGCAACGCGTCGACGGCGACGTCCGCCGCGAAGCCCGCCTCGGGCCGCTCGGGCCACGTCAGTAGCGGAACCTTGGCCTCGGCGCATTGCGCCCAAGCCCGCGCGGCATTGCCGCGCAGGCGCTCGGGGGCGCCGACGGCGACGGCGCGCACACTCATTCCCCGTGCGTGCGCAAGTCGCGCCACGAGGTAGCCGTCGCCCGCGTTGTCTCCGGCGCCGCAAAACACCGCAACGCTCTCGGCGTTCGGCCAACGCTCGAGCAAGGCCGCAAACGCAGCCTCCGCGGCCCGGGTCATGAGCTCGAACCCGGGAATGCCGAACCGCGCGACGGCCGCCTTGTCGAGCGCCCGCACTTGCTCGTTCGTGTAGATGGCGGTCGGCACGCGGGTCTCGGGTTTCATCGCGGGGATTATACTGATCGACCCGGGTCACCGATCGCGCCATGAGAGACGTCACCGAGGTCGACCTTGCCGACCTCGCCGAAGAGATCAAACGGCTCGGCGAGTCGCTCGGCTTCCGCAAAATCGGCATCGCCGATATCGCGCTTGCCCGCGACGAGAAATACCTGAATCGGTGGCTCGAGCTCGAGCGTCACGGCACGATGTCTTACATGGCACGCCATGGGACGAAACGGGCGCGGCCCGCCGAGCTCGTGCCGGGCACGGTGCGCGTGATCGCGGCGCGCATGGATTATCTGCCGCACCCGTCCGCCGACGCGCAGCGCGTGCTCGCGAACCCCGATCTTGCCTACATCGCGCGCTATGCGCTCGGTCGCGACTACCACAAAGTCCTGCGACGACGCCTGCAAGCGCTCGCGACGGAGATCGAGGAGCGTGCCGGGCCCATGGGTTATCGCGTCTTCGTCGATAGCGCTCCCGTGCTCGAGAAAGCGTTGGCCCGCGACGCGGGCTTGGGCTGGATCGGCAAGCACACGAATCTGCTCGACCGGCGCGACGGTTCTTGGTTCTTGCTCGGCGAGATCTACACGGATCTGCCGCTGCCCGTCGACCGGCCCGTCGCCGGGCATTGCGGCTCGTGCACGGCTTGCCTCGACGTATGTCCCACGCGCGCAATCGTCGGCCCCTACGAGCTCGACGCGCGGCGCTGCATCTCGTACTTGACCATCGAGCACAAAGGCTCCATCCCGGCGGAGCTCCGCACGGCCATCGGCAACCGCATCTTCGGCTGCGACGATTGTCAGCTCGTCTGCCCATGGAACCGCTACGCGCGGCTCGCCGGGGCGCGCGACTTCGCGCCACGCCATGGACTCGAAGCGGCGCGCCTCGCCGAGCTTTTCGCGTGGAGCGAGATCGAGTGGGCGGACCGCACGGCCGGCAGCGCGCTGCGCCGCGCCGGGTACTTGGGCTGGCTCAGAAACATTGCGGTTGCGCTCGGCAACGCGCCGACCAGCGCCGCGGTCATCGCAAGCCTCGAGAGCCGCGCCGATCATCCCGCCGCGCTCGTGCGCGAGCACGTCGCCTGGGCGCTCGCGCGCCATCGAACCGTCCCCTGAAACGGAGCGCGTAACGAATGTTCACACCCGACTCGCATGCGCTCATGGTGCCGTTCGACGGCCGTTGCCGGCTTGCCGACTACGCGACGCTTCCCGATGCGGACACGTTGGCCTCGCGAGACTGGGAAAAACGTCTCGACAAGCAACGACGAGAACTGGGCCGTTGGCAGCATAAGCTTTTCGCCGACCAGCGCTTTGCGATGCTCGTGATCTTTCAGGCGCTCGACGCTGCCGGCAAGGACAGCACGATCCGTCACGTGTTCACGGGCGTCAATCCGACCGGCGTGCGTGTCGTTTCGTTCAAGCGCCCGTCCGCTACAGAGATCGCGCACGATTTCTTGTGGCGCACGACGGCGCAGCTGCCCGAGCGTGGCTACATCGGCGTATTCAATCGCAGCTATTACGAGGAAGTGATCGCCGTGCGCGTGCATCCGGAGCTCTTGGCGGCGCAACGCCTCGCCGCGACCGCAACGCCCGACTTCTGGCAAGAACGCTATCGCAGCATCGTCGAGCACGAAGCTCACCTCGCGCGTTCCGGCACCGTCATTCTCAAGTTCTGGCTCAACGTTTCCAAGGAAGAGCAGCGACGGCGCTTGCTCGCGCGCATCGAGCGGCCCAACAAGCGCTGGAAATTCGACCCCAGAGACATCGCGGAACGCGACCATTGGCACGCCTACACCCAAGCGTTCGAGGACTGTCTGTCCGCGACCTCACGACCGTGGGCCCCGTGGTACGCAATCCCCGCGGACGACAAAGACTATACGCGATGTATTGTCGCAGAAATAATTAATAACTCATTGAAAATATTGAATATAGATTTTCCGCCCGTCCCACCCGAACGCGAAGCCGACTTGGCCGCGGCGAAGCGCGCGCTCAGCGGCTGACGCCCCCGCCGCCCTGTAAGACTGCCAACTGCATCACTGACAAGGCTTGAGGCCGCTTTACCATGCAAGATATCGACCCACGGACAGGCTCAATGAGCACCGCCTCTACCGAGTCGCTGAGCCCCACCATCATCGACACGGATTTCAAGCGCTCGCTGCTCAATAGCATCGCGCTGTTCCGCGGCGTCGATCCCGAGCAGATAACCGATCTGTTGTCGAGTTGCGGCCGGATCGACGTCGAACGCGGCAAGACACTGCTCTCGCCGGAGATTCCGAATCGCTGCGTCTACGTCGTTCTGAGCGGCCAGCTGCGCGTGCACATCGGCGGGCTCGAAGGCGCCAAGATCGTCGACCTCACACCCGGAAGCTGCGCCGGCGAAATGTCGCTGATCGAGGACAAGGATCCGTCCGCTTACGTCGTGGCCGCGGAGAATTCCCATCTCATGGTGATCAGCCACAACTTACTGTGGCGCATGGTGGAGCGCTCGCATGAGTTCGCGAAGAATCTTCTCGTCGTGCTTTCCGAGCGTGTGCGCTCCGATAACGCGTTCATCGCGAGCAGCTTGAACGTTCTGCGCGAGGCCAAGCACCACGCCGTCACCGATGCGCTGACCGAGCTCGGCAACCGGCATTGGATGCACGACACCTTCGACCGCGAGCTCAAGCGCGCGCAAAAAGACGCGGCATCGGCCTGCCTCATGATGATCGACATCGACGGCTTTAAACGCTTCAACGATCAATACGGCCACATTGCCGGCGACCGCGCTCTGAGCGCCGTTGCCGGCGTGCTGCGGAAGCATTTGCGGCCCACGGATTTGATCGCGCGCTTCGGCGGCGACGAATTCGCCGCGTTCCTGCCGCGCGCCTCGCTCGACAAAGCCGCGAAAACAGCCGAAAGGTTGCGCGAGAAGGTGCGCAAGATCTCGCCCGCGAACCTCGATCCGCCGGTCACGATATCGATCGGAGTCACCTCGATCGCAGCCGACGAGGATCTCGACGACGTCATTCATCGCGCGGACGCGGCGATGTACGAGGCCAAGGCCGCGGGACGCGACCAAGTCATCGCCAAGAAACCGTAGGTTTTGTCTTTGTAGGAGCGAGCTTCGCTC
>DATCIQ010000253.1:0-2059 GCA_036507635.1 Gammaproteobacteria bacterium
AAACACGGCGATGCTGCCCGAGACGCTGATGACGATGATGTAGAGACCGAGCGTCAGCGCGATCCAGAGATGGACCTGAAACAGCGCGCGCCGCAGACGCATTGCGTGCTATTGCGGTGCGGGAACGTCGGTGAACGCCTCGCGACGCAAGAACCGCCAGCGGCCGTCCTCGCGCACGAAGGTATCGTCATAGTGGCCGAGATACACCCACCGCGGGCTCGCGTCGTCGCTCTGCATGACGAAGATCCATTTCGTCGTCGCGGACGCGTGGTCGCCGTCGACCTCGATCTGCTCGTTCGAGAATACGTGATAGCTGCCGGGGCCCGTGCGCGGGGCGTTGTGGCCGATCGAGGCGTCCATGAGCTCGAAGATCGCCTTGCGGCCCTTCGCGCTGCCCAAGCCGCCGATCCATTCGCCTTCCTCTTCGGCGAAGAGATTCGAGAACGCGATGAAATCGCGGCTGTCGAGCGCGCGCCCATACGCGAGCAAGAGCTCACGAATCTCTTCGCGATCCTCGAGCGCCTGAACGCGGGCCGCGAGCGATTCGACATCGGTCGCCGCAAACGCGGACCCCGCGAGCGCGAGCGCGGTCGCCGCGAGACAAACCGCCGCTGTCGCACGAATCAATGCTTGCATTACAGACATGAGCCCCCCTTTAGAACCTCGATAGGTTCTCGAAGATCACGATAACTAATTGATTGGACGTCCGATCTCTGAGCCAGCGCCGTGCGTGACGCCGGTAGCGCAAGCAGGTATGCGAGCGCGCTGCGGCGGTTGAACGGCGACGTGAGACCGTGGTCGGCATGGCATCTTCTATATTGCATTCTCGTCGCGCGCGTGGATAGTTAGACGAATCCTGCCCAACGACAACAACCAGGGGTCAAGCGCCATGCTCCGCAACGAGTCGATTCGTGTTTGTGCCACATTCGGGACGGCGGCACTCTTTCTTTGTGCGAGTGCGACCGCGCTCGCGCAGTCCGTGGCCATCGACGCCGACGATATCGGCGGCGTCGTCACGAGCAGCGACGGCGCCGAGGCCGGTGTCTGGGTCATCGCCGAAACCGGCGATTTCGGCACGCGATTTGCGAAGATCGTCGTGACCGACGATCAGGGCCGCTACGTGATCCCCGATCTCCCGGAAGCGAGCTACGAAGTCTGGGTGCGAGGCTACGGATTGGTCGACTCCGCGAAAGTCGCCGCGACGCGCGGCCAGAACCTCGATCTCACGGCGGTCGTCGCGGACGACCCGGCCGCCGCGGCGCAGGTCTATCCGGCCGCCTATTGGTATTCGATGATGAAGCTGCCGACTGAGCAGGAAGTCGCCGCGTTGCCGGGCGGCATGAATCAGTATCTCGGCGCCATGAAGAATCTCTCGTGCGTCGGTTGTCATCAGATCGGTCAACTCGCGACGCGCACGCTGCCCGAGCCGTACCGACATTTCGATTCGTCCGAGCAAGCGTGGGTAAGGCGCGTATCGTCGGGACAAGCCGGTCAACAGATGGTCGGCTCGCTCGCGAACCAGCTACAGAGCATTCCGTTCAAGTATCTCGGCGATTGGACCGACCGCGTCGCGGCGGGCGAGCTGCCGGCGACGCAGCCGGAGCGGCCGAGCGGCCTCGAGCGCAACGTCGTTGCCACCGTGCGCGACTGGTCGGACGGCAAAGCCTACATGCACGACTTGAGCTCGACGGATCAACGCGATCCGACGGTTAACGGTTACGGCTTGATCTATGGCGCACCCGAGCTCAGCACGGATCACTTCCCGATCCTCGATCCCGCTCACAACACGTCGACGACGTTCCTCTATCCGGTTCGCGATGCGGATACGCCGACGACGAAGGACACGCCGCCGACTCAAGCCTCCGCGTATTGGGGCGACGAAGCGATCTGGGATAGCAAGGCGAACGCGCACAATCCGATGTTCGATCGCGAAGGGCGCGTGTGGTACACGACGCGTATTCGCGGCATCGAGAATCCCGCGTTTTGCCGCGCGGGCTCCGAGCACGCTTCGGCGAAGCTCTTCCCGCTCGAGCGCTCCGGCCGGCAGGTGTCTGTTTAC
>DATCIQ010000254.1:0-8559 GCA_036507635.1 Gammaproteobacteria bacterium
TTTCGCGAGCGAAGCTCGCTCCTACAAATGCAAATGCTCCGCGCTTTCGGTTTCCGCGCTCGAAATATCCCAGAGCTTCTCGATCTCGTAGAACGCGCGCGTCCGCGGCAGCATCACGTGAACCACCACGTCCGCGAGATCGACGAGCACCCACTCGCCTCCCTCCTGACCTTCGACGCCGAGCAGCGGGATGCCGGCCGCTTCACAGCGCTCGACGAGCGAGTCGGCGACGGCCCGCACATGCCGGTCCGAGCGTCCGCTCGCGATGATCATGACGTCCATGATCGACGTCAGATGCCGAACGTCCAAAATCCGGACCTTCTCCGCCTTGAGATCGTCGAGCACACTGGCGACGAAAGCCGTGACGTGTTGCGCCGATTTCCGCTTGCGTTTAGCGCGCCGCGGCATAGCAATGAGTCTCGACGATGATGCTCCACACAGCGTCGGGAAGCAGATACTTGGGCTCGATGCCGGCGCGGATGGAGCGTCTGAGCTCCGTCGACGACACCTCGAGCTGCGTCACGGGCTCGATGTGAATCTTGCCGGCCGCAGATTCGCGAAGCTCGTGCAACGATTCCGTCCCGTGGCCCCGGAGCAGCTCACCGACCGGCCCGGCGTGAGGCGCGCGCCACCCCGGACGGTGCGCGACTACGAGATGCGCGAGATCGAGCAATCGACTCCACTCGTGCCACGTCGGGAGCTCGAGGAAGGCATCCATGCCGAGCAGCAGGCACAGCGGCGTTTCCGGCAGCTCGGCGCGCAGGCTCCGCAGCGTGTCGACGGTATACGACGGACCCGGACGTTCGAGCTCGCGCTCGTCGATGACGAAGCTCGGTTCGGTTGCGAGCGCCGCCTCGAGCATGCGCACGCGGATTGCGCCGTCCGTAATCGACCCGTTGCGATGCGGCGGCAGCCCGCACGGCACGAATCGCACTTCGTCGAAGGCGAGCTTGGCGCGCAGCTCGTAGGCGGTGCGCAGATGGCCGTAGTGAATCGGATCGAACGTGCCACCGAAGATACCGATGCACTGCATTCGCCGGACGTTCCTCAAGAGTACAGCGGCATCGACGCCGCGGGAGCCACGAGCGCCAACACGAGCCCGGTCAACGCCTCCCACGGCTGACCGTGGATGACACCTTTGAGCGTGGCGTCGACGGTCGCTGCGCGGGACAAGAGCGGCGCCAGCGGACGCCCGGCATAACGCCGCAAGGCTTGCTTGACGGCGGGTTGACGGCGCCGCCACACGCCCAACCGCGCGAGCGCGCTGTCGAGGTTTTCGCCGTGCGCGATGGCGAATTGCAGGCGGGCGAGCAGACTGATTCCGCGGCTCACTTCCCACGCCACGAGCGTGGGCTGGACGCCTTCGTCGCGCAATCCAGCGAGCACGCGCAGCGCGCGGCCGGCGTCGCCGTCGAGCAACGCATCGCCGAGCTTGAAAACGTCGAAGCGCGCGCTATGCGCGGTCGCCTCCAAAATCTCCGTCTCGCCGATGGCGCGACCCGGCTCCGTCAGCGCGAGCTTCGAGAGCTCCTGCTCCGCCGCGAGCAGGTTGCCCTCGACTCGGTCGGCCAAGAGCTCGGCGGCTTCGGGCGTGAGCTTAAGATCGAGGCTCGTGGCGCGCGCTTCGATCCATCCCGGCAGCTCGGCGCGCTCGACGGGCCAGACCTCGATAATCACGCCGTGCTCGTCGAAGCTCTTGACCCAAATCGAGCGCGCGGCGGCCGCATCGAGCCTCGCGCCCACTGCCACGATGAGCAGGCGATCGGGATCGGGCTTCTCGACGAGCGCGCGCAGACATGCGGCGCCATCGTCGCCCGGACGCGGCGCCGTCATGCGCAACTCGAGCACGCGCCGCGCAGCGAACAGCGAGAGATTGGCCGCTCCCGCCGCGAGCTCCGCCCAGCGAAAGTTACGCTCGACGACATGGAGCTCGCGCTCGGTAAATCCTGCCCGGCGCGCGGCGGCGCGAATCTGCTCGAGCGCGCGATCGATCAATAACGGCTCCTCGCCGGCGATGAGATAAGCCGGGCTCGGGGCACGCTCGAGGTGGCGCGCGAGCTGGCGCAGGTGCACCTTCACTCGCGAGTCTCAGTCGGCATTGAGCTGCGCAAGCAGGATTCCGTAATCCTCGAGCAGAACCGGGATGCCGTCGCGGACCGGATAGGCCACACGGCCGTCGCGCGACATGAGGGCCTCGTGCCAGGTTTCGGTGACGGGCTCATCGCCGCAAGTTTTTATTTTGCGCTCGGCGATGCGCGCATTGAGGCGCGCCAGCGCGCTGTCCGACATGAGCTCGAGAGGCGCGTGCGTCACGGGACAACAAAGAATGTCGAGCAATGATTTATCGAAAGCCAACGGTTCTTCTCGACTCCTATTTCCTCAAGTCCGGAACCGGATCATAACCCGCAGTACCCCAGGGATGACAACGCGCAAGGCGCTTCAGCGTCAACCATGCGCCCCGCGCCGGTCCAAACCGTCGAATCGCGTCGGCGGCATACACGGAGCACGTCGGCACGTGCCGGCAGTGTCCGCCGAGCCAAGGCGACAGGACGAGCTGATACGCCCGCACGAGCCCAAGCATGAGACGGGTCGTGGCGCGCGACAGCGCACCGCTCAGGTGCGCCGCCATCGCGAGCCCTCGGCGACGTCCTCGATGACGATACCGTGCGCCGCGAGCTCGTCGCGGATGGCATCGGCCTCGGCGAATTTGCGCGCGCGGCGTAGACGCTCGCGGTTCTCGAGCAACGCATCGATCTCGTTCTCCTCGAGCTGCCCATCGCCGGCCGGCGCGGCTTCGAACCATGCGACGGGATCGAGCTGCAAGAGTCCCAGTATCCAGCCGCCAGCCCTTAGTGCTTCGGCGAGCGACCGGCGTTCTCCCTCGTCGGTGCTGCGATTGATGCTGCGGACGAGCTCGAACAGCTCGGCGACGGCCTTCGGCGTGTTGAGATCGTCCTCGAGCGCGGCCAAGAACGCGGGCGCCGGTGGCGCCTCGGGCGCCTCTCGTTGCTCGCCGCGCAGGCCGGCATCGCGCAACGCGCCGTACATGCGATCGAGCTTGCGCTTGGCATCGATGAGCAGCTGCGACGTCCAGTCGAGCGGTTGCCGATAGTGCGCGGTCAAGAGCCCGAGACGCACGGCTTCGCCGGGAAACTCGGCGAGCAGATCGCGCACGAGCAGGACGTTGCCGAGCGATTTCGACATTTTCTCGCTGTCGACATGCACGAGCCCGTTGTGTACCCAGTAACGCGCCATGGGCGCGCCGCCATGCGCGCAGGTGCTCTGCGCGGTCTCGTTCTCGTGGTGCGGGAAGACGAGATCCTGCCCGCCGCCGTGAATGTCGATCGTCTCGCCCAAGTGGGCCTCGACCATGGTCGAGCATTCGATGTGCCAGCCCGGACGCCCGTAACCCCACGGGCTGTCCCAGCCCACCTCCGCGCTTGCGGACGGCTTCCACAGCACGAAATCGGCGGCATTGCGCTTGTAAGGAGCAATCTCGACGCGCGCGCCGGCCAGCATGTCGTCGCGCGAGCGTCCCGACAACGATCCATAGGCCGCGTAGCTCGCCACCTCGAACAGCACGTGGCCTGCGGCGACATATGCATGACCCGCGGCGACGAGCCGCTCGATGAACGCGACGATCGGCGCGATGTGCTCAGTCACGCACGGCTCGGCGTCGGGCGGCAGCACGCCGAGTGCAGCCATGTCGGCGTGAAACGTCTCGGTATATCTGCGGGTGATTACGCCGATCGGAACGCCTTCGGCATGCGCGGCCGCATTGATCCTATCGTCGACGTCCGTGATGTTGCGCACGTAGACGAGCCCATACGAGCGCCGCAGTAGGCGCGCCAGAACGTCGAAAACGACGTTCGGCCGGGCGTTGCCGATGTGCGCGGAGCTGTAGACGGTCGGGCCGCAGACGTACATCGTGACCCGCTTGGCATCGCCCGGCACGAAGGTCTCGCGTGCGCGATGCAGCGTGTTGTAGAGCTGTAACCCCATGTCGATATGATAGTAGGAGCGGCCTCCGGCCGCGATTCTTCTGTCGCGAGCAAAGCTCGCTCCTACCAAGCGTATAATGGCCGCCCATACGGAGACTCGAACGAGCCGTTCTTTATGGCGCAGAGATTCGCCCCGAGGCGCAGCATCGAGCAGGTCGAAGAAGGCACCGATCTCGCCCCCAAATTCGACGAGCGCGGCCTGATACCGGCCGTGACGACCGACTACGCCTCGGGCGAGCTGCTCATGCAGGGATACATGAACGCCGAAGCGCTCGAGCGAACGATCGCGACGGGCGAGGCACATTATTTCAGCCGCAGCCGGCAGGCGTTATGGCACAAGGGCGCGACGAGCGGACTCGTGCAGAAAGTCCGCGAGCTGCTCATCGACGACGACCAGGACTGCGTGTGGCTGCGCGTCGAAGTGAACGGCGGCGCGAGTTGTCACATTGGCTATCGGTCTTGCTTCTACCGTCGCATCCCGCTCGGTGAGGGCGCGCAGCCCGGCGGCGCGGCCAAGCTCGAGTTCACGACGACCGAGAAGGTCTTCGACCCCGCGGAAGTCTACGGCGACGCACCGAATCCGACCAAGCTGTAGGAGCGAGCTTCACTCGCGAATTGAAGAATCGCGAGCGAAGCTCGCTCCTACAAAAAATTAGCGCAAGCGCCACGTCGAGCGGTTCGTGGCGTCAATGAGGCCGCGCTCGAGCAGCCAGCGCCGCGCGTCGGCGCCGTCGCCGCCGCGCCAGGTCAGTGCCGATCCCTCGCGGAAGCTGTAGCCCCAGGCGTCCATGTCGTCGCAGCAACGCGCGCGGCCGAAACCGGGGACGTGATCCGCGAGCACGAGCTGCAAGTAGCACACGGCGCATTCCTCGTCGTCGTCGCCACCCGCATCGAGCCACAAGCGCGCGCGCCGCGCCGGCGTCATGCAGACGTAGTGGCCGAGCTCGTGCAGCAACGAATGCATCGGCGTGTCGCCGCGCACGTAGAGGCGGTTAGCGGCGAGGCCGGCCTCGGGAGCGCCCCAATACGAGCCCGGCAGCCGCGCCCCGGGAGACACCTCGACGAGACGCGCGCCATAAGGGGCGACGATTGCCGTCAGCGCGGCGGCGGAGAAGCCCGCGCGCCGCAGCACCGGCAAAGGCACGGCGCACAAGGTCAACCGGCAGGCGCCGCCCGCGCATCGGTGAGCGCCTCGATGCGGCGCACCACGCGACGCGCGAGATCCTCGGCAAGCGAGCGGCGCAAGATACGCTCTTCGCGGCTCTTGCCGAGCACTTGGGTCTCGTCGTAAGTGTAGTTGCGTGTGGCGACGAGCGATTCCGCCTCGATGAGGCTCGCGTCGCCGGCCTCGAGTGCAAACGTAACCGTGTAGTAAATCTCGTACTCGCGCGGCGTGTTGCGCGCCGAGACCGACAGCACGCGTTGTCCCGTGTTGTCCTCGGTAATGATGAGCCGCGCTTGGGCTTGCTCGGGCGCACCTACGACCTCAAGGCCGCGCATGCGTAGCGCCTCGCGCACGCTGTCGAAAAACTCCGAGTTCGGTTAGGTCGTTTGCAAATACGTCGTCGCCATGATGCTCGGCATGGCGCCGGAGCCGGCCAGCTGGAAGCCGCAACCGGTCATGCTCGCGCACGACAGCGACAAAACGACTGCCCGGCACGCGGCGCTGTTCTTGGCGATCATGAACATCATCGCGTAGCATCGACCATCCGTGCGGCTTTGACAACCGCTCGCACATAGAAACACGACTCAAGAACGATCATGGCCGGGTACGCCTTCAAAGACATCGAAGCCAAGTGGCAGCGCTATTGGGAGACCAATAAGATCTTTGCCGTCGGCGCGCCGGATACGACGCGCCCGAAGTTCTATGTGCTCGACATGTTTCCGTACCCGAGCGGCGAAGGTCTGCACGTCGGCCATCCGGAGGGCTACACGGCGTCCGACATCATTGCGCGCTACAAGCGCATGCGCGGCTACAACGTCCTGCACCCGATGGGTTGGGATGCGTTCGGCCTGCCGGCCGAGCAGTACGCGATCAAGACGGGAACGCATCCGAAAGTCACGACCGAGAAAAACATCAATCGCTTCCGCGACCAGCTCAAGGCGCTCGGCTTCTCCTACGACTGGAATCGAGAAGTCAACACGACGGATCCCGGCTACTACCGCTGGACGCAGTGGATCTTCAAGCAACTCTTCGAGCGCGGTCTTGCCTATCAGGAGGAAAAGCCCGTTTGGTGGTGCCCGGAGCTCGGCACGACGCTCGCGAACGAAGAGGTCGTCGACGGCAAATCCGAGGTCGGCGGCTACGCCTGCGTGCGCCGGCCGCTGCGTCAATGGGTCCTCAAGATAACGGCCTACGCCGATGCGCTGCTCGCAGGTCTCGACGACCTCGATTGGCCCGCGAGCACGAAGGAAATGCAGCGCAACTGGATCGGCCGCAGCGAAGGCGCCGAGGTCGACTTTGCAATCGCGGGCAATGCGCGCGCCAAGATTCGCGTGTTCACGACGCGGCCTGACACCTTGTTCGGTGCAACTTATATAGTGTTGGCTCCCGAGCACGAGCTCGTCGACGCCCTCACGACGGCCGAGCGGCGCGCCGCGGTAGCAGCCTATCGCGATCTCGCGGCGAGCAAGAGCGAGCTCGAGCGCGCTGAATTGCAGAAGGAGAAGACCGGCGTATTCACGGGCGCGCAGGCGATCAACCCGGCGAACGGCAAATCCATTCCGATTTGGATCGCCGATTATGTTCTGGCGAGCTACGGCACGGGCGCAATCATGGCCGTCCCCGGACAGGACCAACGCGACTGGGATTTTGCGACCAAGTACGCCTTGCCGATCGTGCGCACAGTGCAGCCGCCCGAGGGCTTCGACGGCGCGGCGTACACGGAGGACGGCCTCTGCATCAACAGCGATTTCTTGAACGGCTTGAACGTCGTCGACGCGAGGGCACGCATGATCGCGTGGCTCGAATCCAAAGGACACGGGGCGCGGCGCGTCAACTACAAGTTGCGCGATTGGCTGTTCTCGCGGCAACGCTACTGGGGCGAGCCGTTTCCGATCGTGTTCGTCGACGGCGAGCCCCGCGCGCTTCCCGATGAGGCGCTGCCGGTCACGTTGCCCGAGCTCGACGACTTCCGCCCGAGCGGATCGCCCGAGGGGCCGCTCGCCGCGGCGCGCGATTGGCTCAATACCGTGGACCCGGCAAGCGGCCGCCCGGCCGTGCGCGAGACGAATACGATGCCGCAGTGGGCAGGCTCGTGCTGGTACTACCTACGCTACATCGATCCGCGCAACACGGAGCGGCTCGTCGACCCGGCCCTCGAGAAATACTGGATGCCCGTGGATCTCTACATGGGCGGGTCCGAGCACGCGGTCCTTCATCTTCTGTACGCGCGCTTCTGGCACAAAGCGCTTTACGACGCAGGCGTCGTCTCGACGCCCGAGCCGTTCATCAAGCTCGTGCATCAAGGCATGATCTTGGGCGAGCTCGAGTACACGAAATACGTTCAGGCGGACGGCTCGCCGGTGGCCGCGAGGCACGTGCGCGCCGGCGTCGATCAACGCACGGGCGCGTCCGTTACAGCGGTCAGAATCGATGAAGCCGAAGTCGTCAAGAACGGCGACGATTTCGTGTTGTGCGACGCGCCCTCGGTCACCGTCGACGCGCGCGCGTACAAGATGAGCAAGAGCCGCGGCAATGTCGTGACTCCCGACGATATCGTGGCGCGCTTCGGCGCGGACGCGTTTCGCCTGTACGAGATGTTCATGGGCCCGCTCGATCAGGTCAAACCATGGAGCACGCGCAGCGTCGACGGCACCTATCGCTTCTTGAATCGTGCCTGGCGGCTCGTCGTCGATGATCGCAGCGACCGCATCGCCGAGTCCGTCACGAACCACAAACCCTCGCGCGAGCAACTGCGTCTCATGCATCAGACCATCGCCAAGGTCGGCGAAGATATCGAGGCCCTGCGCTTCAATACGGCCATCGCGGCGCTCATGGAGTTTACGAACGCCGCGAACAAATGGCCGACACTGCCGAGACCGCTGGCCGAGCAATTCGTGTTGCTGCTCGCTCCCCTCGCGCCGCATCTCGCCGAGGAGCTGTGGCAACGCCTCGGGCACGCGGAGAGCCTCGCCTATGCGCCTTGGCCCGAGTACGACCCGAAGCTCTTGCTCAGCGAGACGCTCGAGATCCCAGTGCAGATCAACGGCAGGATGCGGGGGCGTATCGAAGTGCCGGCCGATGCCGACGAAGAGCGCGTCATCGCACTCGCGCGCGCCGACGAGAATGTGCTTCGTTATCTCGAAGGTAAGGCGCTCAAACGTGCGATCTACGTGCGAGGTCGCATCTTGAACTTCGTCGTCGAAGGCTGAGTCGGAGCGGCGCATGTCGATACCGAATCGTCAGCCGGCCTCGCTGCCTGACGACAGCGTCGCGACGGCGCGTGCCGTCGCCATGACACGCCGCGACCTCCTGCTGCTCGCTTCCTCATGGCTCGCGACCACACCGTGGCTTCAAGCCGCCGCGCAGGATAGGGCGGCGCCGGACGTCGGTCTC
>DATCIQ010000255.1:0-2195 GCA_036507635.1 Gammaproteobacteria bacterium
CTGTCTCGTTGATGAGCCCCACGTAGGCCGCAGCGTCTGCGTCGCCCGTGTGCCGCACGTGCTCGAGATAAGTGTGCTCATCGACGTCGAAGTAGACGTACACGGGATTATCCGAAACCAGCGTCGTCAGCAGCGTGGAGCTATCGACGAGATTGCCGGCCGTAACGGCAGCGCGCGAGATGCGGCCCGTGATCGGCGCGGTGACGCGCGTGAACGAAAGATTGAGCTCCGCGGCTTCCAGAGCCGCTTGCACCGCCGCGAGCTCTGCTTCGGCGACTGCCGCATCGGCGGCGAACTGCTCGGCCTCCTCTTGCGACGTCGCATTCCGAGCCAGCAGCCTCAGAGCGCGGTCACGGTACGAGCGCGCGAGCTTAAGTTCAGCCTCCGTCCGCTCGCGCTCGGCGACCAGCCGATCGGTCTCCGCCTTGAACGGGCGAGGATCTATCTGGAACAGCAAGTCGCCCTGCTCGACGCGGCCACCCTCGACGAAATGCAAAGATTCGACGTAGCCGCCGACTCGCGCTCGGACCTCGACGCTCTCGACCGCCTCGAGTCGGCCCGTGAAGTCGGCCCAATCGCGAATGTCGCGCACGGCGACCTCGGCTGCCGTCACTTCCGGTGCCGGCGGGGCGCCGGGGGCGTTTTGCGCCTCACCGGTCACACAGCCCGCAGCGGCCATCAGAAGGAAAACGGGAACTGGAAGAAATGCAGGGGCGATGCGCGGATTCATAAAACTTGCCTTATTAATTAATGGCTTACACCGACTTCGAGGCTTCGCCGCGACGGTCGGGTTTGCTTGCTTGGGACTCGCTTAAATCGAACTTCGGTGTTACTATACCGTTCAGTAACGCGACACAGGATACTTACCGGTAAGTAACATGTCAACCCCCAAAACTCACTCCGACGTAGTCGCCCCGTTTGCGGACGATTCGACATGCGACGCTCAAAGTTGCGCGCGCGACAGGATCTTTCAGGCGGCCAAGGATTTGTTCTACCGGCACGGGATCCGCGGTGTGAGCGTCGACGCCATCGCAGCCGGAGCGGATACCACCAAAGTCACGCTCTACCGCGTGTTCTCTTCAAAAGATGATCTCGTGCTCCAGGTTCTCGAAGATGCGTCGCGGCGTTTCTGGCAATCGTGGGACGCGGTCATCGCGCCCTATCAAGGTCAACCGAGAAAGCAGATCGAAGCGCTGTTCTTAGCGCTCAAGGACCGGATCTGCACGGAAGGGACGGAACGCGGTTGCCCGCTCGCAAACGCCGCGGTCGAAGTAACCGACGACGAAAACCCCGCAATGCGCGTCATTCACGAGCACAAGCTAGAGATCGCGCGCCGCTTTCGCGCGCTGTGCCGCGAAATGGGTGCCCGGGATCCCGACGGGCTCGGCGACGCATTGAGCTTGCTGGTCAGCGGTGTCTTCGCCGCTCGTCTCACCGGTGACACGACGGAGCAGATTGCCTCGGTATGTCGCGCCGTGAAAGCGCTGCTAGACTCGCCGGTGCTCGGCGCCGCGCCCCGGAAACAAAACGTGAGGCGGGCGAGCTAACGGAGCGCGAGCATCGGCGCGTCGATGTCGAGCTCGGTCATGAAGGCGTTGAACATCTCCGGGCGAAAGTCGCCGATGAGATTGATCAAGACCACTTCGTCTTCTTCCTGAACCATGACCGCCATGCCGCGGACTCGATCCTCGCGACCCGCGCGCACGAGCACGGATACGAGCTCCCCGTCGTCGCGCACCGTGGCGATCGGCATCCATCCCCGACTCGACAGGCGCGTCCATGCCGATTCGAGGCGCCGCGTAACGCGGTAAGGATCACCGTCGATCTCATAGGTGTAGACGCGAACCGCCTTGAGGCCTTTGAGCATCGTCGAGAGCTCGGGATCGTGCTTGGTGAGCGCCCGCGCGATCTTGAGCGGCAAAGGCCCAAGCGACAGCGCGAGCTCGCGATCCGTCTGGCCCATGCCCGGTGAGCCGAAGTCCGCGAAGCCCTCGTGGTAGCGCAAATTACCGGAGATGCCGCAGGCGGACAGGGATAGCCCCGCCGCGACGATGGATAACGTTCGTATCAAGTTGTGCATGTGCCGTTCTCGTGGCGTACCGATGTTACGACGCTCGCGGCCTCCAAAGGTTACAAAGTGTAGACTGCCGCGCATGACGCGAGCGAGCCCCATCGAGATTCTGCCGGCCACGGGA
>DATCIQ010000256.1:0-2647 GCA_036507635.1 Gammaproteobacteria bacterium
TTGAAAGCGAAACCATGGCGGCGACCGATGGTCGCACGCGAGCACTCGGAGACGCACCGCCAAGCATCGTGGCTCGAGCTGCTCTTCGATCTGTCGTTCGTGGTCGCCGTGGCGCAGGCGGCGCTCGAGCTCGAGCACGCCCTCGCCGAGGGTCATACCGGCGCGGGCATCGTCGGATATCTCGTCGTGTTCGCCGCGATCTGGTGGGCGTGGATGGCGTTCACATGGTTCGCGAACGTGTTCGACACCGATGACGTCCCTTATCGGCTGCTCATGATCGTCATGATCGCGGGCTCGCTCGGACTGGCCGCGGGCGTGCCGCAGATCGCTGAGCTCGACTTCCGCGTCGGCGTCGTCTCTTACGTCGTCATGCGGCTCGCCTACGTCGGGCAATGGGCGCGTGTTCTGCGCGCCGGAGACCCGATGTGGCATTCCATCGCCTCGAGGATGATCGTCTTGACGACTTTGAACCAAGTCGGCTGGGTCCTTTTTCTTTGGGTTCCCCTCGAGTGGAGGTTGCCCGTGTTCGTCGCGTGGTTCGCCGTGGATCTCGCGACACCCTATGTGTCGGGTTGGGACGCTCGCATGGGCGGCCACCGGCATCATATCGTCGAACGCTATGGGCTCTTTACGATCATCGTTCTCGGCGAGTCGATTGCCGCCGCGACGATCGCGGTCGCCGAAGCGCTCCGCGCGGGGGTCGCGGCCTTGCCGTTGCTCGAGCTCGCCGGCGGAGGTCTGATCATCGTCTGCTCGTCGTGGTGGATCTACTTCGATTTCAGCACCGGTGAAGCGCCGGCGCGCGATAGACGATCGCAATTCCTCTGGGGCTACGTGCATTATTTCGTGTTTGCGGCGATCGCGGCGATCGGTGCGGGTCTCGCGCTGTGCGTCGCATGGATCACCGACGCCGCGCGCGTTGCGTTGCCGGCCACGGGCGTCGCGCTCGTCATCGGCGTTGCCGTGGCTGTGTTTCTGCTCACGATCGCGCTCATCGAATCCACCGCCGAGGATGGTTTTGAGCTTCGCAAAGTCCTCATCAAGCTCGGCGGCTCGCTGTTTGCGATCGGCGCGGCCGTGGCCGCTCCGCTTGCCACGGTGCCGGGAAGCGTGCTGCTCAACGGTCTTATGTTAGCGGCGATAGTGGCCTACGGGGTGCATGAGCAGCACCGCCTGTATCGCGGCGCGCCCGATACCCCGGGCGCTAGGCGCTCCCGCGCCCCTAATGCTACTCTCCGCCGTCAATAGCGGCCGCCAGAGCCGGGGGAGAACGCAGTCTCATGAATACGAACGTGAACGCCGATCCGCGGGAGATGATCGCGCACGCGCCGATGACCGTCATGCAGGTCGTCATCGTCGCGCTCACCATCGGCTTGAACGCCCTCGATGGATTCGATGTGCTCTCGATCAGCTTCGCGTCGCCCGGCATCGCCGCGGAATGGGGCATCGACCGCGCGGCGCTCGGCTTCGTGCTCTCCGCGGAGCTCGTCGGTATGGCGATCGGCTCGATTCTGCTCGGCGGCGTCGCGGACAGCATCGGGCGCCGCCCCACGATGCTCGGTTGCGTCACGGCCATGGCCATCGGCATGTTCATGGTCACGACCGCGAAAGATCTCGTCACACTCTCGGCGTGGCGCGTCCTCACCGGCTTAGGTATTGGCGGCCTGCTCGCGGCCATCAACGCCTGTGTGGCGGAGTTCTCGAACGCAAGACGCAAACACTTGAGCGTCTCGTTGATGTCGATCGGCTATCCGATCGGCGGGGTCGTCGGCGGGATGTTCGTCGCAGTATTGCTTCGCAACTACGACTGGCGGTCCGTCTTCTACTTCGGGTGCGCAGTCACTATCGTGTTCATCCCGCTCGTCTATTTCCTGATTCCAGAATCCGTGCACTGGCTCGCGCGCAAGCAGCCCGTCGGCGCGCTCGAGAGAATCAACCGAACGCTCAAGCGCATAGGCCATTCCACTGTCGCTTCGTTGCCGGTGATTTCCGACGCTGACCGCAAACGTACCGTCATCGACATCTTCGCACCCGGGCTCATTGCCACCACATTGATCGTCACGGCTGCCTACTTCCTGCACATCACCACGTTCTACTACATCCTGAAGTGGGTGCCCGATATCGTCGTGCGCATGGGCTTCGAGCCGTCCTCGGCCGCCGGCGTGCTCAACTGGTATATGGCCGGCGGTGCAACGGGCGGAGCGGTCTTCGGCCTGCTGACGATGCGCTACAGCCTCAAGGGGCTCACGATCGCCACATTCGTGCTCTCCACCGTCATGGTCTCGATTTTCGGCATCGTGCCCGGCGAGCTCGACAGCTTGAGCACCATTTGCTTCTTCGCGGGATTCATGACGAATGCCGCCATCGTCGGCATGTACGCGATTTTCGCGCACGCTTACCCGACGCACGTTCGGGCCACGGGAACGGGCTTTGCGATCGGCGTCGGCCGCGGCGGGTCCGTGCTCGCGCCGATCATCGCGGGCTTCCTATTCAATGGCGGATTGGAGCGGCCCACGGTGTCGGTCATCATGGCGCTCGGTTCGCTGTTCGCAGCCGGCGCGCTCTTGTTCCTCAAGCTCGGCTCGGAGAAAGCCTCCGCCAAGTAGACCGACCTCGAGCCATCGTCGGCGCGGTCATGACTTGTAGG
>DATCIQ010000257.1:0-7321 GCA_036507635.1 Gammaproteobacteria bacterium
CTTCGCTCGCGAATATTGGAATCGCGAGCGAAGCTCGCTCCTACAAGACCCGCTTCTACGTTGCCATTCCCCAGCGGCGCACAGTGCGATCCTCGATGATCTTGAACACGAAGTTTTCGACGAATAAACCGAACAGGATCACGGTCAGAAGCCCAGCGAACACCTCGGGAATCAGCAGCTGATTCTTGTTCTCGAAAATATACCAGCCCAAGCCCCCCTCGCCCGAGCTCACGCCGAACACGAGCTCGGCCGCGATGAGCGTCCGCCACGCGAACGCCCAGCCGACCTTGAGGCCCGTGAGAATGCTCGGAAAGGCGCCGGGAATCAGAATGCGCGCGATGAAGCCTGCGCTCGAGAGGCCGTAGTTCCTGCCGACCATCTTGAGCGTCGGGCTCAAGCTCCGAAATCCCGAGTACGTGTTGAGCGCGACCGCCCAGAGCACCGCGTGCACGAGCACGAAGATCACGCTCGCGTCGCCCAAGCCGAACCAGATGAGCGCGAGCGGCAAGAGCGCGATCGACGGCAACGGGTTGAACATCGCCGTCAACGTTTCGAGGAGATCGGCGCCCAAGCGGCTCATGCTCGCGAACGCCGTCAGGAGCGCCGCGATCGCGAGCCCCGCGACATATCCTTTGAAAAGCAACGTGAGCGTATACCCGGCCGCGCGCGGCAGCTCTCCCGAGACGAGCGCTGCCACCAACGCCGTCACGGTGGCCGTCAAAGTCGGAAACAGCAGCGGATTCGCGAGCACGCGCGCGTAGATCTCCCAAGCGAGCGCGAGCACGACGAGCAGCAACGCTTTGCGCAATGCGCTGTTGGCGTAAAGCCGCTGCCACGCGCTTTGCGGCTCAGCGGCGACGGCGTAATCGCGGGCTTCGATGGCGTTCATGATTTCCGGTCTTGGGATCGATGCATCAGACATGGTAGGCGCTCCCCTCGTCGATGGCGCGGTCGAACAAAATCTCTTGGATACGAGTCGACAGCCGCTTACCGAGCGCATCGGGCAAGTCGTCGCCTGAGCAATTGATCTCGGATTTGACTTGTCCCGGATGAGCGCTCAAGAGCAGGATGCGGTTGCCGATGCGGATTGCTTCCGGAATCGAATGCGTTACGAACACGACGGTGAACTTCGTGTCCTCCCAAAGACGCAGCAGCTCTTCCTGCATTTTTTCCCTGGTCAGGGCGTCGAGTGCCGCGAACGGCTCGTCCATGAGCAGGATCTTGGGCTCCGTCGCCATCGCGCGCGCTATTGCGACGCGCTGCTTCATGCCGCCCGACAAGGTGTGCGGAAAGCTGTCGGCGAACGTCGTCAAACCTACTTTGGCGATGACATGCATGGCCTTTTCGGCCGCTTGCTTGGCCGGCAACTTGCCGCTCGCAGTCAGCGCGAAGCTCACATTGTCGCGCACGGACTTCCACGGCAGCAGTTGGTCGAATTCCTGAAAGACGAACGCGCGATCCGGTCCTGGGGAAACGACGGCCGTGCCGCTCAAGAGAATCCGGCCTTCGACGGGGTGCAAGTAGCCGCCGATGGCTTTGAGCAGCGTCGACTTGCCGCAACCTGAAGGCCCGAGCACGACGAAGCGATCCGATTCGAGCACATCGAAGTCGACGCGGTACACTGCCGTCAGCAGCTGATCGCCGCTGCGATACTGCAGCGTCACGCCGCGCACGGAAAGCAGCGGCTCAGCTGCCGGGCGCGGCATGGATGTCCGCGAAGAACAGATCGCGCCAAGAATCCGGCAAGCGGTCGAGCGAGCCGATCTCGTGCATGAACGTCGCGTATTTCATGACGTTCTGGGGCGTCGTCGTGAACTCGATGTCGGGATCCTCGAGCACCGCAACGATCTCGTCGGGCGTGAATCCGCCGCCGCCGTCGGCTTCGATGAGCACGCGTGCCGCGGTTGCGGGGTCGGCGCGAATCATCGTGTTCGCTTCCTCGAGCGCCGCGAGCACGGCCGCGTAGGCATCCGGGTTCTCGCTGCGAAACCGCGCCGTCGTCGAGAGCATCGTGAACGTCGTCGCTCCGCCCATGACTTCATCCGAGCTCATAAGCGTGCGAATCCCAGGCTTCCTGATCTCGCGTTGATGAAACGGCGGCGACGTAAAGTGAGCATTGACTTCGCCTGCGGCCGACAGCATCGTGACGAGCGCATCGGCATGCGTCATCGTGACCGTGTGGCGGTCGAATCGGTCCGCTTGCTCGACGCCGTAACGACTCGCAGCCACCATCTGCATGATGATTGCCGGAATCGAGACTTTGATGGCCGTGACGGCGATCTTGTCTTGATCGGACAGATCGTCGAGCGTCTGGAGCCGATCCGAACGCGTGTTGAGATACATCGGCAGCGACGCCATGGCCGCGACGCCTCCGACCTGCACCGAGTCGCGCGTTCGGTCCCACAAGGTCAGGAAGGCGGGCGGTCCGGCGGCGATGAAGTCGACGGAGCCCGACAACAGCGCATCGTTCATGATTGCGGGGCCGCCCAAGTCGATCCAGCGCACGCGCAAGTCCGCGCGGCCCAGAAGCTCGGCATGTTTTTCGATGAGGTCGAACTCGCGCATCATCATGAGCGGCAGAAAACCGACGCCGCCGGCCCCGAGCGGAATACGAATCTCGGACCGGACCTCGTCGCGAGCGCACCCGATAGTTACGAGCGCGACGCTGAAGAGCGCACCCGCCAAAACCGCCGATCGAAGCTTGTCGCGAAGTGCGCGCATCGTCAGGACGATAGCTCGCGGGAGCGCGGGTGCCGGGTCACGTCCGTAGCGGGAATTGTCGCGCGACACAGGTCGCCGACGTCCTCGAGCGTGTCGATATTCCAGCAGCGCTCGACAAGATCGTCGATGCGCTCGGCCGGCAGCGCGAGCACGGCGAGATCGCGAAACTTCTCTTCGAGCTCGGCGTTGCTCAAGGGGCGGTGCACGTTGCCGAGCGATTCCGCGACGAAGAGCTCGAGTCTTTGGCCGCTCTGCATGACGACCTCGATGTGCACCTGATCTTCGGTGATCGACGGATCAGGGACTGCCGTCGTGAGAGCGCGTATGCGCGCGAGCGCCGGGTCGCGCACGGCCTCAGCGGTGAATTCCTTGACGCCGCCACGGCCCCGCACAAGACCGATCGCCGCCGCGTGATAGATCGAGTACTTGCTCTCCAGCGCCCGCGCAAGGTCGCTTTTGTTGCACAAGTCGAGCACAAGCGGCGCGACGCGCAGGCGCACGGCAGAAATCGCCGCGGGGTCCGGCCGATGCTGCGCGCGGATTTGACTGCAACCGTCGATCGTGGGATGAACGACGAGGCCGCAAGCGTACGGCTTGTAGGCGTTGGCGCGCAAGTCGAAGTCCGTCCCCAAGCGCGCCGTGACTTTGTCGAGATCGAATTCGCGCGCCGTGACGGCCGCGAACCCTCGCGGGCCTTCGAGGGCGCGCTCGCCGGCCGTGAAGTCCGCCCGCGCGAGCAAAGCAGCCGTGTAGCCGTTCTGCGCCGCGCGGCCCGGCTGAAACGATTTCGCCATGGAGCCGAACATTTCGCGGATGCCGGCGGCCTGCGTCGCGGCGAGCCCGAAGGCCCAAATCATTTGCCGCGTCGTCAACCCGAGTACCTTACCCGTCGCCGCGGCCGCGCCGAACACGCCCGTCGTCGACGTGATGTGCCAGCCGGCTTCGTAATGCGCGGGGTAGACGGCGTTGCCGATGCGGGACTCGACCTCGAATCCTAAGATGAACGCATGCACGAGGTCGCGTCCGGACAGGGGGTTTGCGCTCGCGTACGCGAACAATGCCGAGGCCACGGGCACGCTCGGATGAATATAGTTCTTGGGCAGCGTGTCGTCGTACTCGAGCACGTGCGAGCCGATGCCGTTGAGTAACGCCGCGTGCAGGGGATCGAACCGCTCGCGGCGTCCGAGCACGACGGCGGTCGGCTTGCCCGAATACGGCGCGAGCGTCGCGATGGCGATATCGAGCGCGGCATCGATGCTGCCGCCGAGCGCGCAGCCCAGATAGTTGAGCAGCGCGCGCTTGGCTTCAGCGCGCACGTCGGCGGGGATTGCTTCGATCGTGCTTTCCGCGACATAGGCCGCGAGCGTTGCGGTCGGGGACATGATGTAGTTACGCGAAGCGCACGCAATAGATCGGCGGCAGATGCTGGCTCACGAGCTGCCAGTGCGCGCCTTGATCGTCGCTGACCCAGAGATTGCCCGTCGTGCTGCCGAACGCGAGCCGGTCGCCGCTCGAGTCGATGTCGAGGCCGTGACGGTAGACGACGTCGTAAGCATGCTCTTGCGGCAGACCGTCACGCAGGATCTCGAAGCTCTTGCCGCCGTCCGTGGTGCGCGTGACGACGAGCGCGCCGTCGACAGGATAGCGCTTTTGGTCCTTGATGCCGGGCACGAACCACGCGCGGTCGGGATCGTCGGGGTGCACGGCGACCGGGAAACCGAAGCTCGACGGCTTCGCGGTCTCGATCTCCGTGCAGGTCACGCCGCCATCGGTGCTCAGGAATATGCCGTTGTGATGCTGGATCCAAATGTGATCCGGCGAGCTCTGGCACTGCACGACGCGGTGGGGATCCTGGACGCTCGGCTCCATGGCCATCTCGGGCGGCATGTACTCGGCACGCATGCCCTTACCTTCGCATTGCCACGTGGCGCCGTCGTCGCGGCTGACCCACAAGCCCGCGCACGAGACGCCGATGCGGACGACGGTCGCGTCGCGCGGATCGACGAGGATCGAGTGGATGCCAGGAAAATCCGCGCCGCCGCCGAACCATTGCTTGCGCTGCGGGTGATTCCACAAGCTCTCGACGAGCGACCAGCTCTCGCCGCCGTCGCGCGAACGGAACAACCCGCCCGGAATCGTCCCGCACCAAAGCTCGCCGGGGCGGTCGGCACCGCCGCGCTCGAGCGACCACACGGACTTGAGATTCCACGGCACGGGTGTGCGGCGCGTCGGGTCGAGGTCTTCTTCGCCCTCGGGCTTCGGCGGGTAGATCGGCACGGCGCGCTCGGTCCACGTAGCGCCGCCGTCCGTCGAGCGCTTGAATTTGACCCCGAAGTGGCCCATGTCTTGCGCCGCGTGAATTGCGCCGTCGCCGTCAGCGAGCACCATTGTCACAGGGTCGCCGAGCAGCGAGGCCGCAGCGATTTCCCAGCCGCGCCGGGCGCGCTTGATGACAAACAGCCCTTTGCGCGTCGCAGCGAGCACGGTATCGCTCATCACTTAGCCCCCGGACAATGCCTGGAAGACATAGACCTCGCTATCCCCATCCAGAGGATCGCTCAAACGAGCGCGATCGAGCAGGTTGCGGCCGTCCACGAATACCTTGATGTGTTTACGGACCTCTCCTTGATCGTCGAGCACGAATCCGCGCACGTCCGGCCACTTCTCGAAGTACCGGTCGAGCAGCTCCGCGACGGTCGCGGCCGCGATCTCGCTCCGCGGGCACTCGGTATGGCGGCTCAAGTTGGGCGTGAAATAGATCTGCGGCATGGATCGAGCCATGATAGCGACTAAGCCGCGGGCTTCGCCAGAACCGCGCAGGGCATAACGAATTCTCGGCTCTTAGGTCGAGATTTCCTCGATACGCCCATCCGCATGTCGCGCGAAGCGGCCGCGCTCGCGCGGAAACACCGGGTCGTCGACCGGGTACGGCCAGCCGCCGAACAGCGTCCGGCGGTAGTCGGCGAACGCCTGCTCGAGCTCGGCGCGGGTGTTCATCACGAACGGGCCGTAGTGCGCGACTGTTTCCCCGATCGGCCGCCCTTGCAGCAGCAGAATCTCGGCCGGCCCGCCGACGGCGGCGAGCTTGAGCGGCCGGTCGCCCCGGACTTCGATCATGCTGTGCTCAGTGAGCTTGCGGTCGGCGACCTCGAGCGCCGGTCCGACGAAGAAGTACAGCACGCGCCCGGTGCGCGCGTCGCGCGCGGGTGGCAACGTCCACTCGGCATCCGCGGCGAGCGTGATCGTCCAGATGGCGACGTCCGCATCCGCGTTCGCTGCCCACGAATCCGGCGGCGGTGCGGGCGGTTGCAGGCCCGCAAGCGTTCCGGCCGTCATGTTGACCTCGATCGCGTGACCGGCGGCATCCGTCGTTCGATAACGCAGCACCTGCCGGTCCCAGAGTATCATGAAGTACGGGGCCGCGAACTTGCTGCGGGCCGGCAG
This sequence comes from Gammaproteobacteria bacterium, assembly GCA_036507635.1. Classification (GTDB taxonomy): domain Bacteria; phylum Pseudomonadota; class Gammaproteobacteria; order Steroidobacterales; family Rariloculaceae; genus DATBLZ01. Next base: position 6,166 of record DATCIQ010000257.1, read on the forward strand.
GTTCAACCAGATCTGGAAGAGCTCGGACCGGTTGCGTTGGTCGCGATCGAGCAGCGGAAACATCTCCGAGTGCACGATGCCGGCGCCGGCCGTGAGCCACTGCACGTCGCCGGGACCGAAGCGCGCGGTCGCGCCGAGCGAATCGGAGTGGTCGATGTAGCCGTCGCGCATGATCGTCACGGTCTCGAAGCCGCGGTGTGGATGCTGCGGGAAGCCCGGCACCTTGTCGCCGTGGTACATGCGCCAGCCGTCCTTGCCGGCAAAGTCCTGGCCGATATCGCGTCCGGCGAGCGACGCGTCCGGGCCGAGCCGCTCGTTACCGGGCGGAAAATCGTCGACGTGGTGCACACAAAATAGAAACGGGTCCTTGGTCGGCCACGGTGGGGCGCCGAGCTGCGCCACGGCGATGATCGAATCGTTGCTCATTGACCAAGCATAGCGCACCGACTGCCGGGCTGCGCCACTCGGCGACGACATGGCCGGACTTGCGAGCGGAAGGATAGGTGCGATCGGCCGCAAATCGCGATCGAGCCGCACGGTCGGGCCGGGGATCCCTGTTCGTCAATCGCCCCGTAGGCCGCTGAGCACCGCCCGGAATTCCGGACGTTCGAGCGCCGGATCGGCGGTGATGTTCATCCTGAGGTTGTTCAGGGCCCAAAAACCCGCATCTGCTTCGTGGCTGCGGACTTTCTCCGCCGCGATCTCGAGGTGTCGCAGCGCTTCGTCGTACTCGCCGATGGGCTTCTCGGTGCTGCGCCTAATCAAAGAAACGGGCGACTATGTCTGCGACATCTACCTGCCGCGGCAACCGTCACGAGTCCAAGACCGCGCGACCGCATCGCTCGGGCACGAAATGGCGCACTGCTTGGGTTTCTCGCATGAGTAATTGATCAGCTGGACGCATCAGTGACGCGCGAAGCCTAAGCCGCGGGCTTCGCCAGAACCGCGTACGGGGAAAGGCCGGGAATCCGGCAATTAGCGAGCGGCACGAGCGCCGTCGTCACGAGCGCAAATTGCCCCGTGAGCACGGAGTGGCTGATGCCGTCGGTGAAGACCATCCACGCCGATAGCGGCGGAAAGTGAATCTCTCGATAATCCGCAACGTCGCTTCGGAACGCCTCGTTCTCTTTCATGTAATTGTGGATGCGGCGCATCG
>DATCIQ010000258.1:0-4985 GCA_036507635.1 Gammaproteobacteria bacterium
TGATCGGATAGCGATTGATGTAAGTCTTGACGACGGCGGCGGTTTCGTCGCTGCTGCCATCGTCGACGACGATGACTTCGAATCGGTACCGCGATCCTTCGAGCTCTCCGAACAGCGTCTCGATCGTGCGGCCGATGCAGCGCGCTTCGTTGTACGCGGGCATGACGATGTCGATCGTCTTGCGCGGCTTCCGCAACGTATCCAAGGCTCGGCCTCTCGTCGTCCTTCGCTAGCAAGTTAGACGGCGCTACCGATGAATTCGGTCGGCGACCGATCCGCGTCGCCGCGGCAGTCCAACGGCCAAGGACCCGTTGCGGAGAGTTTTCTATGCGGATTCGCGATCAGGTTGCGGCGCCCGTTGCCATCGCCGCCGTGTCGCTATTCATCGTAGTTTTCGACAACGATCCGTTTTGGAAGTCGGTGTTGCGCGCAACGATGCTCGACGATCATCAAGGCGCCATCTTGCTCGCAATGTTCACGATCATGTTCTGCACGCTCAACATTCTGCTATCGCTCGCGGTCGGCACGCGTGTGCTCAAGACGGCCGCCATCTTCTTGCTGTTGGTCTCCGCGACGATTGGTTTCTTCATGAGCGAGTACGGAATCGTCGTCGACGTGTCGATGATCAGGAACGTCGTCGAAACCGAGGTGCGCGAGGCATCACCGCTCGTAACGAGCTCGTTCTTCTATCACCTGCTCGCCTTCGGCGTAGCTCCCGCGTTAGTGCTCGCAATCACGCCGCTCGGCAACGTCCGGTGGAAAGGCCGGCTCGCGACCGGCGCCGCGTTGATTGCGGCGAACGCCCTCGTGTTGGCCGGAACGCTGTATGCGAACTACGGCGCCGTATCCTTCTTTGCACACCAACACCATGCGGCGCGCATGCTCATGAACCCGGGCTATCCGCTTTATTCCTACGCGCGGTTCCTCGCGCGCGCCGACGATGGGGCGCCCGATCGCGCCGTGCGCATCGCGCTCGCCGCAGAGCGCACGACGACGCTCGCACGACATGACAAACCCGTGCTCACGGTTTTCGTGCTTGGCGAGACCGCCCGCTCCGATCGCTTCTCGTTCAACGGCTACGAACGCGACACCAATCGTTACACGCGCGCGCGCGGAGTTCTCAATTTCCCCCATGTCACGTCGTGCGGCACATCTACAGCCGATTCGGTACCGTGCATTTTTTCCGGCTTGGGCCGTGCAGCGTTCAGTCACGCGGCCGCGGCCGCGCATGAAAGCCTATTCCTGACGCTCGAGCGTCTCGGCGTCGACGTCTACTGGAAGGACAACAGCACGGGCTGCAAAGCCGTTTGCGATCCCGAGCATTTCGAGCAACTCGCGACGCGCACCGACGCGGGCCATTGCGACTCCACGGGCTGTTTCGATGAGATCCTGCTCGAGGACATCGAGACTCTGGTCGCGGACCGCACGCGCGACCACTTCATCGTATTGCATCAGCGCGGCAGCCACGGCCCGGCGTATCACACGGATGCTCCGGCGTGGTCGAAAGTGTTCCTTCCGGAGTGCGACCTGCCTAACTTACGCAATTGCAGCGCGGAGCTCATCAACAACGCCTACGACAATACGATCGTATATACGGACTTCTTCGTCGCAAGCGTCATCGATTTCCTCCAGAGCCAAGCCGACGCCTTCGACGTTGCGATGCTTTACGTTTCCGATCATGGCGAGTCGCTCGGCGAGAACGGCCTATATCTGCACGGCTTTCCGTACGCGTTCGCGCCGCAAGAGCAGGTCCGAGTGCCGATGCTGCTGTGGGCATCGCCGGGCTTCTATGCCAGAGCCGGCGTCGAGCGCTCGTGTCTCGAGAAGGTCGCCAATCGCGACTACAGTCACGACTCTCTATTCCACACGTTGCTCGCTATCTACGACGTCGAGTCGCCCGCGTACCGGCGCGAGCTCGATCTGCTCGCCGACTGCAAGCACGGACCGAGCATGCTAGCTCGCGTGGCGCTCCGGAGTCGTCCTCGAGAAACCGTCGAGGCGAAGATTGTTGGGACGAGGTGATACGTGTACGGCACGCTCACTTTCGTCAGTTCGACCGCTGCGGATACGCGAGGATGAAGCCGTCGCGGTTCGGCATCTCGACACGCGCGAGCGTGCGCGCGTTCATGACTTCGTCCTCGTCGATGATGCCGTTCAGCGCCAACAGGTAGGCGGTCAGCCGGAGGGCCGCGAAGATTTTCACACGCTGTCGTGGCTCAGCTACGCAAACTTGATGCTCGGCGAATTCGACGGCGCCCGAGCGAACGTCGAGCTCGCGCGCGCCGCGATGGAGCGCAATCCCGGCAACGCCGGTATTCGCGAGGGGTACCTCGGCATGCGCGCGCGCTATGTTCTCGAAACCGAGCAGTGGGAGCACATCCCGCTCGAGATCGGCGGTGAGCACGCCGCGCACGACGCGATGGCCGGCATGGCCATGGCGCAATCCGGCGGCAGCCCGTGGCTCTTCATCGCGGGCGCGAGCGCCGCGAAGCTCGGCGACGTCGCCGCGGCCGATGCCGTGGCGGCCGAGCTCAAGCGCATGCGCGAACGAATCGCCGCGGAAGGCAACGCGTATCGTGCGCAGGCCGTCGCGATCCTCGAGAACGAGGTCGCCGCGCTCGCGAGTCTCGCACGCGGCGAGCACGACGACGCCGTCCGCCTCGCGCGGGACGCAGCCGAGATCGAGCGCACAATGGCGCCGCCTTCGGGTCCACCGGACCCGATCAAGCCCGCGCACGAGCTTTACGGCGAGGTCCTGCTTGCCTCGGACCGGCCGGGCGAAGCTGTCGCGGCGTTCGAGCGATCGCTGCTCAGGACACCGAAGCGGACGCCGTCGCTGCTCGGTCTCGCGCGCGCGGCCGAGAAAGCTGGCGACCTCGCAACCGCGCGGCGTGCCTATACCGAGTTAGCCGAGATGCCAGGCGCGGCGGCCAGTTCACCGGCTGTCCTGGAAGCGAGGAAGTGGCTCGCCGCAGATCAATGATCCCCTGCAGAGCCCTCCAATGGGATGGACTCCTCCTCACCCACGAATCGGCATCTAGGTGCCAGACTAGTGGATGTAAGTACTAGTCAGGGGCGAGGAGGAATCCAAGATGAAGGTTATGCGAGTGGGCGTGGACTTGGCAAAGAACGTGTTTCAGGTGCATGGCGTCGATGCGGAGGAGCAGCCTGTGTGGCAACGCAGCTTGAGGCGGGCGACGTGGCTAAGGGAGCTCGTCAAACGAGTCGAACCTGGCGCCGAGATTGGATTGGAAGCCTGTGCTGGCGCCCACCATTGGGCTCGGGCGCTAGGAGCGCACGGCTATCGAGTCAAGCTCATGGCGCCGCAGTTCGTGAAGCCGTACGTGAAGAGCAACAAGACGGATCGGAACGATGCCGCGGCGATCTGCGAGGCGATGAGCCGACCGAGCATGCGGTTTGTCGAGGTGAAGAACGTCGAGCAGCAGGATATCCAGGCCGTACACCGGGTGCGGTCGGAGCTCGTCAGCCAACGGACGAGCAAAGGGAACCAGATTCGAGGCTTGGTCGGCGAGTATGGCCTCGTCGCGCCGGTTCAACTGGCTGCGCTGCGGCGGGCGTTGCCGGAGTGGCTCGAAGACGGGGAGAACGGCTTGACCGACCGCTTCCGCCGGCTGGTAGCGGGGCTCGCCGACGACCTGCGGCGGCTCGACCAGCGCATCGCGGAGCTCGACGCGGAGATTGCCTCGATCGCCGCCAGCGATCCGGCCGCGCAACGCCTGCTTGAGCTGCGCGGCGTGGGCCCGATCACGGCGACGGCGCTGGTCGCCGCGCTCGGCACTGGCGAAGCCTTTCGTCGCGGTCGCGACTTCGCGGTCTCGTTGGGGCTCACGCCCAAGCAGCACAGCAGCGGCGGCAAGGAACGGCTGCTCGGCATCAGCAAACGCGGCGACGCGTATTTGCGCCAACTGCTGGTCCACGGCGCTCGTGCAGTCGTTCGCACCGCACCCAGCAAGAACGACCCGCTCAGTCGCTGGCTGCAAAAGCTGCTCGCGCGAAGACATACCAATGTCGTCGCGGTCGCGCTCGCGGGCAAGACCGCACGCATGGCCTGGGCACTGATACGACACGACATGGCCTACGAGGCGCGTCTCGCGGCGGCATCGTAACAACTACGGGAGATCGAGTTTAGGCGATTGCAAATGGTTCTGATTGACGGCACACAGGTCGGACCGGCGCTGGCAAAACCCGGCCTCCGCGAAGGGCTCACGAACCCGCCCCTCCGCTTGGGAGTCAGCGCGCGAATAGCCCATCATGGTCCCGTGCCAATGCGCACGACTCAAAGACCGGATACACGTAAGCAGTCGATCCTTTGCCGGACATCAGGACCGTTGCAAACGAGGAGGAGTCCATACACGCGGAGGGGTGCTCAGCAGGTGTTATCTCGACTCATTCTGCGCGCCGAAGAGCTCTTCACCCGTAGACAACGTGATCGTGCGCACGGCACCCCTCGGCGTGCCGTCCCTGGCACGCACGCCGACGACAGTAATTACGTGACCGACTTGCAGGGAGTCGTGGCTCCAGCCGCGGCGGATCAAGCCATTGGGGCTGCCGAGCTGCCGAAATCAGTTGGCTCGACGGCGCGGCCGCGCCGTCCTTAGTCTCGCCAGCCGCTCTCGCCGGCGCGGAAGTGCCGCCACGCGAGAAAGCAGCCGAGCAACGCCGGGATTGCCATCCCGAGGTGGTTGATCTCGGCATCGCGGTTCGGTGCGCCTAGCTCGGCCATGAACGGCGTGCCGACCCAGAACGGCGCATAGAATCCGATCATGAGGATCAACATGACCCACCATGCGACGCGCGTACGAAAGCGCGGTGCCGAGAACAGGATCAACAATATCGCCGCCATCGTGGCGAAGTCGCCGCCGATCTCGCGGAAGTAGTGATGCCAGCTGTGCGTCGGCGTGAGCGGTGCGTCGGGCGTGAGTAGAAACAAGTCGTTGCCGATATGGCCGACCGTCGCGCTCAAG
>DATCIQ010000259.1:0-3635 GCA_036507635.1 Gammaproteobacteria bacterium
AGCGCCACCTCCTGATCCGGCCCGACGGCCATGACCACCGTCTGGCCGAGCGGATCCTGGCTCGGCCAGAGGTTGCGCGCGGTCGCCTCGGTGACGATCGCGGCGACCGACGCATCCGTCATGTCGGCATCTTCGAACGCGCGTCCACGCACGATCGGGATCCCGACGAGGTCGAAGTATCCGGCGGTGACGCCGTTGAAATCGACGATGCGGAATTCGCTTCGGTCCTGGCTCGGCAGACGGATCGCCGCGGACTCGCTGTCGGCGCGCAGCGGCTCGAGCACGGCCTGCGCGGCCGCCTCCACACCGGGCAGCGCGCTGACCTCCTCGAGCAGCCGCCTCTGGAACACGGCGGCTTCCGCCGGATCGTAGCCGCCGCCTCGCAAGTCGTAGGACGCCACGGCGACGTTGCGATATTCGAAGCCCGGATCGATCGTCTGCGTCGCGTTCAGGCCGCGGAGCATGAGCCCCGCGCCGATCATGAGCACCAGGCACATGGCGACTTGCGCCCCGACGAGCGTGCCCTGGAGCCGGCCGCCTCTCCGGCTTCCGGTGCTGGACGCGTCCTGCTTGATCGCCGTGTGCAGGTCAGGTTTCGAGATCCGCAACGCCGGTGCGAGGCCGAACAGTATTCCGGTGCCGAACGTGAGCGCCAACGTGAGCGCCAACACACGGACGTCGGGGCTCGCGTCGACGAACAACGGCGGAACGCCGACGGGCGAGAACGTCGGCAGCGCGAACGCAATCAGCCCCTGGAACGACCAGAGCGCGAGCACGGAGCCGAGGGCCCCGCCTGCGGCCGAGATTAGCAGGCTCTCGGTCAGGAGCTGCCGAATCACGCGCGCGCGGCTCGCGCCGAGCGAGAGGCGCACGGCGATCTCGCGGCTTCGCGCGGTCGCCCGCGCGAGCAGGAGATTTGCGACGTTCGCGCAGGCGATCAGGAGCACGAGCGCGAACGGCGCCATCACGACGCTCGCGACAGTCAACAGGATGGGGCGGAGGAAGCCCAACATGCCGAGCGGCGTGGCGCGCTCGATGTGCACGGTCGTCGTGCGGCCGGGCTCCTGGCTGTCGAGCTGCGCCGCGATGACGCCGAGCTCCGCGCGCACCTGGTCGAGGCTCGCGTCACGCCGGCCGACGAGGGTGAGCCAGCTGCTGTTGTCGTTGTCGTAGGTGTTCTCGTTCGGCAAGAGCAGCGGCTGCGCCGAGATCGGCGCGAAGTACGCAGTCCTGTAGACCCCGAAGCCGCCGTGCGTGCCTTCGCGCGCTACGCCGACGACAGTGAAGAGCTGCCGATTGAGCTCGATCGTGCGGCCGACGACTTGCGGGTCCGCCTCGAACGTCGTCGTCCAGAGGTCATGCGCGAGCACGACGACGGGGTCCGCGCCGGTTTCGCAATCCTGCGCGGTGAGCCCGCGGCCGAGCGCGGGCGGCTGCTGCAAGACGTCGAAGTAATCGCAAGTGACGATCGTGCCGAGAATCTGCTGCGGTGACTCCCCGCCGAGCGTCGTCTGCGTTGGGTCCGAGTGGCCGAGGATGCCGGAGAGCGTCTGCGTGCGCTCGGCGTAGAACCGGTACTCCGCGGTCGAGAAGGGGCCGCGTTCGAAGCCGCCCTCGCGATGCGGCACGCCTTCGAGCGTCTGCTGGATAGCGACGAGCTCGTGCGCGTCCGGCGCCGGCAGATCGCGAAAGAGCACGCCGTTCAGCACGGTGAAGATACCAGTGTTGACGCCGACGCCGAGCGCGATCGTCACGATCGCCGCGGCTGCGAAGCCGGGATTGCGCGCCAACGCGCGCGCCGAATATCGAACGTCGTTCCAGAGACTCGATAGCATTGTCGTCCTCGGTTCCTGACGCGGATATCCTCACGTTTGCATCGAACGTGCCATCGCCGCCGCGTGGCTCAACCGATTGATTTGTCAGGGCCGAGCGTCTCGAAGCGACGCAACTTCCCGATCCGGGTGGTTCCGATATCGGGCGCGACGTCCCATGCATGGGACCTGTGAGGGAACCGGCGCGAGAACGTGATCGCGGGCGCGGATTGCGGCTTCGCGCGGGCGGACGACACAGCCCTCCGCGGAGGGCGTTATTGATAGTTTATAAGCTATCGTTGCGGCGCTATTCTATAGCATATAGACTATATTCAGTGAACAGCTCCATAGGCTATAGGCTATCGCCATGCGCGCTCAGGAAAGGGCTACAGCCCGCAGACAACTCGATAAGCGTCTCAATATATTACGATCTTCAGCTGGATTGGAGCGTCCGCCGCGCGGCTGGATCAAGGCGATCCGCGAGGCGCTCGGTATGACGACCGCGCAGCTTGCCAAGCGGCTAGGCGTCAGCCAGCCCACCGCGCTCGGGTTCGAGAAGGCCGAAACGTCCGGAAGCATCACGCTGGAATCGCTGGAACGGACCGCGACGGCACTCGACTGCCGGTTGGTCTATGCCCTCGTTCCGCGAAAACCCCTCGAAGTGTTGGTCCAGGACCGCGCCCGCGAGCTCGCAAGGAAACGGCTGCGCTCCATCAGCCACAGCATGGCGCTGGAAAACCAGCGCGTGGAAGAGGGTGATGGGCGGGAACACTTGGAGAGGTCGGTGGAAACACTTCTCGACCGGCCCGGCTCGGCGCTTTGGGAAGATGAATGACTGACGCGCTCGGGCCCGACGATGACGTAGGAACACCGCTGAGTGTGGAAGAGCGGGAAGGACTGATTCCGTCCTATATAACTCTGCGCGGCGAGCTCAATGAAGCCGAGCAGGCGAACATACTGGAAGCCGAGGACTGGGCCTTTGCACGCAACCGCGATGTTCTCGGTGAGGGGTTTATGAATAACCTGCACAAGAGAATGTACGGCAATGTCTGGCGCTGGGCCGGTCAATACAGAACCAGCGGCAAGAATATCGGCGTTGACGCTTACCGCATACCGACCGAACTTCGACAATTGCTCGATGATTGCCGTTACTGGATAGGACACGATACGTACGAGCCCGATGAAATCGCGGCGCGTTTCCATCACAAACTCGTCTGGATTCATCCCTATCCGAACGGCAATGGCCGCCATGCTCGGCTCGCCGCAGACCTGCTCCTGAAATGGCTAGGGCGCGCGCGGTTTAGCTGGGGCGGCGATAGCCTAATCGGGGCCTCGGAACTGCGGGCGCGCTACATTATGGCGCTGCAGGCGGCCGACAATCATGATCTCGGGCCTCTGCAGGAATTCGTGCGGTCATGAGTTCCCCACAAGGCGGCTACTCCCTTAACCTTCGCGATCAGAACGGCTACGCTGCCTTCTGCTCGAGCGCATCGAGCTCGCGCTGATATCGTTTCGCTTCTTGCGCTTCATACTGCAGCGGAATAGCTCGGATCCTGAACAAACTTAAAGTAGTTTCTCAAGAGACGCCTCCGCGGAGGGCGCCGGCGGCCGTCGGCGGGCGTGGAGAGAGGGGACCGGGCGCGCTATCCTGAGATCGGAAAACAACCTGCAGGAGGTCGCGGCCATGACTTACCGAAGAACGACGGTGAGCACTCTCTGGGTCGGGTTCCTCGCGGCAGCTGCGCTCGGCGGCTGCCAACCGGCGGAAGAGACGCCGGACGCGAGCGCGGCGCCCGAAGGTGTTCTCGTGGGCACCGTGACGTA
>DATCIQ010000260.1:0-3221 GCA_036507635.1 Gammaproteobacteria bacterium
AAGACCCTGCGTAGCCTGCCAATCCTCGAGCCCCGCGAGCGGTTCCATGACTTTGCGTACCGGCGAAATTCGGCGCTCGGCGTTCGTGAACGTGCCGTTCTTCTCGAGGAACGAGGACCCGGGGAAGAACACGTGCGCGAATTTGGCGGTCTCGTTCAAGAACAGATCCTGCACGATCATGCATTCGAGCGACGACAGCGCATGCGTCACGTGCTGCGTGTCGGGGTCCGACTGCGCGACGTCCTCGCCTTGGACGTATAGCCCCTTGAACTCGCCCGCGACGGCTGCGTCGAACATGTTGGGAATGCGCAAGCCGGGATCGGCGCCGATCTCAACTCCCCACTCTTTATCGAACATCTCCCGCACCTTGGGATCGGACACGTGCCGATAGCCCGGGAGCTCGTGGGGGAACGAGCCCATATCGCACGAGCCTTGCACGTTGTTCTGGCCACGCAGCGGGTTCACGCCGACGCCTTCACGGCCCAAGTTGCCGGTCGCCATGGCGAGGTTCGCGATGCCCATGACCGTCGTCGAGCCCTGGCTGTGCTCGGACACGCCGAGGCCGTAGTAGATCGCCCCATTCGGCACCGACGCATAAAGACGCGCCGCGGCACGCACCGTCTCGGCCGGGACGCCGGTCTCCTCCTCGATGGCCTCGGGCGAGTTGCGCTCGTCGAGAATGAACTTGCGCCAGTCCTCATAGGCATCGAGATCGCAACGCTGCTCGATGAATTCCTTGGCCTCGAGTCCTTCCGCGACCACGACGTGCGAGATCGCGTTGATGATCGCGACGTTGGTTCCGGGCTTGAGCGGCAAATGATAGTCGGCTTCGACGTGCGCCGAGCGCACGAGATCGATCGCGCGCGGATCGATGACGATGAGCTTCGCGCCCTCACGCAGCCGACGCTTCATTTGCGACGCGAACACGGGATGCGCGTCCGTCGGATTCGCACCCATAACCACGATGACGTCGGCCTTCATGACGGAATCGAAGTTCTGCGTGCCGGCCGACTCGCCGAGCGTCGCCTTGAGGCCGTAGCCTGTAGGCGAATGACAGACTCGTGCGCAGGTATCGACGTTGTTGTTGCCGAACGCCGCGCGCACGAGCTTCTGCACGAGGTAGGTTTCCTCGTTCGTGCAACGCGACGAAGTGATGCCCCCGATGGCGTCGCGGCCGTATTTCTCTTGGATGCCCCTTAGCTTGCGCGCCGCAAAGGTAAAGGCTTCGTCCCAGGTGACCTCGCACCACGGCTCGTGAATCGTCTCGCGAATCATCGGCGTCTTGATGCGGTCCTTGTGCGTCGCATAGCCGAAAGCGAACCGGCCCTTGACGCAGGAGTGGCCGTGATTGGCGTGGCCGTCCTTGTTCGGCATCATCTTGACCACTTCTTGGCCTTTCATCTCGGCGCGGAACGAGCAGCCGACGCCGCAATAGGCGCAAGTGGTGATGACGTAGTGCTCCGGCGTGCCTTTTTCGATCAGGGTATTCTCAGTCAGCGTCGCCGTGGGGCAGGCCTGCACGCAGGCACCGCAAGACACGCACTCGGAGTCAAGGAACGGTTGATCTTGGCTCGCGGCGACTTTCGACGCGAACCCGCGCCCGTCGATCGTGAGGGCATAGGTGCCCTGCACGTCTTCGCAGGCGCGCACGCAACGCGAGCACACGATGCACTTCGTCGGATCGAACGTGAAATAAGGATTGCTCTTGTCTTTCTCGGCGTCGAAGTGGTTGGCGCCATCGTAGCCGTAGCGCACTTCGCGCAGGCCCACGGCGCCCGCCATGTCTTGCAATTCGCAGTCGCCGTTCGTGGGACACGTCAGGCAATCCAGCGGATGGTCGGAGATGTAGAGCTCCATGACGTTTCGCCTTATGTCGGCGAGCCTCGGGCTCTGCGTTCTGACCTTCATGCCGTCGCGGACCTCGGTCGTGCACGACGCAGGCAGGCCTTTCGCGCCTTCGATCTCGACCAAGCACAATCGGCACGAGCCGAAAGCCGCGAGACTGTCCGTCGCGCAGAGCTTGGGAATGTTGATGCCGGCCACCGCGGCCGCGCGCAGCACCGAAGTGCCTTCGGTAACGGTCACCTCTTCGCCATCGACTGTGAGCTTGACCTCGCGATTCGAGGCGCTCACCGGAGTGCCGAAATCGTCGGCGCGCTGATAGGGCTTGAAATCTGTGCTCATCGCAACTCTCCAACCGGCGCCATTCTAGCGGACGCGCCGAGGTCCTCGGGAAAATGATTCAGGACGCTCAGAACGGGGAACGGAGCCATCCCGCCGAGCGCGCACAACGAGCCGCTGACCATTGTGTCGCACAAATCGCGCAATAGATCCAGGTTCTCCTTCTCTTTGACACCCGAGCGGATTCTGTCAATGACCTCGACGCCGCGTACGGCGCCGACGCGGCACGGAGTGCACTTGCCGCAAGATTCGACGGCGCAAAACTCCATCGCGAACCGGGCCTGCTCGCCCATGTCGACGGTATCATCGAAAGCGACGAGCCCGCCGTGTCCGATCATTGCGCCGATGGCGGCGAACGCCTCGTAATCGAGCGGTGTCGCAAACTGCGAGGGGTGAACGTACGCGCCGAGCGGACCGCCGGCCTGGACGGCGCGGATCGGGCGCCCCGTCGCGCTGCCGCCGCCGAATTCGTACAACAAATCGTGCAAGGTCCGGCCGAAGGGGATCTCGACGAGGCCGCCGCGCTTGATGTTGCCCGCGAGCTGCACCGTCAAGGTGCCGCGCGAGCGACCGGAGCCGAAGCTCTTGTAGTGGTCGGCGCCTTTGTCGAGGATGATCGGCACCGTCGCGAGCGAAATTACATTGTTGACGATCGTCGGCCGGCCGAACAAACCCTTGACGGCCGGCAGCGGCGGACGAAATCGAATCATGCCGCGCTTGCCTTCGAGACTCTCGAGCAGCGACGTCTCCTCGCCGCAGATATAGGCGCCGGCCGCTTCGCGCACGTCGAGGTCGAAAGCGCGGCCGCCGCCCGCGACGTTGTTGCCGAGGTAGCCGCCCGCCCGCGCCGCCTCGATCGCAGCTTGCAGCGTGCGGATCGCCTGCGGGTATTCGCAGCGCACGTAGACGTAGCCTTGTGTCGCACCGACGGCGAGCCCTGCGATCGTCATGCCTTCGATGAGCACGAACGGATCGGATTCCATGATCATGCGATCCGCGAAGGTGCCGGAATCTCCCTCGTCGGCATTGCAAACGACGTA
>DATCIQ010000261.1:0-24916 GCA_036507635.1 Gammaproteobacteria bacterium
TGCTCGATGAAGCCATTCTCGTAACCGGCTTCGCCGGCCAGGCGCCACAATCTCTGCTCGAGCGGCGTCAGAGGGCAAACGATGCCGAGCAATTCCGTCGCGGCGCCCCAGAGCGCCATGGGCACATGCAGGAGCGCGATCCACCGCCGGTAGAGGACGAGGAGCGCGCCGCAGACGACGAATACGACGAACGCGAGATGGATGATGACGAGGAGCTCCGCGCCGACTCGGTAAATCACGTGTAGACATTAATCCTTAGACTCCGGCTCTGTCACTTTCGAGGAGATTCCATGCAGAACGCGAAGCCTTTCGTGCCGCCGGCGGCGGTCCTGTGCTTGGTCGTCCTTGCAGCGGCAAGCGGCGCGTGGCCCGTTTCCGCCGCTGCGCAAGATCGTGAGCTCACGGCTCTCGACTATTACGAGATCACGCAGCTCATCAACCGCTACGCGTACGGGATCGACACTTGTGCCGACAACGGCTATGCCTATGCGAACCTGTTCACGGCCGACGGCGTGTTCATCGACAAGAACTCGGATTTGGGCTTCAGCCAAGGCGGACGCGTGTTGGCGCGCGGCCGCGACGCGCTCGCGGAGCTCGTGGGCGGAGGCTCGCGCGGCTGCAAAACGAAGCTCGTTTGGACCGACTGGAGCCATCTCATGCTGAACCACGAGATCACGGCGACGGCCGAAGGCGCTACGGGACGCATCTACCTCGTGCAGCTCGGCATGGAAGGGCCGGGCAGCGTGGCGCGCCATGGCGGCTACGAAGACGTCTACGTGAAGACGGCCGAGGGTTGGCGCATTCGATCGCGCACGCACGTGCGCAATAAGGCATGGCACGCGCCGCTCTTGCAAACGCCCGATCTCAATTAGCCCCAGGGGGATGTCATGAAGAACGTTTTACTCGTGTGCGTAGGCTCGGTGGCGGCGGCTCCCGCGCTCGCAGCGGATCTTTCGGGCACGTGGAAGATCGACTCGAGCGTTGGCGGCGCACCCGTGGTCGTGCAATGCACGTTGGCTCAGGCCGGCAACGCGCTCTCCGGCAGCTGCCGGCCGCAGGTCGACGGCATTCCACCGTCCGATCTCATCGGCGTCGTGGATGGGGCGCGCGCGAAATGGGGATATGACGTCGTGTTCAACGGCAATCCCGGACGCGTCGACTACGAGGCCGAGATCGGCGCCGACGGTACGCTCACGGGCACGATGTTTCTGTCGGGCAATCCGACGCCGTTCACGGCCGCAAAGCTGTAGACCCGGCCGGGGTCTCCCTGCCGAACGTCTTCGTAGCGAGCAGAGTTGCTTCAAGTTGTGCTCGCTCGGCGCGGATCGCGGGCGTGTATTTCCCGTTCCGCGGAGTTAGCCGCACGTAGTTGTCGAGCACAAGCCGCGCCCGCAGGCGCTTGTACGATCTGAGGAATGATTCAATCTGGAAGAGCAGACGCAATGCCTGGCGGTTCCAGATCGCGTAAGTCAACCCTGGGGAATGGTGAGGCTTCATCGTCCTTTTCCGCGTGATCTTTCCAGCTGCGACTGTGTGCAATACGTATTCCAGAAGGGCGGCTTCGGTGTTGCTGATGCTCACGACCAACTGCCGTCCGTCGCCTGCGTGCTTGCGGCTCAACGTGATTGTTCCTTCGCCGTCGACGAGTCCGGCGATATAGGCGGCATCGACCGGCGACAGCGAGCTAACTTCCTTGTACCTGCGCATTGAGCGCACCTCCAGGCCGTGATCGAGGGAGCCCCTCTGGCCATTTCGGCCAGAGGGACGTTGGTGGAGGCGGCGGGACAGCCGTTCCGTCCCTTTCGAGACGGGCTGGACTATGCCTTCTCCTGTTGCACCGACGTCTCGATGTTCAGGAGCGGGGCGTGTTATTCGGACCTTAGTGCATCCGAATCCTAGTACCGGCTCTGCGCGCGAAAGCGCGTCAGCCGGTCTATGAGTCTCTACAGGGCGAAGGAAGTTGGCCTTCCTGCACCCCTCGGCGTTGCCAGGTCATTCATTGCTGAATGACCGCAGGGTTCACCGAATGAGCCCCGTTATCACTCTGCCCTCGCGGGCAAAGGCGACCATTGCGTTAATCGAACCCGCGTCCGCAAGCCCTCCGCCCCAGGCTCTACATGCTTAGTCAGTCGATTGTTTTAACCGGCAGCAACCCGACGGACAGGGCGCACTGACGGCGATTCCGTTAGGATCTTAGCGACTCGGTCCCGGACTTACCTCATCGCGATCTTGTGAGCTATGACGCCTGAGTGTCCCGAAGGACGCTGGACGCACAAGCACGGCTCCAGTCAGACGGCACCCTACCGGGTTTTAGGCGGCGAGTGCGTAGTTGTCGTCGTTGGCAACTATAGGTTTGCAGATGGTTTCACGAGGTAATCTGCACCTCGGCATGCACCTGAAGGTTTCGCGACCCACGTCGAAGCCATGTCGCCCCCAAGTAACGGTTCTAGTTTAGGGCAGATACGCCCCAAAACAAGGGCACCGCTCTCACGTAGGAGCGAGCTTCGCTCGCGATTCTTCCTCCCCGGCGCGACCAAGAATCGCGAGCGAAGCTCGCTCCTACATCAGTGAGTACGGCTCTTCAGGGCTCTCGCCTTGTCGCGTTCCCAGTCCCGGTCCTTCTCGGTGGCGCGCTTGTCGTGCTGTTTCTTGCCGCGCGCGAGCCCCACGGCGAGCTTGGCTTTGCCATTCTTCCAATAGAGCTCCAACGCGACGAGCGTATAGCCGCGCCGCTCGACGAGCCCTGTGAGTCGATCGATCTCGTCCCTTTGCAAAAGGAGCTTGCGCGTGCGTGTGGGATCGGGATGCACGTGCGTCGATGCCGTGCTTAGCGGCGTGAGGTGGGCGCCGAGCAGCCAGGCTTCGCCGTTGCGTAGCGTCACGTAGCTTTCCGTGAGTTGCGCATGGCCTGCGCGCAGGCTCTTGACCTCCCAGCCTTCGAGCACCAACCCTGCCTCGAAGCTTTCCTCGATGAAGAAATCGAAACGCGCCTTCTTGTTTTGCGCAATCGTGTTCGGTGAGCGTTTCGCGGGCTTGGCCATGGCCGGGCAATGATCCTAGAATGGAAAGCCCGATGCCAAACATTCGACGCCATGCGCGTGTCCCATACTCCGCCGCCCAAATGTTCGATCTCGTCAACGACGTCGAAGCATATCCCGAATTCCTCCATTGGTGCCGCGGCGCGCGTGTCGAGGTGAGCGGCGAGGGGACGGTCGATGCTGCGCTCGACATCGGCCTCGGCGGCTTCTACGAGACCTTCAAGACCCGCAACACGCTCGACCGACCGCATCGAATCGGGATTACGCTCAAGTCCGGGCCGTTGCGGCGTCTCGAGGGCGCTTGGAAGTTCGCGGATTCGGCCGACGGCGGCGCCGATGTCGAGCTAGTGCTCGATTATGAAGTGAGTCATTCCCCGCTCGGCGTGGTGTTCGCAACCGTCTTCGAAGAGGTTGCACGGTCGCAAATGAAGGCGTTCGTGCGGCGCGCGGAGCACGTGTATGGTTGAGGAAAGCCGAGAGCCTTCGGTCGAGGTCGTCTATGCGACCGCCGCCGAGCAACGCATCGTGACCGTGCGGTTTTCGCCCGGCATGACGGCGGCGCGCGCGGTCGATCTCTCGGGGTTGCTCGATGCTTATCCTGCGATCGCGCGGCACGAGCGAGTACTCGGCATCCACGGCACCCGTGTCGACCCCGAGCGCCGGCTCGAGCCGGGCGACCGCGTCGAAATATGCCGGCCGCTCAACGTCGATCCGCGCACCATGCGGCGGGTGCTGGCCGCGAGCGGCAAGGTCATGGGGGGAGCTAAGAAGGGGGCGCCAGGGTGAGATCGCGCTCGATGCGCACGACTCGGTCGTCCTCGAAGTAGACCACGAGCCAGCGACGCTCGATGCTGCGCGACCGTCCTTGGCGGAAATAATAGGTGTAGTCCCAGCGCTCCTCATGGAACGAGTCCGCGACCATCGGCGTGCCGAGCAGAAACTGCACGGCGCTGCGTGACATGCCGACTTGCACCTGGTCGACCGCTTCCTGCTCGATGACGTTGCCTTGCTGAATATTTATGCGATAGATGCACGCCTCGACGATGCAGCAAGCGAGCAGCACGGCGACGCGCCGTAGGAGCGGCGTCCCGCCGCAATTCACCGATCGAGCCTTCACAGTGGAGGGCAGCTCATCTCTGGTCCATAATGAGTCGCGCATCATAACCGATTAGCCCAGAGCGGGTGGACCGTGGAAGAAAAAGACCTCCGCAAGGCGGGATTGAAGATCACGTCGCCGCGACTCAAGGTCTTGGACATTCTCGAACGCAGTAGCCAGAGACATATGAGCGCCGAGGCGATTTACCGGGCGCTCATCGATTCCGGTGAAGAGCTCGGGCTTGCGACCGTGTACCGTGTCCTCACGCAATTCGAGCGGGCCGGGCTAGTGAGCCGGCACAATTTCGAAGGGGGGACAGCAGTATTCGAGCTCGCCGACCGCACGCATCACGATCACATGGTGTGCCTCGAGACCGGCAAGGTGATCGAATTCCGCGACGAGCGGATCGAGCGGCTACAGGGGGAGATCGCGGCCGAGCACGGCTACGAAATCCAAGAGCACAGCCTCGTGCTCTACGTGCGCCCAAAGAGACCCTAGCTCGCCGCGCTCCGCATCATTTCCGCGGCATGCGCGCGCGTCGTGTCGGTGATCTGTACCCCGCCGAGCATGCGCGACAATTCCTCGATGCGCTCGTCGGCTGACAGCGCATGCACGTGAATACGGCTCGTCTTGCCGTCCGTTGTTTTCGTGACGCGGTGATGGTGCTCGCCTTGGCTTGCGACTTGCGGCAGGTGGGTCACGCACAATACCTGGCGGCGGCGGGCGATTTGGCGCAGACGGCGCCCGACGATCTCCGCGACGCCGCCGCCGATGCCGGCGTCGACCTCGTCGAACACGAACGTGGGAATCGTTGATGCATCGGTCGCGACGACCTCGAGCGCGAGACTGATGCGCGAGAGTTCGCCGCCGGACGCGGCTCGCGCGATCGCCGCGAATGGCTGACCGGGGTTCAACTGCACTTGGAACTCGACGCGGTCGATACCGGTGGTGTCGGCGCGTTCCTTCGGTTTGGGCTCGAGCACGGCAAGAAACTCGCCGTTCGGCAGGCCGAGCTCCTTGAGTTGCGCCGACACTTCCTCACTGAGCGCCGCGGCGCATTGCTTGCGCTCTTGCGACAGCCGGCCGGCGAGGTCGAAGTAACTCTTCTCGGCCGCCGCGACTTTGGCGGCGAGCTGTTCGAGCGACTCGGCGCTCGTGTCGAGCGCATCGACGGCGGCTTCGAGCTTCACGGCAACGTCGACGAGCTGCGCTTCGTCGACGCGATGTCGGCGTGCGAGCGCCCGGATCTTTGCGAGCCGTGTCTCGAGGTACTCGAGCCGTTGCGGGTCCGCCTCGAGATGCTCGCGGTACCGGACGAGTCCCGCGGCAACGTCGCTGAGCTCAATCTCGGCGCGCGCGAGCTGCTCGGCCGCGCCGCGGAGCTCGACGTCATGCTCGACGAGGCCCTCGAGCGCGCGCCGTGCTTGTGCGATCTGCGCATACGCCGACGCCTGATCGCTTTCGTAGACTTGCTCGAGGGCCGCGTCGATGCCGTGAAGCAGGCGATCGACGTTGGCGAGGCGGCCGCGCTCGCCGTGCAGCCGCTCCGTTTCGCCGGGCTCGAGCCCGAGCTCGCGGAGCTCCGCAAGCTCAAAACGCTTGAGCTCGAGCCGAGCCTCGCGATCCGCGGATCGTCCCTGCCGGTCGTCGTAGAGTGCTGCCGCGTCTTGCCAAGTCTTGAAAGCGGCCGCCACTTGCGCCGCGAGCTCCGTGAGACCGCCGTTCGCATCGAGAATCGCTCGTTGCGCCGGAGTGTTGAGCAGAGACTGATGCGCGTGCTGGCCGTGGATGTCGATGAGCATCGCCCCGAGCGCCCGTAGATCATCGAGTGGCACGGGCTGGTTGTTGACGAAGGCGCGCGACCGGCCGTCGGCACCGATCAGGCGGCGCAACGTGCAGGTATCGCCGTCGTCGAGCTCGCGCTCGCGAAGCCATAGCGTCGCTCCGTGGCCCTCGGGAAGCTCGAGCACGACGCTGACCTCGGCGCGCTTCGCGCCCGCGCGCACGGCGCCTGAATCCGCGCGGTCGCCGAGCGCGAGGCCGAGCGCGTCGACGAGGATGGATTTGCCGGCGCCCGTTTCGCCCGTCATGACGCTGAAGCCGTGCTCGAGCTCGACCTCGACTTCGTCGATGATCGCGTAATTCGCTATTCGGATGAGCGTGAGCATGCCGGAGCTTCGCGCCGCACTACTTTTCGGCCCGGTTGGCACGACCCCAGTTGAGCTTCGAGCGCAGCAATTCGTAGTAGTTATAGTCCCGCGGGTGCAGCAGCGTGACGCGCCGTTCCGCCGCGCCGACGTGCAGCGTCGCGTCGTCGGTCAAGCGGCCGAGATCGTCGCCGTCGCAAGCGACGTGCGCACGGTAATCGTTGCCCGGAACCATCTTGACCTCGATCTTGCTCGATCCGCGCAGCACGAGCGGCCGGTCGCTCAGTGTGTGCGGACAGATGGGAATCATCACGAGCGCGTCCACGTCCGGCTGAATGATCGGACCGCCGCAGGAGAGAGCATAGGCGGTCGAGCCGGTCGCGGTGGAAATGATGAGACCGTCGCCGCCGTGCGTGTTGAGATGGCTGCCGTCGACGGTCGTGACGAATTCCATGATGCGCCCGGAGTCGCCTTTCTGGAGCACGACGTCGTTGAGCGCATACATCGTTTGCCCCCGCGCCTTGCCGCGCGTCAGCGTCGTCTCGAGCATCTGCCGGTCCTCCGCGAGGTAATCGCCCGCGAGGATCGCGTCGATAGCCTCGAGCATGTGATCCGGAGAGATGTCGGTCAGAAAGCCCAAGCGTCCGCGGTTGACGCCGAGTAGCGGGACGTTGTGCTCGGCGGCACGGCGCGCGGCGCGCAGCAAGTTCCCGTCGCCGCCGATCGCGACGAGGAGGTCGACGCGCTTCGCGATCTCGCTTTGCGAGAGTCGTGGCACGCTGCGCAGCGCGCTCACGCGAGACGTTTGTGAGACCGTGTAGACCTCGAGGCCGAGCTCTCTGAGATGGGTGCTGATTTGCAGTGCGGGATCGGCGACGTTGGCCTCGGACAGTCGTCCCCACAGGCCGATTTTCTTGAACTTCCGGGTCATGCCGAAGGGAGTCGGGGCTCGTTGGGTTGCGGGTCTCGAGTTCTTGACAGTCCGGGCGGGCGGTTGCTAGCGTGCCGATCACCCTTGTGATCCGAGGTGTACGTTATCACAGCCTGAGCCTATGGCGAGCAGCAAAACCTGGGAGAGCTTGGATGAACGTGCCCAGCACCTGTTACGCGTGCTGGTCGATCGGTACATCCGTGAAGGAAGCCCCGTGGGATCGCGGACGCTGTCGCTCGATTCGGGCCTGGATTTGAGCCCCGCCACGATTCGCAACATCATGGCCGACCTCGAGGATCTGGGTTTCATCGAGTCGCCGCACACCTCGGCGGGACGCGTGCCCACGAACAAGGGTTATCGGTTCTTTGTCGATACGCTCGTCCGCTTCAGGCCGCCGACGGGCCAGGATATCGAGCTCGTTCGGGAACGCTTGAGCGAAGCGGGAGGCAATCCGCAGGCGCTCGCCTTGTCGGCCTCCAGCCTGTTGTCGGCCGTCACGGGGCTCGCGGGCGTCGTCACCGTACCGCGGCGGGCCCACATGTCGCTGCGCCAGATCGAGTTCTTGCCGCTGTCCGGCCACCGCGTGCTCGCGATCGTCGTCGTCAACGAGACGGAGGTGCAGAACAAGATTTTGTCGGTGCGGCGCGATTTTGCCGAGCGGGAGCTACGTGAGGCCGCCAACTATTTGACGGCCCAGTTCCGCGGCCGCGACCTCTATGAGGTTCGGAGTCAATTGCTCAACGAGTTGCGTGAAACCCGCGAATCGATGAACCAACTCATGACGGCGGCGATCGAGCTCGCCCAAGCCATATTCCCGACGGCCGAGCCGGACGCCGAGTTCGTCATGGCCGGCGAGACCAATCTCATGGAAGTCGAGGAGCTTGCGGATGTCGACAAGCTCCGCAAGCTGTTCGAGGCCTTTGGCCAGCGGCGCGACATCCTGCATTTGCTCGATCAAAGCTTGAACGCCGAAGGCGTGCAAATCTTCATCGGGCACGAGTCGGGCTATAAAGTGCTCGATGCCTACAGTATCGTGTCCGCCCCTTACCTCGCCGACGACGACACGATGGGCGTGCTCGGAGTCATAGGGCCGACGCGTATGGCATACGAGCGCGTCATCCCCATCGTCGATTTGACGGCCAAGCTGCTCGGGCGCGCCCTCAAGCCCAAGAACTAGCCCCGCCGTGCATCGGCCCGTGCGGCGCCGTTGAAATACTCGCGGCAGCCCCCATAAAAACCCCAACACCCGCATGTGGAGGCCCATTCGTGCACCAAGACGTCCCGCCCGACGAGCGAGAGACCGGCCATACCGCGGTCGAGCCGCAGGATACGGCGCCAGTGCCCGATATCGAGGAAGCTCGCGCCGTGGCCGAAGAGAACTGGAACAAGTACCTGCGCGCGGTCGCGGACCTCGACAACACACGTAAGCGCAGCGCGCGCGAGCTCGAGAACGCGCGCAAGTTCGGTGCCGAGCGCCTCGCGAGCGCCCTGCTTCCGGCTCGGGATAGCCTCGAGGCGGCTCTGGCCCTCGCGGCCGATACCGAGGCAACGTTGGACATCGCGACGATTCTCGAGGGCGAACGGGCGACGCTGCGCCTGCTCGATGAGGCGCTGCAAGCGGCCGGCGTCAAGGAGATCGATCCGCACGGCGAGCCGTTCGATCCGACCA
The DNA here is from genome assembly GCA_036507635.1 of Gammaproteobacteria bacterium. Classification (GTDB taxonomy): domain Bacteria; phylum Pseudomonadota; class Gammaproteobacteria; order Steroidobacterales; family Rariloculaceae; genus DATBLZ01. The sequence continues at coordinate 8,882 of DATCIQ010000261.1, forward strand.
AGCACGAAGCGATGAGTCTCAAGCCTTCCGCCACGGCCGAACCGAACACCGTGGTCGAGGTCGTGCAAAAAGGCTACGAGCTTCACGATCGGTTGTTGCGTCCGGCGCGCGTCATCGTGGCCAAGGTGCCTTGAATTATCTTTGGATTTCCCCCATTAGGGGGACAGCATCAACTCATTTGAATTCGGAGTGTAGATCATGGGACGAGTCATCGGCATCGACTTAGGCACGACCAATTCCTGCGTTGCCGTCATGGAAGGCGGCGAGCCGAAAGTCATCGAGAACAGCGAGGGTGATCGCACGACGCCGTCGATCGTCGCCTTTACCAAGGACAACGAAATTTTGGTCGGACAAACGGCCAAGCGCCAGGCGGTGACCAATCCGACGAACACGCTCCACGCCATCAAGCGGCTCATCGGCCGGCGCTTCAAGGACGAGGTCGTCCAAAAAGACATCGGCATGGTGCCCTACAAGATCGTCGAGGCCGACAACGGCGACGCATGGGTCACGGTCGGCGGCAAGAAAATGGCGCCCCCGGAAATATCCGCGCGCGTGCTCATGAAGATGAAGCAAACCGCGGAAGCCTACCTCGGCGAGACCGTGAGCGAGGCCGTGATCACCGTGCCCGCATATTTCAACGATTCGCAGCGCCAGGCGACCAAAGATGCCGGCAAGATTGCGGGCCTCGAGGTGAAACGCATCATCAACGAGCCGACTGCGGCTGCGCTGGCTTACGGTCTCGACAAGAAGCGCGGAGACCGCAAAATAGCCGTCTACGACTTGGGCGGCGGCACGTTCGACATCTCGATCATCGAGATCGCCGAGGTCGACGGTGAGCATCAGTTCGAGGTCCTTGCGACGAACGGCGACACGTTCTTGGGCGGCGAGGACTTCGATAACCGCGTCATCGAATACGTCGCCAAGGAGTTTCTCAAGGAGAGCGGCATCGACATCCGCAAGGATCCGCTGGCCGTGCAGCGCCTCAAAGAGGCGTCCGAGAAGGCCAAGGTCGAGCTCTCCTCGCGTCAGCAGACGGAGATCAATCTGCCGTACATCACGGCCGATGCGAGCGGGCCGAAGCACTTGACGATGAATCTCACGCGCGCGAAGTTCGAGTCGCTCGTCGAGGACTTGATCGAGCGCACGATCGCGCCCTGCCGCACGGCATTGAAGGACGCATCGTTGAGCACGGCCGAGGTCGATGACGTCATTCTCGTGGGCGGGCAGACGCGCATGCCGAAAGTGCAACAGAAGGTCCAAGAGCTCTTCGGCAAGGAGCCGCGCCGCGACGTCAACCCCGATGAAGCGGTTGCCGTCGGTGCCGCGATTCAGGCCGGCGTGCTGGCCGGCGAGGTCAAGGACGTCTTGCTGCTCGACGTGACGCCCCTGTCTCTCGGCATCGAGACGCTGGGTGGGGTGATGACCAAGCTCATCGAGAAGAACACGACGATCCCGACGAAGGCGCATCAGGTGTTTTCGACGGCCGAAGACAATCAAACGGCCGTGACGATCCATGTGTTGCAGGGTGAACGCACTCGTGCGAGCGACAACAAGTCGCTCGGACGGTTCGATCTCACGAGTATACCGTCCGCGCCCCGTGGGCTGCCGCAGATCGAGGTTGCGTTCGATATCGACGCGAACGGCATTCTCAATGTGTCGGCCAAGGACAAGGCGACGGGCAAGGAACAGAAAATCGTCATCAAGGCGTCTTCGGGCTTGAGCGACGAGGAGGTCGAGCGCATGGTTCGCGATGCCGAAGCGCACGCCGCCGAGGACGCGAAGTTCCGTGCGCTTGCCGAGGTCAGGAACCAGGCGGATGCATTGGCGCACGCAACGGAGAAAACGCTGGGCGAGCTCGGCGAGAAGGTCCCGAGCCAGGATCGGGCCCGAATCGAGTCCGCGTTGAGCGAGCTCCGCGAAGCGAGCAAAGGCGACAGCAAGGAAAAGATCGAGGCGAAGCTCAAGGCGTTGAGCGAGGCTTCGGCCGGCATGGCCGAGAAGGCCTATGCGGAGAAGCAGGGAGCTCAAGGTGACGCCGCGAAGGAAAGCGGCGCGCCGGGCGACGACAACGTCGTCGACGCGGAGTTCGAAGAGGTCAAGGGGGACGACAAGAAGGACGTGTAGGAGCGAGCTTTGCTCGCGATGGGGCATTTGTGGGAGCTCGTTCCTACGGGGGAATAAGGGGGTCTGGGGTTGGATCGTCCTGGGGCGCGCGTCACGGCGCGCCCCATTGTCTATGTGAGAGTCTAGCGACGCATGTCCAAGCCTGATTTTTACGAGGTCCTGGGGGTCACGCGCGACACGAGCGAGGCCGAGATCAAGAAGGCCTATCGGCGTTTGGCCATGAAATACCACCCGGATCGCAATGCGGGCGATCCGGGGATGGAGCACAAATTCAAAGAGGCCAAGGAAGCCTACGACGTTCTCAAGGATGCGCAAAAGCGCGCTGCCTATGACCAGTTCGGCCACGCCGGCGTCGACGCCGGTCGCGGCGGAACGGGGGGCTTCGGCACGGCCGACGCGTTCAACGACATTTTCGGCGACGTATTCGGCGACATCTTTGGAACGGGACGCCGCGGCGGCCGCAATCAGGTGTTCCGTGGCGCCGATCTCGGCTACGAGCTCGAGCTCACGCTCGAGCAGGCCGTCCGCGGCGACTCGATCAACATCGACATTGCTGCGCACGCAGAGTGCGAGCGCTGCACCGGCTCCGGCGCCGAGCCCGGCACCGCGCCCGTGCGCTGCTCGACGTGCGGCGGGACGGGACAGATCCGCGTCCAACAGGGGTTCTTTTCGATCCAGCAGACGTGCTTGAGCTGCCAAGGCGCCGGCAGGAAGATCGAGACGCCCTGCCGCGATTGCGGCGGGCGTGGGCGTGTGCGCCGTCAGCGCACGCTCGCCGTCAAGGTACCCGCGGGCGTCGACAGCGGCGACCGCATCCGGTTGTCGCGTGAGGGTGAGCCCGGGCGCAACGGCGGGCCGCCGGGCGACCTCTACGTGGACATTGCGGTCAAGCCACATCCGATTTTTGTGCGCGACGGACAGGACTTGAGCTGCGAGGTACCCGTGAGTTTCGCGACGGCGACGCTCGGCGGGTCGGTCGAAGTACCGACGCTCGATGGCCACGTTGTCCTCAAGATCCCTCCCGAGACGCAGTCCGGCAACGTATTTCGGGTGCGCGGCAAAGGCGTGCGCACCGTTCGCGCGAGCGGCGTCGGTGACCTATTCTGTCGCGTGCAGATCGAGACGCCCGTGAATCTGACGGAAGAGCAGCGGGCGACCTTACGCGCCTTCGACGAGTCGATCCGCGGGGGTGGGGCAAAGCACACGCCGCGCGCGCGGTCCTGGTTCGACGGCGTCAAGGAGTTTTTCGAACGCATGGGAGCGTGAGCTTTGATCAAGGTAGCTATCCTCGGCGCGACGGGTCGCATGGGCAAAGCCCTCGTGGGCGCGATCGTCGAAGCGGCGGACATGACGCTCTCCGGCGCGCTGACGGAGCCCGGCGATCCGCTGCTCGGCCGCGACGCAGGCGAGAATGCGGGTGTTGCGAGCGCGGGTGTACCGCTGACTGACGATCGCAAGCAGGCGCTCCACGGCGCGCAAGTTGCGATCGATTTCACGTTGCCCGAGGCGCTCGAGGCGAACGTGCGTGCCTGCGAAGCTGCCGGGGCAGCGCTCGTCGTCGGCACGACGGGGCTCATGGAGCGGCACCACGCGGCCATGCAGAAGGCCGCGCATCACATCCCGCTCGTGTATGGACGCAACATGAGCGTCGGCGTCAACGTGTTCATGGCGCTCGTCGCCCGCGCCGCCCGTGCCCTCGGCGAGGAGTACGACGTCGAAATCAGCGAAGCTCATCATCGCCACAAAGTCGACGCGCCCTCGGGGACCGCGCTCGCGCTCGGCGAAGCCGTTGCAGCCACGCGCGGCAGAACGCTCAAGGAGCTCGCCGTGCGCAGCCGCGACGGGCAGATCGGGCCCCGCGTTCCAGGCACGATCGGCTTCTCGGTCGTGCGCGGCGGCAACATCGTCGGCGACCATGCGGTCATGTTCATCGCGCCCGAGGAGCAACTCGAGTTTCGCCACCACGCCCTCGACCGCAAGACGTTCGCGCGCGGAGCTTTGCGCGCCGCGCGCTGGGTGGCCGGGCGCGCGCCGGGCTTCTACACGATGGCCGATGTGCTCGGCTTGAGCGACCCCGTGTAGGAGCGGGCGTCGCCCGCGATCCGCCTTTTCTCTGTAGGAGCGAGCTTCGCTCGCGATCTTCGAAGAATCGCGAGCAACGCTCCTACAACAAGGAGAATTGGCCGGCGCGTGTGGATTGCGGCGTGACGCTCGCGCTACAATGTCGTCCTGAGCCCTCGATTCATGTGATTGTCCTGCGGGATGAGTTGCACGCCTTGCGGTCATCCCGCTTCGTTTATGCGAGGCGCGGTTAGGAGCTCAGCGTGGTGGAGCCGGCGATACTGGTGCTCGAGGACGGAACGGTGTTCCGCGGCGTGTCCGTCGGTGCGTTGGGCCGGACGCTCGGCGAGGTGGTGTTCAACACCGCCATGACCGGCTATCAAGAAATCCTCACCGATCCCTCCTATTACCGACAGATCGTTACGCTCACCTACCCGCATATCGGGAACGTGGGCACGAACTCCGACGATTTCGAGTCGCAAAAGGCCTTTGCGGCGGGCTTGATCGTCCGCGACTTATCGAACATCGTGAGCAGTTGGCGTGCCGAGATCGGCCTCGGCGAGTTTCTCAAGCGCAACCAAATCGTGGCGGTCGCCGAGATCGATACGCGCAAGCTCACGCGCATCCTTCGCGAGAAGGGTGCGCAAGCCGGCTGCATCTTGACGGGCAAGGACGCGACGGTCGAGGAAGCGCACAAAGCCGCGCAGAAATTCCCCGGCCTCAAGGGCATGGATCTGGCGCGTCTCGTGACGACCAAAGGGCCGTACCAATGGAAGCAGGGCAGCATCTGGCCGGAGCGCCAGTCGATCTATGCCAAGCGTGCCGCGAAATTCCACGTCGTCGCCTTCGACTTCGGCATCAAGCGCAATATCTTGAGGCTCATTGCGGATCGCGACTGCCGTATCACCGTCGTGCCGGCCACGACGACGGCGGAGCAAGTCAAGGCGTTGGCTCCCGACGGCGTGCTTCTTTCGAACGGGCCGGGGGATCCCGAGCCTTGCGATTACGCGATCACGATGATCCGGGCGGTACTCGATTTCGGCATACCGGTGTTCGGGATCTGCCTCGGGCACCAACTGCTCGGCCTCGCGACCGGTGCAAAGACCGAGAAGATGAAGTTCGGACATCACGGCGCGAACCATCCCGTCGTCGACCTAGCGACGGGGCGGGTCATCATCACGACGCAGAACCACGGCTTCGAGGTGGCCGAGAAAACGTTGCCGGCCAATGTGCGCGCGACTCACCGCTCGTTGTTCGACGGCAGCCTGCAGGGCATCGAAGTGCTCGATCACTCGGCGTTCTCGTTTCAAGGGCATCCCGAGGCGAGCCCCGGACCGCACGACCTGCGGCCGCTATTCGATCGCTTCATTGCCGCCATGCGCGCCTGGCGACAAGACGTTGTATCTGAGAAAGCATCTTAAATACAATATATTACATGACATTACTAGAAAATAGGTTACTAGGATGCCGCGTCGCGACGACCTAGAGAGCGTGCTCATCATCGGCGCGGGGCCGATCGTCATCGGGCAGGCGTGCGAGTTCGACTATTCGGGCACGCAGGCATGCAAAGCGCTCAGGGAAGAGGGCTATCGCGTCATTCTCGTGAACTCGAACCCGGCGACCATCATGACGGATCCGTCGAGCGCGGATGCGATCTACATCGAGCCCATCGACTGGCGCACGGTCGAGCGCATCATCGAGAAGGAGCGGCCGTCGGCGTTGCTGCCGACGATGGGCGGACAAACGGCCTTGAACTGCGCGCTCGATCTCGTGCGTGAAGGCGTCCTGGACCGCTACGGCGTCGAGCTCATCGCCGCATCGCGCGAGGCCATCGACATGGCCGAGGACCGCGAGCGGTTTCGCAATGCCATGCAAGACATCGGTCTCGCCGTACCGCGCGCGCGCATCGCGCGCTCGCTCGCGGAAGCCTGGGTAGTGCAGGGCGAGATCGGTTTTCCGACAGTCGTGCGCCCTTCCTTCACGCTCGGCGGCAGCGGGGGAGGCATTGCGTACAACCGCGAAGAATTCGAGGACATCGTGACGCGCGGTCTCGATCAATCGCCCACCACCGAGGTCTTGCTCGAGGAGTCCGTGCTCGGCTGGAAAGAATTCGAGATGGAAGTCGTGCGGGACAAGAGCGACAACTGCATCATCGTGTGCTCCATCGAGAACTTCGACCCGATGGGCGTGCACACCGGCGATTCGATCACCGTGGCGCCGGCACAAACGCTCACGGACAAGGAATATCAGCAGATGCGCAACGCCTCGATCGCGGTGCTGCGCAAGATCGGTGTCGACACGGGCGGGTCCAACGTGCAGTTCGCCGTGCATCCCGAAGACGGGCGCCTGCTCATCATCGAAATGAACCCGCGCGTATCGCGATCATCGGCACTGGCGTCGAAAGCAACCGGCTTTCCGATCGCCAAGGTCGCGGCCAAGCTCGCCATCGGTTACACGCTCGACGAGCTCAAGAACGAGATTACCGGCGGCGCGACGCCGGCCTCGTTCGAGCCGACGATCGACTATGTCGTGACCAAGGTTCCGCGCTTCACGTTCGAAAAGTTTCCGCAGGCCGAGGACCGGCTCACGACGCAGATGAAATCCGTCGGCGAGGTCATGGCGATGGGCCGTACGTTTCAGGAATCGCTGCAGAAGGCCCTGCGGGGGCTCGAAATCGGCGTCGATGGCCTGACGCCGATCCTCGAGCGCGTCGACAACGACGAAGATTGGGCGAAGTTGCGCCGTGAGCTCAGCATGGCCGGCAGCCGCCGGGTTTGGTACATCGCCGACGCCTTTCGTCTCGGGATGCCGTTCGACGAGATTGCCTCGCTCACGAAGATCGACCCGTGGTTCTTGGGGCAAATCGCCGATCTCGTCGTGACCGAGGCGGATACGAAAGCAAGCGGCCGCGCCGCGCTCAAGGAGCAGGCGCTCCGCCGCCTCAAGCGCAAAGGCTTCAGCGACAGCCGCATCGCGAGCCTCATCGGCCTCAAGGAAGCGGCCGTCCGCAAGGAACGGTACCGGCTCGACATCCGTCCCGTGTTCAAGCGCGTGGACAGCTGCGCCGCCGAGTTCGCGAGCACCACGGCCTATATGTACTCGACGTACGAGGAGGACTGCGAGGCGAATCCGACCGCGGCCAAGAAGATCATGATCCTCGGCGGCGGACCGAACCGCATCGGTCAAGGCATCGAGTTCGACTACTGTTGCGTGCACGCCGCGTTCGCGCTCAAGGACGCCGGGTTCGAGACGATCATGGTCAATTGCAACCCGGAGACGGTGTCCACCGACTACGATACTTCCGACCGCCTGTACTTCGAGCCGTTGACTCTCGAGGACGTGCTCGAGATCGTGCACAAGGAAGGACCTAAGGGCGTCATCGTCCAATACGGTGGGCAGACGCCGCTCAAGCTCGCGCGGGATCTCGAAGCGGCGGGCGTGCCGATCATCGGCACGTCGCCCGATTCGATCGATCTCGCCGAGGATCGGGAGCGGTTTCAAAAGCTCGTCGATCGCCTTGAGCTCAAGCAACCGCCGAATCGCACGGCCCGTACCGAAGAGGACGCCATTCGGCTCGCCAAGGAAGTGGGTTATCCCCTCGTCGTCCGGCCGTCGTACGTGCTCGGCGGCCGTGCGATGGAGATCGTCTATGGTGAGGAAGAGCTCAAGGACTACGTGCACCAGGCCGTGAGCGTGTCCAACGAGAGCCCGATCTTGCTCGATCGCTTCTTGGACGTTGCCATAGAAGTCGACGTCGATGCCGTCGCCGACGGCCACGAGGTCATCATCGGCGGCATCATGCAGCACGTCGAGCAAGCGGGCATTCACTCGGGGGATTCCGGATGCTCGCTGCCGCCATACAACCTGAGCGCGGATCTGCAACGGCAGCTCGCCGAGCAGGTGCGCGAGCTCGCCATGGCGCTCAAAGTGGTCGGCCTCATGAACACTCAGTTCGCGATTCAGAACGGCATCATCTACGTGCTCGAGGTGAATCCGCGCGCGTCGCGCACGATCCCGTTCGTCTCGAAGGCGACGGGTCAGGCGTATGCAAAGATCGGCGCCAAGGCGATGGCGGGCATCACCTTGAAGGAGCAAGGCGTCGTGGCGCCGGCACAGCGGCCGTACTTCGCCGTCAAAGAATCGGTGTTTCCGTTCATCAAGTTTCCCGAGGCCGATCCGATCTTGGGCCCGGAGATGAAATCGACGGGCGAGGTTATGGGCACCGGCCGCACTTTCGGCGAAGCTTACGCGAAAGCGCAGCTCGGCTCCGGTGTCGACTTGCCGCGACGGGGCACGGCGTTCATCAGCGTGCGCGACCGCGACAAGCCCGGGGCGGTGGACTTGGGCAAAGCACTCGTGGCCCGGGGTTTCGAGATCGTGGCGACCGGCGGAACGGCGATGGCGCTTGCCGAGGGCGGTGTCGCCTGCCGCCGCGTGAACAAGGTGCGTGAAGGGCGGCCCCACGTCGTCGACATGATCAAGAATCGCGAGATCAGCCTCATCGTCAACACGACGGAAGGCAAGCAGGCGATTCGCGAGTCTTATTCGATTCGCGGCGAAGCCGTGCACCACAAAGTCACGTACTACACTACGCTCGCGGCCGCGCGGGCGACTTGCGACGCGCTCGATTATCTCGACAATGTGGTGATCAACCGGCTCCAGGATCTACACGCGGAGGCCCCGTTGTGACCAAAGTACCGCTGACTGCCCGAGGCGCGGAGCAGCTTCGGGAGGAGCTCAAGCTGTTGAAGAGCATCGAGCGCCCGAAAGTCGTCGAGGCGATCGCGACGGCGCGCGCGCATGGCGATCTCAAGGAGAATGCGGAGTACCACGCGGCCAAGGAGCAGCAAGGGCTCATGGAGGCGCGTATCCGCGACATCGAAGCGAAGCTCGCCAATGCGGAGATCATAGACGTCACCAAGCTGCGATCGAGCGGCCGCGTCGTGTTCGGCTCGACGGTTCGCCTCATCGCCGTCGACGACGGCACGGAGGCGCGCTATCAGATCGTCGGCGAGGACGAAGCCGACATCAAGCAGGGCCTGCTTTCGATCGGCTCCCCGATCGCGCGCGCGCTCATTGCCAAGCGGGCCGGCGAGACCGTCGAGGTGGCGACGCCGAGCGGCACGCGCGCCTACGAGATCGCCGAAGTCAAGTACATTTAGCTCGATGAGTCGCCGTTCTCGATGACCCGCCGCAGCGCCTCCAGTGGCCGCTGGCGCAGGCGTCAGGAGAGAGACCCCTACGTCGAGCGTGCCGGCCGTGAGGGCTGGCGCTCGCGCGCGGTTTTCAAGCTCGACGAGATCAACGCGCGCGAGAAGCTCATCCGGCGCGGCATGGTATGCGTCGATCTCGGCGCCGCGCCGGGCGGGTGGAGCCAATACGCGGCGCGGAAGGTCGGCGCGAGCGGGCGAATTCTCGCCGTCGACTTGTTGCCGATGGACTCGATTCCGCGCGTCGAGCTCGTGACCGGCGATTTCATGCGGCCGGAGGTCCTCGCTGCTGTCAAGAGCGCGCTCGGGGATCGAGGCGCCGACCTTGTAATGTCAGACATGGCCCCAAACTTAAGCGGAAGCAACGCGATCGACCAGCCACGACATCTGGCGCTCGCCGAGGAGGCGTTGCTGTTCGCCGAAGAGAGCCTGAATCGCGGCGGCGACTTCCTGATCAAGCTGTTTCAAGGCGAGGGATTCGACGAGCTCGTGGGCAGGGTCCGACCGAAGTTCGCCAAGACGCGGCTCATAAAGCCCAAGGCGTCCCGCCCGGAGAGCCGCGAGATCTATCTGCTGGCCAGACAGCATGGGATGTAGTAGGGTCATGGGGCGGCAACGCGAAGTGAGGTAAGGCATTGAACGATTTGGCAAAGAACGTCATCCTGTGGATTGTCATCGCGGTCGTGCTGTTGTCCGTCATCAACAGCTTCGGCACGAGCAGTCAGCGAGTTCCTACGATCCCTTATTCGATATTCTTGAGCGCGGTCGACGAGGGTTCGGTCGAGCAGGTCGTTTTCGATAACGAGACCAAGGCGATCAGCGGCCGCCGCAACGGCGAGGCGTTCGTGACCTACAATCCGGAGACGGACAACACCCCGTTGATCGGCAAGCTCGAGGAAAAGGGCGTGCGCATCGAGGCCAGCGCGCCGAAACAGCAGTCGCTGTTGCTGCAGCTCTTCATTTCCTCGTTCCCGATTCTCTTGATCATCGGCGTTTGGCTCTATTTCATGCGCCAAATGCAAGGCGCGGGCGGCGGCCGCGGCGCAATGTCGTTCGGCAAGAGCCGCGCGCGGCTACTCGGCGAGGATCAGGTCAACGTGACGTTCGCCGACGTTGCGGGCGTCGAGGAAGCCAAGGAAGAAGTCGTCGAGATCGTCGACTTCCTCAAGGATCCAGGCAAGTTCCAGCGTCTCGGCGGCAAGATCCCCAAAGGCGTGCTCATGGTCGGCTCGCCGGGCACCGGCAAGACGCTGCTCGCACGCGCCATCGCCGGCGAGGCCAAAGTGCCGTTCTTCACGATATCCGGCTCCGACTTCGTCGAGATGTTCGTCGGCGTCGGCGCATCGCGGGTCCGCGATCTCTTCGTGCAGGGCAAGAAGAACGCGCCGTGCATCATCTTCATCGACGAGATCGACGCCGTCGGACGGCATCGCGGTGCCGGCCTCGGCGGCGGTCACGACGAGCGCGAGCAGACGCTGAACCAGCTCCTCGTCGAAATGGACGGCTTCGAGACCAACGAGGGCGTCATCCTGATCGCCGCCACCAACCGGCCCGACGTCCTCGATCCGGCGCTGCTCCGCCCCGGGCGCTTCGACCGCCGCGTGGTCGTGTCGCGGCCCGACGTGAAGGGGCGCGAGGGCATCCTCAAGGTCCACACCCGCCGCGTGCCCATCGCGGACAACGTCAACATCGAGCTCCTCGCCCGCCAGACGCCCGGCTTCGCCGGCGCCGACCTCGAGAACCTGGTGAACGAGGCGGCGCTGCTGGCGGCGCGCAAGAACAAGGAGCGCGTCGACATGTCCGATTTCGAGATCGCCAAGGACAAGGTGATGATGGGCTCGGAGCGGCGCTCGATGATCATCAGCTTCGAGGAGCGGCGCATCACGGCCTACCACGAGTCGGGCCACGCGCTGGTGGCGAAGCTCGTCCCCGGAGCCGACCCGGTGCACAAGGTGACCATCATCCCGCGCGGCATGGCGCTCGGGCTCACGCAGCAGGTCCCGCTCGACGACCGCCACACCTACTCGCGCGAGCACCTGCTGGGGCAGCTCGCGGTCTTCTTCGGCGGGCGCGCGGCCGAGGAGCTCGTCCTCGGCAGCATGACCACGGGCGCCGGCAACGACATCGAGCGCGCGACGGAGCTGGCGCGGAAGATGGTGTGCGAGTGGGGCATGAGTGAGAAGCTCGGCCCCATGACCTTCGGCAAGAAGGAGGAGGAGATCTTCCTCGGCCGCGACTTCACGCAGAAGGTCGACTACTCCGAGTCGACCGCGGTGCAGATCGACGCCGAGGTGCGGCGCATCATGCTCGAGGCCTACGAGCGGGCGAAGCTCTTCCTGCGCCGCAACCTCGAGGTCCTGCACAAGATGGCCGAGGCGCTCCTCGAGCGCGAGTCGATCGACGGCGCCGAGATCGACGAGATCCTGCGCCAGTTCGGGACCCAGAACGGTGGCCTCCGGAGCGCGGCGGCCGCCTCGGCCTGAGCCCGCTTCGGGTCACCCGGCGGCCGCCCCCGGCGCGCTCGTGCTGCGCACGCGCTCCGGCCCGCTCGCCCTCGACCGCGTGGCACTCGTGGGCGTGATCAACGCCACCCCGAACTCCTTCTCCGACGGCGGCCGCCACCTCGATCCCGCCCGGGCCGCAGAGGCGGCGGTGGCCATGGTCGCCGAGGGGGCGGCCATGCTCGACCTGGGCGCCGAGTCGACCCGCCCGGGGGCCACGCCGGTCCCGGAGGACGAGGAGCTCGCGCGGCTGCTCCCCGTCCTGGCGGCGGTGCGCGCGGCGGTGCGGGTGCCGCTCTCGGTCGACACGACCAAGGCGGTGGTGGCGCGCCGGGCGCTCGACGCCGGCGCGGACGTCGTGAACGACGTCTCGGCCGGCCGCCTCGACCCCGGCATGCTCCCGCTCTGCGCCGCGGCCGGCGTGCCGGTGGTCCTCATGCACATGCAGGGGACGCCGGCGACCATGCAGGAGGCGCCGCAGTACACGGACGTGGTGGCGGAGGTCGCGGCCTTCCTCGGCGCGCGCGCCCGCGCCGCCGAGGCGGCCGGCGTCGCGCCCGACGCGATCCTCGTCGACCCCGGCATCGGCTTCGGGAAGACGGTCGCCCACAACTGCGCGCTCGTCCGCCGGCTCGACGTGCTCGCGGCGCTCGGGTATCCGGTGCTGGTGGGCGTGTCGCGGAAGGGCTTCATCGGGCAGCTCCTCGGCGGGCGGGGGACGGAGAGTCGGCTCTTCGGCACGGCCGCGGCGGTGGCGCTCGCGGTGGCGGGCGGGGCGCGGCTCGTACGCGTCCACGACGTCGGCCCGATGCGGGACGTGGTGCGCGTCGCCGAGGGGGTGGCCGCGGGATGAACGGCCTCGGGCTCCGCTGGCAGGACGCGGTCGACATCGTGCTGCTCTCGGTCGTCCTCTACGCGGGCATGAACCTGATCCGCGGCACGCGCGCCGTGCCCATGCTGATCGGGCTGCTGGTCGTCTACGGCATCTACTTCGTCTCCGGCCAGCTCGAGATCTACACCACGCACATCCTGCTCCAGAACCTGCTCGGCTGGTCGCTGATCTTCGTCTTCATCATCTTCCAGAACGACATCCGCCGGGCGCTGACGCAGGTCGGCACGGGCCCGCTCTTCTCGCCCGCCGACCGCATCGCGCAGGGGCAGGCGATCGAGGAGCTGGTGAAGGGCGTCACGACCATGGCCGCCCGCCGCATCGGCGCGCTCATCGTGCTCCAGAACGAGGTCGGCCTGAACGAGTACATCGAGGTCGGCACCCGGCTCGACGCGCGCGCCTCGAAGGAGCTGCTGACGAGCTTCTTCATGCCCGGCTCGCCGATCCACGACGGGGCGCTCATCATCCAGCAAGGGCGCATCACGGCGGCGGGCTGCTTCCTGCCGCTCACCACCAACCCCGCCGTTTCGAAGACCCTCGGCACGCGCCACCGGGCCGCGATCGGCCTCACCGAGGAGACCGACGCGCTGGCCGTCGTCGTGTCGGAGGAGGACGGCACGGTGTCGCTCGTGCGCGAGGGCAAGATCACGCGCGACGTGGACCCGCCCACGCTGCGCACGACGCTGCAGCGGCTCCTGGTGGGCTGACGTGCGGCTGCGCGCGCTCCGCCCCCGCCCCTCGTCACCCCCGGCCGACCCCGGCGCGGGGCCGATCCGACCCACCGCACCGTGGCGCCGGATGCTCCGTCTCCCGACCAACCGCGAGCTGCGGGACGCGCTCCGGCGGAACCCGGGGCTCAAGCTCCTCTCCCTCCTGCTCGCCGTGTTCCTCTGGCTCTCGATCAACGTGAGCGACCCGGGCGCGGAGGGCACGCTCGAGGTGCCGGTGCGGGTCGAGTACCTGGCGTCGGACCTGATCGTGACCAGCCAGCCGACCAAGCCCGTCTCGATCACGCTGCGCGGCCCGCGGACGATCCTCGACGGGGTGAACGAGCGGCGGACGCGTCTCTCCCTCGACCTCTCGGTCGCCACCCCCGGCGAGTCCCGCGTCGAGCTGAACGCCGACATGATCCGCCCCGAGCTGCCGCAGCGCCTGAAGGTCGTCCGCATCGAGCCCGCGCGCGTGAAGCTCGTGATCGAGCGCCTGGCGCGCAAGCGGCTGCCCGTGCGCCCCGAGTTGGCGGGTCAGGCGGCCCTGGGCTATACGGTCGCGGAAGCGCGCGCCACCCCGGCCGAGGTCGAGGTGAGCGGGCCGGTGAGCAAGGTGAAGGAGCTGACCGAGATCAGGACCGAGCCGGTGTACCTCCGCCGCGCCGCGGAGCGCTTCGAGAAGAGCGCGCTGCTGTCGTGGGCGGGGGACTTCGTCACCTTCGTCCCCGACCACGTGACCGTCACCGTGACCTTGCAGCAGCAGATGATGTCGCGCGTGTTCGAGAACGTGGAGATCACGGTGCGCAACGCCCCCGGGGGCCTGCCCGTGCAGCTCACGCCCAGGGGCGTCGAGCTCACGCTGAGCGGGCCGCAGCGGCTGCTCACCAGCTTCACGCTCCCCGACGGCAGCGTGTTCGTCGACGCGGCGGGGCTCGCCCCGTGCACGCACCGCGTCGCGCCCCAGGTGGAGCTCCCGCAGGGCCTCGAGGTGACGGGCCGCCAGCCCGACGTGTTCACGCTCCAGGTGGGCGGCGGCAAGGCGGCGCGCTGATGGCGGGCGAGAGACGGCTCTTCGGCACCGACGGCGTGCGCGGCACGGCCAACGTCGAGCCCATGACCTCGGAGACGGCGCTTCGCCTCGGGCGCGCGCTCGCGCACGTGAGCAAGCGCTCGCACCGGCGGCACAAGATCCTGATCGGCAAGGACACGCGCCTCTCCGGCTACATGCTCGAGACCGCCATGGCCTCGGGCATCTGCTCGATGGGCGTCGACGTGCTGCTGGTGGGCCCGCTGCCCACCCCGGGGATCGCCTTCTTGACGCGCACGCTGCGCGCGGACGCGGGGGTCGTGATCTCCGCCTCGCACAACCCCTTCCAGGACAACGGCATCAAGTTCTTCGGCCAGTCGGGCTTCAAGCTGCCGGACGAGCTCGAGGCGGAGATCGAGCGGCTCGTCCTCTCCGACTCGATCGACGCGCTCCGCCCGACGGCCACCGAGATCGGCAAGGCCTTCCGCGTCGACGACGCAGTCGGGCGTTACAACGTGTTCGTGAAGGGCACCTTCCCGAAGCACCTGACGCTCGACGGGCTGCGCATCGTCGTCGACTGCGGCCACGGCGCCGCCTACCGGGTGGGGCCCGAGGTGCTGGAGGAGCTGGGTGCCGAGGTGACCGCACTCGGCGTCGACCCCGACGGCCAGAACATCAACCAGGGCTGCGGCGCGCTCCACCCCGAGGTCCTGCAGGAGGCGGTCCGCCGCCACGGCGCCCACGTCGGCGTGGCGCTCGACGGCGACGCCGACCGCGCCATCCTCGTCGACGAGCGCGGCGAGGTGGTCGACGGCGACCACGTGATGGCGATGGTCGCGAGCGACCTCCACGCCCGCGGCGAGCTGAGGCGCGGGACGCTGGTCACTACCGTCATGAGCAACCTGGGCCTCCACCTCGCCATGCGCGAGCGCGGCATCCGCGTGCTGACGACCCCGGTCGGCGACCGCCACGTGGTCGAGGAGATGGTGCGCGGCGGCTACGCCTTCGGCGGCGAGCAATCGGGCCACCTCGTCTTCCTCGACCACAACACGACCGGCGACGGGCTCATCACCTGTCTCGCGGTCCTGGGCCTGCTGGTCGAGAAGGGGCGTCCGCTCTCGGAGCTCCGCGGCGCGATGCGGCACCTGCCCCAGGTGCTGCTGAACGTGCGCGTGGCGGCCAAGCGGGACGTGGCTTCGGTGCCGGCCCTGGCCGCGGCCATCGCGCGCGCCGAGCGGGCGCTCGGGGAGCGGGGGCGGGTGCTGGTGCGCTACTCCGGAACCGAGCCGCTGCTCCGCATCATGGTCGAGGGCGACCGCGACGCCGAGATCCGCGACCTGGCCGAAACGATCGCGGCGGCGGCGCGGAGCGACCTGGGCGAGGCCGCGCCAGCCGCGCACGGCGCCTGAGCCGGGAGGGGGGGGATGGAGCGGCGACGCTGGCCGCGTCTCGGCGTCAACGTGGACCACGTCGCGACGCTCCGCCAGGCGCGCCGGGTCGACTACCCGGACCC
>DATCIQ010000262.1:0-4001 GCA_036507635.1 Gammaproteobacteria bacterium
CGGCGTATAGATCTCGATGGTTTGGAGCTTGTTCGAGAACTGGAAGTTGCCGTGGACCTTCCAGCCCTGGATGTTGGACGTCCAGGTGATGAGCACCTCGCCGTCCCAGAAGCCGATCGTCTCCCCGTACCAGCGCGGCACGTCGGCACCGAGGCGCGGCACCGTCCCTTCCGTATTGAACGTGCGGCCGATGTGGATGTTGGTGATGAAATTATCGGCGTCGCCAGCCAGGATCTGCACGAGCGAGGGCGTCACGATGATCGAGTGGGGCTGGTTCGTGACGGCGTGGTAGTGCCAGCGCCGCATGAAGCCCTCGGGCCAGCAGTACTGGGCCGGCCACTGCGGCGCATTCGTGTGCCCGTCGTGATAGAGCTCCTGCACCATGCGCGTCTGGTACTCCGGTGTGAGGAGCGAGAGGATCGTCGGAATCTGATTCCAAAAGAGCTCTGCGTACCAGTTCTGCCCTCGGGGCCAGACGTACCGCCCGCTCCATTCACCCGGCACCGTGGCGTACGTGTGCTCGGTCGGCCCGCCCCGGCCGCGCGTCTGCTCGAGCAACGCCTCGTAGTGGGCCTCCGCCGTTTCGAACCGGTAAGGGCTCACGATGGCTTCCCGCGAGTAGTCGCGATCGCAGTATCCCCAGGCGGCCGACCCCGGCGGGTCGTCGCCGACCAGCGGCGTCCGCCCGCCGGCGGCCGACCACTGCGCTTCGAGGGCCGCGTTCGAGTTGCAGCGGAAGTAGCGCGGATCGCTCCAGAGCGCGCGGTCCTGATAGAAGTCCTCCGAGGTGAAGAGATCGACCTCGAGCGGCTTGATCCCCTCGGGCGTCGCGCCGTTCCACGCGGAGCCTCCTCTCAACTCGGCCCTCGCGCCATTCGGGCCGGAGCTCAAGACTGTGAATGGGCCGACCATCCAATATTCTTCCGGATACCCTTCGATCTCTGCCGGCGGATACGCTTCGAGCTCCGCCCGCTCCGTGCGCATCTTCGTAGGGATAGCCGGCGTAAGCGGCGCCCCGCGGCCAACGCTTTCGAATCCGATGTCGGCGACTCGCTGCGCCTCGGCAGTGGTGCTCATCAGCAACGCCGCCGTGATGGCCGCATCGAAAAATCGGCGCGCCACGGTCAGAGCTTTGATCTTCACCAGCGCGCCGTTCGCAACAGCCGTCGTGCTCGCGAGCCGGTTCGAGCTATGCATCGAGAGCTAGGAAGACGTCCATATCGCTGGTATAGCGCGGGAATCCGTGGACTCCTACGGCATACCCGTCTACGACGAGGAACTTAACGTCGTTTTCGATGAGTAATCTTAAGAAGTCGCGGAAATTCTTGTTGAGCATACCCTATGAATTCCAAGTCAGGGTCGCTGATCAGTTCGACGCCGCGCTCTACGCCTTGTTGCCGTTTCGTCTATCTTACCAGTAGCCTCGTGGTCCTGCGGAGGCCCGAAAGTGACCATTCAGCTCAATCACACCATCGTGCCGGCGCGCGATCCACAGGCTTCGGCAACGTTCCTCGCCGAGATTCTCGGTCTGAGCACGCCGGTGCGCTTCGGCGCATTCTGGGCTGTCGCGCTCGACAACGGCGTGACCTTGGATTTCCAACACTCCGACGAGGAGATTCCCATCGAGCATTACGCGTTTCTCGTGAGCGAAAGCGAGTTCGACGCCATCTTCGCGCGCATCCGCGCCCGGGGGCTGCGTTACTGGGCCGACCCGATGCATCAACAGCCGTTCGAGATCAACCACAATGACGGCGGCCGCGGGCTGTACTGGAACGATCCCGACGGCCACTATCTGGAGATCATCACGCGTCCTTACGGCAGCGGCTCGTGATCGCCCGCGGTTTCATTCTCCAGGCGAGCTACCGCGTGGTCTCGCGCCCGAAAGGGGCGCGCGTGCCCGTGATTCGTCTCTACGGCCGCCTCGAGGACGGCGGCACGTTCCTCGTGCGCGACGACCGGCAACGGCCGCACTTCTATATCCGCGCCGCCGACGCCGAGCGCGCGGCGGCGCTCGGCGCACCGCGCCCGCTGCCAAACCCAAAGCGCACCTTCGGCGGCGAGCCGGTCTGCCGGCTCGAGGCGGCGGTCCCCGGCGACGTGCCGCCGATCCGCGAGGTGCTGCACAGGGGCGGCATCGACACGTTCGAGGCGGACGTGCGCTTCGCCGTGCGGTATCTCATCGAGCGCGGCATCAAGGGCGGGTGCGAGATCGACGGAGAGGCAACCCGGGGCACGGCCGCCGCGGCCGTGTTCGACAATCCGAAGCTCATGCCCGCGGCCGTGCATGTCGTGCCGCGCGTGCTGTCATTCGACATCGAGACGGACCCGCAAGGCCAACGACTGCTCGCGATCTCGCTCTACTCGCCCGAGCTCGACGAGGTGCTGATCGTCGACGAGCGCGGCCGGCCGATGCCGCAGCACGCCACGCGCTGCGCCACGGAGACCGAGGCGCTCGACCTCTTTTGCGAGCGCGTGCGCACGCTCGACCCCGACGTCCTGACGGGCTGGAACACGATCGACTTCGACTTCACGGTGCTCTCCCGCATCGCGGCGCGCCTCGAGCATCCGTTCGAGCTCGGGCGCGACAAGGGCGCGATCCGCATTCGCGCGGCGCAAGGCTATTTCGGCAGCGGCCAGGCGAGCATACCCGGCCGGCTCGTGCTCGACGGCATCGATCTGCTCCGGGGCGCATTCGTCCGCATGGAGGACTACTCGCTCGACGCAGTCGCACGCGAGGTGCTCGGCGAAGGCAAGGCAGTGAAGGGTGACGTGCGCGACCGCATCGCCGAGATCATGGCGAACTACCGCGACGACCTGCCGTCATTCGCGCTTTACGCGCGCACCGACGCGCGGCTCGCCTACGAAATCGTCGAGCGGCTCGATCTGATCGAGCTCGCTTTCGCGCGCTCGGCGCTCACGGGGATGACGCCGGACCGCGTGGCGGCCAGCATCGCGTCGTTCGATTTTCTTTACTTGAGCGAGCTCGAGCGCGTCGGCGTCGTCGCGCCCACGGTGCGTTCGGGCGATGCGCGAGTGTACGAAGCGCAACAAGGCGGCCACGTGCTGCCGTCGTCACCCGGGTTGCACCGCAACGTCTGGGTGCTCGATTTCAAGAGTCTGTATCCGAGCATTATCCGCACGTTCAACATCGATCCGCTGTCGTACGTGGCGGCGCCCTCGTCCGGCGCTGATCTGATCGAGACGCCGGGCGGGTCCTTCCGGCGCGAGCCCGCGATCCTGCCCCGTCTGCTCGACGAGCTCTTTCCGCGCCGTGACGCTGCCAAGGTTGCCGGCGACAAGGTCGCCTCCCACGCGATCAAGATCCTCATGAACTCCTTTTATGGCGTGCTCGGCACACCGGCCTGCCGCTTCTCGAACGCGGCGCTCGCGAACTCGATCACCGGCATGGGACGGGAGCTCCTGCTCTGGTCGAAGCGCTGGTTCGAGAACTCGGGGTTCGACGTGCTCTACGGCGACACGGACAGCCTGTTCGTGCGCTCGAGGCTCGACGATCCCGACGCGGCACGCGAGCGAGGACGCGAGCTCACGGCAGCATTCAACGATGATCTCACGCGCTACATCGAAGGCCGCTGGCAGAGGCTAAGCCGGCTCGAGCTCGAATTCGAGAAACTCTACGCGAAGCTGTTCCTGCCGCACGCCCGCCACAGCACGCGCGGTGCGAGCAAGCGCTACGCCGGGCTCGTTCACGGCGCGCAAGCCGACACAGTGGAGTTCATCGGCATGGAGGTGGTGCGGCGCGATTGGACGGCGCTCGCAAGAGAGGTGCAACGCGAGCTCTATCAGCGGCTCTTCACCGACGAGGTCGTGGACCACTACCTCGCCGACGTCGTGAAGCGCGTGCGCGCCGGCGAGCTCGACGATGCGCTCGTATACCGCAAGGGCTTGCGCAAGGACACCGAGGAATACACGGCCACGACGCCGCCCCACGTCGCGGCCGCGCGCAAATCTTCGCAGCAAGGACGGCTGATCAGCTACGTCAT
>DATCIQ010000263.1:0-6217 GCA_036507635.1 Gammaproteobacteria bacterium
TCAAAAGCACTCGAAATCGTCGTCGCCGAGCGGCCGGCACTTGTCGGGCCAGCCCGCTTCGCGCCAGTAAGCGACGAGGCCAAGGTCAGTGACGAAGCCCTTGAAGGCGGGATCGGTGCGCACCGTTTGCCAAGTGCGGCCCCAGATCGCCGTCATTAGAACGTGGCTGACCTCGTTGGCCTTGCGCAGTGCCGCGAGGGCCAGTTCCGGATCATCAAAATGCGCAGCCCATCGCGTAATAGCAGTAACGCCCCCAAGATCGGCGTAGGCCGGGTCGGCATAGAACTTTCGCAGTGCCGCCCGCGCTGACACTGGATCCTCGAGCAGCTCCATGGACGAATCGAAAACGATAAGAAACGGGCCCGAGAAGACCGGTCGTATTTCTGGCCAGAGCTCTCTCGCCGCGTCTAGATCCCCCGCCGACGCGAGTCTGAAGATCTGTTCGGTCGTTGGGATGCCACGATTCCCCAGGAGTGACTGCGTGCTCTGGTAGTACATGCGTGCCTGGTCGTGATCACCGAGCGCTTCGGCCGCGATTGCCAGTCCGTGCACGGGCATCAGCTCGAGCGGCTCGAGACGATGCTGAATTTCCCAGTAACGTGCCGCCTCTCTCATGTGCCCCTGTCCGGCCAGGAAAGCAGCGTAGGCGCCATGGACCGGGTAGTCGTTGGGCATTCGCGCGAGAGCACTCTGATAGTGCTCCTCGGCTTCGGCGAATTGCCACTGCCGCCCGTACTGTCCCGCTCGAAGCATGTCCGTTTGGGGCAGCTCGGGCACCGTTTCAACGGCCCGTAGTATCGCTTCATCCCGAAGCGCCGCCGCATTGGGGAAGCTCCATACCGACGCTTGACCATACGCCTCAGCGAGCGCAACACGCGCCAGCCCGAAATCGGGATCGAGCTCGATGGCTTTCTCGAACGCGGCGATCATTGGCGCTTGATAGGCGGGTGTCATGGTTCTCAGGAGCTTTCGCCCGAACAAATAGTGCTCGTAAGCAACGACGTTCTCGGTGCCCCCCTCAGGTCGCACGCTTTCGTCGAGCCTGAGAGTAATTTGGAGGGCACCGGCCACTGCGTAGGAGATCTCGTCGTAGATCGCAAAAACGTCGTCGAGCTCGCGCTCATAGCTCTCCGTCCATAGGCGCTTTCCGCCGGCGATCTCGATGAGCGATGCTCTGATCCGAAGGCGGCTGCCGGCTTTGTCCACGCTGCCCTCGAGGACGTGCTCGACACCGAGATGCGCGCCGATCGTCGCGATATCCTGTGCTCGACCTTTGAAAGCGAAGGAAGACGTGCGTGCCGTGACGAGCAAGTCGTCGAACCGAGCCAAGCGACCCATCAAGTCCTCCGACAATCCGTCGGAGAAGTAGTCTTGCTCCGGGTCGGAGGACAAATTGACGAACGGCAAAACCGCGATGCTGGTCGGCCGATCCCTATGGCCCGCCGCCGGTGTCTCGACGGTGCCGTCCGGATCAAACGGTGAAAAGTAGAGATAGCCGGCGGTCACCAGAGCAAGCATCAGGCCACCGACAATTCCGAGGCGCCAACGCGGCGCGGATTCCCTCGGAGCCGTGACAACAGCGAGCGACTCGGACGCGGGTGGCGTTGAATCGACCTCGCGCACATCTGCAACGAGCTGATAGCCCCGGCCGGGAATAGTGATGATGATCCCTTCGCCGAGGACGCGGCGCAGCGACGCGATCGCCTGGTTGAGGTTGTTCTCCTCGACGACGGTCTTCGGCCACAGCGCTTCAACGAGAGCCGATCTCGGGACGAGCTCGCCAGCGTGTTCCGCGAGATAGACCAAGGCGTCGAACGCCTTGGCGGTGACGGCGACCGGTTCTCCGCGGGCATCCGCCAGCAGACGCTTCCCGGGATCGAGGCGGAATCCGCCGATGGAATAGACGGCACGTATTCTTGAGCTGCTCATCGAAAGCCGACTCGCTTTTTCGGACGATCAGGCCGACCGACCTTTCCGTAGGGCCGCCTCACAGGCGCTGATCAAGTCTACACCGCGCCAGGATCGCGGACGTGGCCAATTTGAAGGCGCGAACCGCCGACCTTGAAGACGTTGCGCCTTCACAGTTATTCCACGAACGACATCTAAAATCCCCCCTGGGGGCGCGGCCCCGGTAAGCGGCAGAGGCTTCGCTTCATCGCCTCTCCCCGAGCCACGTGGCGTGATCGCGCACGCTGCGGCACACCCATTTCAGTCGCGCCGAGCGCGCTCGACGCGCCTTTTAGTATCATGGATTCTGTTGTTGCGGTAGCTCGGCAGGTGCGACGATGGCGAGAGTTCTGCTCGGCGGCGCTGCGCTGTTGCTGCTCGTCGCCACGGCGTTGGGTGCCTATGCGAGCCACGGCCTCGAAGGCGTGCTCACGGCACGCGCGCTCGCATCGCTCGAGACGGCCATCGAGTACCAGTTCTACCATGGCTTGGGCTTGCTCGCGGCGGCGATCCTCGCAGACAGGTATCCGGAAAGGAAGCTCTTCTGGGCCGCCGGAGGGCTGTTCGTCGCCGGGATCGTGCTCTTTTGCGGCAGCATCTATCTCATCACGTTCGGCGGCCCGGCGGGCGCGAGCCGCGCGGCACCCGTCGGCGGCATTTGCTTCATGGCGGGGTGGCTCTCGCTCGCGTTTGCGGCAATTCGTCTACCGGCAGCACGCGCCGATTTGTAGGAGCGAGCTTCGCTCGCGATCTTTCATTCGCGAGCAAAGCTCGCTCCTACAGGACATCAGGCACGGCGGCGGCGCTTGAGGGCGGCGGCGCAGATGCGCTCGCAGAGCTCGGCGAAGCCGATGCCGACGGCCGCGGCCGAACGCGGCAACAGGCTGCTCGAGCTCAAGCCCGGCAGCGTGTTGGCCTCGAGACACCAGAACCCGCCGTGCGCATCCATGCGGAAGTCGACGCGGCTGTAGTCTTCGAGCTTGAGGGCGCGGTGAACCTCGAGGCCGAGCTCCTGCACGCGGCGCGTCTGTTCGGCACTCAAGACGGCGGGGAAAACCTCCTCGGCGCCGCCGGCTTGGTACTTGGCCGCGTAATCGAAGATCGGCCCCTGCGCCGGCACGATCTCGCCGACCGCGAGCGCCACGTCGTCGAGAATGCCGACGGTGAGCTCACGGCCCGCGATGTAGCGCTCGATCATGACCTCGCGGTCGAAGCGCGCCGCCAGCTCGATAGCGGCGTCGAGCTTCGCCGGCGACTCGACGAGCGTGAGCCCAACCGTCGATCCCTGGCCGTTCGGCTTGACGATCGCGGGATAGCCGATTTTCGCGGCGACTGCGCGCGGATCGACGGGCGTCATGAGCCATTCCGGTGTCGGCACGCCGGCGCTCAAGAACAGGCGTTTGGCGACATCCTTGTCCCACGCGATCGCGCTCGCCAGGCGGCCCGAGCCCGTGTACGGCACGCCCGCGAGATCGAGCACCGATTGGATCGTGCCGTTCTCGCCGTTGCCGCCGTGCAGCGCCAGAAACACGAGCTCGACGTCGCGCAAGCCCGCTGAATCGACGACGGCCGGCAACCCGCGGGTTGCCTCTTGCGCGGGCGGCGCGCGGTCGATGCGGCCCGTGAGCAGCCGCCCCTCCGCTTCGGCCGACAAGATGCCGCGATGAGCATCGACGGCAATGATGTCGTGGCCGCGCGCGCGTAACGCCGCGACGACTTGTGCGGCGCTCGCAGCGGACACGTCGCGCTCCATGCTGTCGCCGCCGAACAAAACGGCAATCTTCACGCCCCACCTCGCGAGTTACTACGCCCGCGGATTGTACCTTGGTGGAACAATTTGCAGGCGTGAACTACTCTAAATACCACAGGAACTCGGGGAGCTTAACGATCATGCGACGCGTCCATCTGCTCGCGGTGCTCGGTGTGCTGGCGTTCCAATCCGGCTGCGAAAGCGGCTCCTCCGAAGGTCCCCCTGCGGTCGACTTCACGCCCGCCGCACCGCCGGCCGGTGCCGGATTCGTCGCGTTGTACGCGCCGCCCGTCGACATCGGTCCTTATCCCAACGACATCTATCACCCGCCGGGGCAGACGCTCAACGTTCCGGAAAAAATCACGAGCCCGCTTGCGCCCGCGCTCAATACGCTCGACGGCTTCTCGACGACGGCGCACATCTCGGCGCCGTTCAACGCGCCGATCGACGCAGCAACGGTTGTGCCGTTCAATCCGCTTGCCCCGCCGACGGGCGCCGAATCCTTGTTCGTGCTCGACGCGACGAACGGCGTGCCGCTCGTGCCCGGCGTGCACTACGCGGCGCGCATTTCGACAGCGGCCGGATCGGGAGGCGCCATTCTCGAGATTCAACCGCTCGTGCCGCTCGCGCCCGACACGACCTATGCATTCATTCTCACGAGCGGCATCGAGAGCACCGCCGGCGTCGCGGCGGGACCGGACACGGTTTTTCGGCTGGTGCGCGATGCGCATCTCGCCGGCGTCATGACCGGGAATCCGGGCCTTGACGCCTTGCTGCCCGCGATCGGCCCGCTCGTCGACGCGGCCGTCAACGTGCTCGGGTTGCCCGGGACGTCGGTCGTCAGCGCTTGGAGCGTATCGACGCAATCGACGGTCGACGTGCTCGACTACATCGAGCAGACGGCGACGGCGCAAGCGGCGGCGCTCGTGCCGACGGGAATGTCGACGGCGGCCCTAGGGCTCGGGCTGCCGGGCATCGCCGACCTTTACGTAGGTTTCTTGGCCGTACCCTACTACCAGAGTCCGGCCGATCCCTTGGGCAGCGTCTGGGTCAACGCGAGCTTCGTGCCGCTCACGCGTGACGACCCTGTCCCGCTGCCGCAAGGCGGGCTGCAGCGCATCCCCGTGCTCGCGTCGCTGCCGAACGCGGCGAGCGGCCAAACCGAGCCCGCGGCCGGCTGGCCGATCGTCGTCGTACAGCACGGCGTCACAGTCAACCGCTTAGTCATGGTCGCGATGGCCGACGCGTTCGCGCAGGCCGGTTTTGGCGTCGTCGCGATCGACTTGCCGCTGCACGGCGTGACCGACCTCACGAGCCCGTTCTATCAGGGCCCGGGCAATCCGTTCGGCACCACGGAGCGGCATTTCAACGCCGACAACGTGGGCCCGCTCGGCGATTACACGCCGGATGGGCTCACCGACGATGGCTGGCAGATTTTCAACTTGCAGAACCCGTTGAACGCCCGCGATCACGGCCGGCAGGCCGTCTCCGATTTGATCCAACTGCTCCGCACTCTGCCGACGATGGACTTCGACGGCGATCAGAGTCCCGACGTCGACGCCAACCGGCTGCATTTCGTGAGCCTGTCGCTCGGCAGCATCTTCAGCACGGCGCTGCTCGCAGTGAACACGGATTTCGGCTCCGCGACGATGTCGAGCCCCGGGGGTCGCTTCATCGATTTTCTCTACGACCCCAATGCGATCGTTTTCGGGTTGCCGATACGCACCGCGATCGAAGCGGAGGGCCTCGCGTTCGGCACGCTCGCTTTCGACAACTTTGCACGAGATTTGCAGACGGTCTTGGACCCCATCGAGCCGCTAAACTACTCGGCGGCGGCGGCACAGAATCACCCCGTGCACGTGGTCGAGGTTTTGAGCGATACGGCCGTCACCGCGGGCCTAACGGAGAACGTCGCGAGCCTCATGGGTCTGGCGAGTGTGAGCAGCACCACCGTCGACGCGGGCGGCGTGCGCGGCATCGTGCGCTTCACGGCGGGCGCGCACTCGTCGATGTTCAATCCGGGGCCGAGTCTCGCCGTGACGGTCGAGATGCAGACCGAGGCCGTCACGTTCGCGGCGACCTCGGGCACGACGATTTTGATCACGAATTCGACTGTCGTGCAGTGACGAGAGGACGAGCCATGCAACAACATCGAAGGATCATCGTGCTCGGTTCCGGTCTCGCCGCGACGCTCGCGTTGCAAGCTCCGCTGCGCGCTCAGGACGCGCCCGGTGCCGAAATCGAGGAAGTCATAGTCACGGGCTCCTATATTCGCCGGCTGTCGCAGTTCGATACGCCGGCGCCGCTCAAAACCGTCGGGCGCGACGATTTGCTCGCGCAGGGCGTCAACGAGCTCAGCGACGTCATCGAAGACCTCACGATCAACACCGGCTCGCAGAACAATCCGGACGCGTTCACGCAGAACTTCAGCACCGGTACGAGCAACGTGAACCTGCGCGGCTTGGGCGTCGCCTCGACGTTGGTGCTGCTGAACGGCCGCCGGCAAACGCACAGCGCCGT
>DATCIQ010000264.1:0-2057 GCA_036507635.1 Gammaproteobacteria bacterium
GATCTTGGTGCCGAGGTCCTTCACGATCCGGCTGTTGACCTGGGGATCGGCCATCCAGTTCAACGGACACAGAGTCCCGGCCGTGGGTGCCGCATAGAGACATATGAAATGCTCCGGCACGGACGGAGCCATGACTGCGACGACAGGCGGCTCGTGGGGGCACAACCCTGCGAAGTAATTCGCGGCCTGATTGACGCGCGAGACCATGTCTCGATAACTGACTGCGATCGGCGTTTCATCGACTTCCGCCTCCCGCAAATACAGCAGGGCAGCCTTGTCCGGATCGAACGACGCGCCGCGCCGAAGCAGATCGGGAACGGTCCACGCGGCGACTCGTTCTTCCAACGGGATGCGCTCGAACGCCTCGACGTCGGCAAGGTTCTCGATGGGCGGCCAGGCCTCCCTCATGAAGCGTCTGCGACCATGCTGATGCCATTACGCCGCACGGCGGGTGTGGCGACTGCGAGATTCCGCCTGAGAACCGTGGTATACGCGATGATCCCTAGGAACTTCGTGTCGCGAGCTCGCGAGACGACGCGCAGCGAAGGCAAGTTATAGAGCGCGATGTAGCCGATCGTGTGAGTGCATCCGCGCCGGAGCAAGATGGGATCGGCATGTTGCATGCAGTAGTCCTGTAGGCGTTTGCCGCGGTAGCTTGGGTCGGTGAACGCCTTGTAACCGAAGGTTCGACCCGGATACGCATATCGAATGCTCAGCCCGTGCTCGCACGGCGTCGTCCCGGAAAACGCGTACCAGCGGTAGCTGACCAATCGGTCGGCGTGCAGCACTCCGAATGAGACATCGCCGCTCTTCAGGGCATGGTGAATGAAGTCACGGGAAAGCCCGAGCGCGGGGTCGTCGCTGAAGCGCAGCAAGTCCTGCTCGGTGAGCTCGCGGAAGCTGTAGGTCTCGTCGATTCTCGTCGGAAGGCCGTGGTCGGCGAATAACGGTCGCCGGTAGATGACGACGAGCTTCAGACCAAACCAGCGTTCAAGACGAGCAAGCGCGGCTCGATAGATTCGTATGTGTAGTGGCCAACGTGGAGGGACCGGGGCAGCGCTCGGGCTCGTGCCCCCGGTTCTGGCGGCCGTATCGCGCATGACGTATGAGTATCCTTGGGTTGCCGTGGCGATACTAAGTCTAGAATAGCCATCGGGACCGCTTCTACGTCGAGATTTCGCTTATGACCGTCCGCACCCGCTTTGCACCGAGCCCCACGGGCGCCCTGCACATCGGCGGCGTCCGCACGGCGCTCTTCTCGTGGCTCTACGCGCGACGTCACGGCGGCCAATACGTGTTGCGCATCGAGGATACGGACCAGGAGCGCTCGTCGGACGAGTTCGTGAGCCTCATCCTCGAAGGCTTCGAATGGCTCGGCCTCGATGCCGACGAAGGGCCCATTTTTCAAAGCCGCAGGCTCGAGCGCTACCGCGAAGTCGCCGAGCGCATGTTGGCCGGCGGGCACGCCTATCGTTGCTATTGCACGCAGGATGAGCTCGCCGAGATGCGCGCGGCGCAAACGGCGGCCGGCAAGAAACCGCGTTACGACGGAC
The DNA here is from genome assembly GCA_036507635.1 of Gammaproteobacteria bacterium. GTDB lineage: Bacteria > Pseudomonadota > Gammaproteobacteria > Steroidobacterales > Rariloculaceae > DATBLZ01. The sequence continues at coordinate 1,554 of DATCIQ010000264.1, forward strand.
GCTGCCGCGATCGCGCCACGCCGCGCGAAGGCGTCGAGCCGGTCGTGCGTTTTCGTAATCCGGAGACCGGCCAGGTCGTCGTCGACGATCTCGTGCACGGCCGCGTGGTGTTCGAGAACAGCGAGCTCGACGATCTCGTGATCCTGCGCTCGAACGGCACGCCGACATACCACTTCGGCGTCGTCGTCGACGATGCGGACATGAGCATCACGCACGTGATTCGCGGTGACGATCACTTGAACAACACACCGCGGCACATCAACCTGTTTCACGGGCTCGGGCTTGCACCGCCGCAGTACGCGCACATTCCGATGATCGCGGGACCCGACGGCGCGAAGCTTTCGAAGCGGCACGGCGCGGTCAGCGTGCTCGAGTATCGCGATCAGGGGTATCTGCCCGAGGCGGTGCTCAACTACCTCGTGCGGCTCGGCTGGTCGCACGGCGACAAAGAGATATTCTCGAGACGACAGATGATCGAGCTTTTCGATCTCGCAAGCGTGCAGA
>DATCIQ010000265.1:0-21631 GCA_036507635.1 Gammaproteobacteria bacterium
GTCGAGCTCCGTCTCCGGGCCGGCCTAGCCTGCCGACATACGTACGGGAAAGCAATTGGGAGCATGGATTCGGGACAACAAACGACGCTGTGCCCGTTCTCTGCGGACGGGCACCGGCAGGTCAGCGACGGAGACGCCGGCTACGAGGCAGGGGGACTGCCTCGATAGCCGGACGCGCCGGGCCGCCGACTCGAGCCGCGCGACCAACGCTTGCTTGCCTTCGTCGTGATTCAGCGATTCAACCGTGTAGCGCACGGGAACCGAGCGAATCGTCACTTGGCCGACTCGAGACGTCGTCGGCCGCTTGCGCCGCCGTGGCGCCGATCGTGAGCAGCAACGCAGCCGCATAAACAGTTGCACGTGTTTTCGTCTTCATGTCCGTCACCTTTCCTGTTGATGAATTGCCGCAACTGCGGCGTGAGCACAGGATGACGAAACGCGATTGCCGCGGCATGACGCCGCCGTGATTTTTCGCTGACTATTTCGTGACCGCGGCGTGACCGCGCGCGGGCTCGATGCGCCCGCCGCGTGCCGCATCCGCGAGCCTGCGAGCAGCGCTTTAAACCGGGGGTGGTCGCGCAGCGGATCGAGATCGGTGTCGCGCTCGACCCATGTCGGCCGGCACAAGTTGCCGCGCGCCGTCGTCCCCGACGAGCGACCGCGCTTTGCGCACGATCTGCGTCAGCGCGGACTCCGTAACGACGGAGCCGGGCCAGAGCTTGGCCAGGAGCTCATCCTTGTCGACGACGCGGTCGCGGTTGGCGATCAGATACAGCAATAAATCGAAGGCTTTGGGCTGCGATTCGGCAAGCACGCCGTCGCAGGGCACTTGGCGCTGCCTTGGTAGCACCTCGCAAGTGCCGAAGCGGTAAATGGGCTCGGCGTTCATGACACCATGTCCAAGTTAGCCTTTTAGCATAGCGAGGTCTCGCATAGCCTGTCGAGGCATCTCGTCAGGGTTTCCACGCCTCCCAAAGCCTCTTGTTAGCGGTTACACTCTTGTCATCTGGGACGTGGGGGGGGGCCGCAACAAAGCTCACGAATCCAAGGGCCAGCTTGCCACGAGCCTGTTGTATTCACCGCATTGTTAGGAATCAGGAGGCGGATAATGCACATCCACAGGAAACGGACGCTCGCCACGAAAGTCCTGCTGCTCGGCAGCGTCATCGCGTCGTCGTCTGCCGTTGCTCAGGAAGCGATCGAGGAAATCTTCGTCACGGGTTCGAGAATCGCTCGCGACGAGTTCTCGTCGCCGGCGCCGATCTCGGTCTTCGACTCCCAAGACATCACCAATTCCGGTGCCGTCAGCGTCGATGAGTTCCTGAAAGACATCCCGGCGTTCACGGGCTTCCAGTTCGGCACGAGCACGAACAACGGCAACATCGGCACGAAGGCCATCGACCTTCGCGGTCTCGACTTCAAGCGCACGCTCGTCCTCATCAACGGCCGGCGGCAGGTCGGGAGCTTCATCGGCAGCAACGCCGATATCGGCGCCGTCGACTTGAACTCGATTCCGAGCTCCATGATCGAGCGCGTCGAGGTGCTCAAAGATGGTGCATCGACGATTTACGGCTCGGATGCGCTGGCCGGCGTCGTCAACATCATCCTCAAGGACGACTTCGAAGGCGCGGAGTTCAGCATGAACTACGGAGCCGGCACGGACGAGATGGACGCCGAAAACTATGGGTTCTCGGCCCTGATCGGCACTTCGTCGAGCAACGGCAACGTCGTCGCCGGATTCGAGTACAACCGGCAGAAGGAGATGTTGCAGGCGGAGCGCGACTGGTCGTTCTACGACATCCACCCTTTATACGACTCAGCTACGGGCACGTTTATCCCGACGGCGAGCGGCTCGAGCAACAGCCGCCGCATGTTGGGGGTTGCCGACCACTTCGACGCAGCAGCGCTAGCCCAGCTTCAGGCTCAGACGACCGCCACCCAGTTTATCGTCGATGCGACGACGGGGCAGGCGCGTCCATTTACGGCCGCCGACGTGTACAACTACGCACCGGTCAACGCCATCGTCACGCCGAACGAGCGCTATCAGCTCTCGGGCATGGGGACCTATGACCTCTCGGACAACATCCGCACTTTCGCGGAAGTCCTCTATACGCGGCGCACGTCGCATCAGCGTTTGGCGCCGGATGCATCGTTCGCCGTCACGGACTACAACGGGCTTCCGAACGACTTCGTGCCGGCATCGAATCCCGGCAACCCGTTCGGCGTGAATCCCGCGAATCCTTACGGCATCTCCGGCCAAGGCATCCGTATCAATCGGCGCTTCGAGGAAAGTGGCGGACGGCTGTTCTCGCAGTCCGTCGACACCTACCGCATCATGCTCGGCCTCGAAGGCGACTTGGGCGACAACATGACGTGGGAAGTCGCCTACGACTGGGCGCAAAACGAGGACTTCGACGAAACGAAGTTCTACCACCGCTTCGACCGCTGGCAGACGATGGTCGACCCGGCGTTGTGTGGAGCGGATCCCGCCTGCGTCGATGCGACGGGCGGCTTGGGATACCTCGATCCGTTCGGCCCGTTCGGCACGATCGATCCCGCGAATTTCGCCTACCTCATGGCGGGGTCGCTCAAGGATGTGCGTCAGAACCAGATGCGGCTCTACTCGGCCAATCTGACCGGCGAGGCCGAGCGCATCGAGTTCGCGGGCGGCTCGCTCGAATGGTCCGTGGGCTTCGAGCATCGCAACGAAAGCGCCGATTATATTCCCGACGAGTTCGTGGCGGGCGGTTTGACGACGGGCGGCGCCGGCGATCCGCTCTCCGGCGGCTATTCGGTCGACGAGCTCTACGGCGAGGTGTATCTGCCCTTGGGCGACCAGTTCTCGGTCGACGCCTCGGCGCGACACTCCGACTACAACACGTCGGCCGGCAGCGAGACGACTTATCGGCTCGGTGCCAATTACGAGCCGACCGATAATTTGAGCTTCCGTGGCGTTTATTCGACGGGCTTCCGCGCGCCGAACATCGTCGAGCTCTATGGCGGTGACCAAACGGACTTCCCGCTCGTCGAGTGGCCGTGCGAGTTCTGGGGGCTGCGTACCAACATAACGCCAACTACCATTGCGAACTGCCAGGCAGCAGGCGTTACGGACCCCCTGTACGAGCTCGGGTTCCAATGGCAATCCGTATACACGACGCTCTCGCCTCCGACGCTCGATCCCGAGGAATCGACGAATTGGTCGATCGGTGTCGTTTGGGAGTCGGCGCGCGCCGAAGGTCTCTCGGTCAGCGTCGACTATTGGGATATCGAGGTTGACAACTTCATCGACTCGATTCCGTTCAATGAGATCCTGTTCGCGTGCCTAGGCGCCGCCGTGCAGGCGACCGACCCCGCGTGTGCGTTGACATCGACCGGTACCGGAGTGATTGGCGGCGAGATTCCCGATGATGCTGTCGCGCCGATCGGCAACCTCGGGCTCGTCGAGACGGACGGCGTTGACGTCAACTTCAACTACGACCGTTCCGTCGATTGGGGGACCTTCAATGGGATCTCGGTCGTCGTCGGGGGTACGTTCTTGAATAGCTACCAGGAGACTTTCCCGGTCACGGGCACGCAAGAGCGGGCAGGAACAGCGACCTATTCTGAGCTCTACCCGGAGGTGAAGCTCAATACCGCGTTTACGCTAAACGCAAACCGGTTTGCGCTGACGTGGGCAACCCGCTACTACAGCGAGATGGATGACAACATGCGCCCGCCCGAGATCACCAACGATGCGGTTGCGGAGTCGATTTGGTACCACGACATCTACACGAACTGGAACATCGGCGACCGTTTCACGATCACGGCCGGCCTCAACAACATCACGGACGAAGATCCGCCGCAGTTCCACTCGGCCTTCAACGCCGAGACGGAGCCTGGCGTCTATGACGTCATTGGACGGAGGCTATTCACGAGCTTCACGCTGAGCTTCTAGGACCGCCTGTGGGAGCGAGCTTTGCTCGCGACTCTTCAATCGGAGCCCGGCCTTGCGCCGGGCTCTTTTTTTTGGTGGGAGCGAGCTTTGCTCGCGATCTTCTTTCGCCAAAGAATCGCGAGCGAAGCTCGCTCCTACAGACCCTCCGGAAGCGGGATGGTGCCGGCCCGCTCGAGCTCGCGCACGCGCGTAAGTTGCCGGGCCAGATCGGCTTTGACTTCCTCGAGCATGGCCCTGAACGCGGGGTCGTCGCTGATCGAGTCGAGCGTCGGATCGGCCTCGACTTGCCACCAATCCAAACGCCAGCCCCCGTCGACCGCGCGCCGCATCGCCGCGAGCGCTTCGGCCTCGCGCCCTTGCAGCGCGAGCGCTTCGATCTCGACCATAACCTGTGCCCATTCCGGCGGCCGCATCGACCGCTGTTTGGGGTCGCCCACGATTTCGACCGCATCCGCAAGCAACCGGTCCGCACGGCCCGTCTCACCGCCACGCAGCATGAGCCACACGATATCGGTCGCGGCACCGACGTTCTCGACGTTCACTCGCGGCTCGGCTGCAAAGAGCTCAGGCCAGAACCGCCGGTAGAAGGTCTCGATCCCGGTCCGGTCGCGGGTACCGAGCGCCGCTTTGCGGAATAGCCTGGCGCTCAATCCGGGAAGTTGTTGCGCCGGTACGTCGAGGAGAACTGCGAGCAACGCGGAAGGATCTTCGTGACGGACCACGAGCGTCGTGAAATCGGCGAAGAAGCGCGGCAGCGAGCCGCCTTGAACCAAGCCCGACGCCCGATCGAACCAGAGCTGCGCGCGCTCGACATCGCCGAGCGATCGGTAGACGTAGCCGACGATCGCGGTCATGTGGGCTTGGCCCGGGTCCTGTTGCAGCCCTTCGAGGTAGCGGAGCAACGCCTCATCGAGGTGTCCCGCCATGATCGCGGCATCGCCGAGACTCGCATACGCGTTCGGCTGCGACGGCTCGATTGCAGCGGCGCGGCGATAATAGGCCGTCGCTTGCTCGATGTCGTCTTGTGAAAGCAGCACGTTGCCGAACCGCCAGTTGAAGAGGGCGTTCAAGGGATCGAGCTCGAGCGCCTTCTCGAGCGCAGCTCGCCCTTCCGCCGGGCGATTCAATGCGCCCAACACTGCGGCACGGTTACCATACGCGATTGCGAGGTTGGGATTGAGCTCAATCGCGCGAGTGAAATCGGAGTCGGCGGCAGCGAAGTCTCCTTCTGCGAAGGCGAGCTGACCTCGGGCGAAAATGGATTCGCCGAGGTTCGGATCGAGCTCCACGGCCGCCGCAATCGCGAGCTTGGCACGGGCACGTGTTTCGTCGAGGCTCATCAGGCCATAGGTTTGAGCCGTGAACAGTGACGAAGCGAGCAGCGCATGCGCGGCCGCATAGTTGGGATCGAGCTCGATCGCGCGTTCGAATGAATCGACTGCGGTGAAAATGTCCGCCGAGCGCTGAGCTCGCAAATAGTAAAGGCCCAGCAAATAAGCATCGTGGGCTGCGATACTCTCGGTCCGCGAAGTCGGGCCGTCGACGTCTCGCGACGGAAGCAGCCTGATTTCCAGCGCCTCGGCGACGCTCGCCGCGATCTCGTCCTGCATTGCGAAAACGTCGACGAGCTCGCGGTCGTACGTTGCCGACCATAGATGCGAATCGGTCGCAACGTCGATGAGCTGCGCCGTGATGCGTACCTGATTTCCGGACTTGCGCACACTGCCTTCGAGAACGTGGTCGACGTTGAGCACTTCCGCGATTGCGCGCACATCCGTGTTCGTGCCTTTGAACGTGAACGAAGACGTTCTCGACGGGACGCGCAAACCCGGAATGTTCGCGAGCGTGTTGAGCAGCTCTTCGGAGATACCGTCGCTAAAATACTCCTGTTCGGGATCGGCGCTGAAGCTCACGAACGGCAGCACGGCGAGCGAGTTCTGTGGAGCGGCTTGCGGCTCCGGCGTGAGCGTCCCATCGCTTGCGGCGCGCTCGGGAGCGACGGTTGCGCTGCCGCCGTCTGGCACGCCACCCCCGCTATCGAGGAAGTAATCGCGCATGAGGAACAAAGCCACTACCGCGAGTACGCCGAGCGCGACCACCCGGTAACCGAGCTTGCCTCCCGCGCCTCGCCGCGTGCGCTTCGCGAGCAACGTGCGCCTGATGCGCTCGCGTCGCTCCGTGAGCTCGCGAGATCCGCTCGCGAGCGCATCGGGGGCGGAGCGGCGCACGAGCCGGCGCAAATCCACGACGAAGTCGCGCATCGTCTGGTAACGGTAGGCTGGGTCCTTCTCGAGCGCCTTGTCGACGATCGCGCAGAGCTCCGCCGGGACGCCGGCAGGCAGCGGCGGAGCCGCCGCGTGCACGATATCGCGCAACAGCGCCACGTCGTTCTCCGCGGCGAACGGCCGATGCCCGGCGAGAAGCTCATACAGCACGACACCGAAGGAAAACACGTCGCTGCGTACGTCGAGCGGCAAGCCCGCCGCTTGCTCCGGCGACATGTATGCGACAGTGCCGAGAAACAAGCCGAAATCGGCGAGCTTCGCATAGCCGTTTTTCGCAATGAGAATGTTCTCGGGCTTCAAGTCGCGGTGCAGAATTCCGGCGTCGTGCGCCGTCGCCAGGCCGTCCGCGACCCCCGTCAAAAGCTCCGCGATCTGACGCCAGCCTCGAGGCCGCTCCACGGCCCAATCGCGCAACGTGCCGCCGTCGACGAGCTCGGTGATCAGATATTGGCGCTCGCGATACTCGCCGGCGTCGTACACCGTGACGATGTGCGGATGATTGAGCGACGAGACCATTTGCGCTTCACGTTGGAAGCGCCGCCGCGCATCCGCGTCGGCGAGATCCTCGGGCAGAAACTTGATCGCGGCCGGACGGATGAGCTTGGTATCGGTCGCGCGATATACGCGCCCCATGCCGCCCGCGCCGAGCAAGGCCTCGATGCGGTACGTGCCGATCTCAGTGCCGGACTCGATCATTGCGTGCCGGTCCAGTTCAGTGCCACCCTCATAGAGGACTGCGTGTCGCTTTCGGCGATCACATTCATGAGGAACCTTTGGCCATCCGGCGAGACCATGTACTGTTGTCGATTCGAGGTTTGGACACCGCGGCCTAGGCGCGTGGGAAACATCGCCGTCGGCGCGCCGGCTTCGATGGCTTGTGCCCCGGAAACGACTCGTATCGGCACCGCCATGAGCCGGCCGTCGAGCGCAAGGTAAAACAGCTCTTCGCCGTCGCCGCGCCAGCGCACTTGCGCACCGCCATTGGTCGAGATTTGCCATCGGCCGCCGGGACGGAGAAAGGGTTGAACGTAGACTTCGAGGCGGCCTGATTCGTTTGACTGGTAAGCGATCCACCGTCCGTCCGGCGAGAACTGGCCGTCTCGCTCCTCGAACTCGGTCTCGACGACGACGAACGGGCTCTCTCCGTCGGCCAACCGCAATGCCCAGATGTCGTAGCTCTTTTGCGGATCGTTACTGACGTAAAGCACGTGCTCTCCGTCCGCCGTCCAGTCGACAGCGAATTTGTTCTGATCCGTTGCGAGCACCAATTCTTCGGCGCCTGCGCCCGTTGCAGGCTTTTCGTAAAGATCGAAGGCGCCCGACCGGTTCGAGCTGAATATGATGCGGCGACCGTCCGGCGACCACAACGGAACGAAATCGATTCCAGGGTCGAACGTGAACCGTGTGACGTCGCCGCTGTCGAGATCGAGCAACCAGATGTCTTGATTGCCGTTGAGCGAAAGGGAAAACGCTACACAGCACCCGTCCGGAGACATCGATGGGCTTAGACCCCCTTCCATGGGCTCGCCCGTGCTGCCGAGCGCTCCGCCGGCTCGGTCGAACCACGTGAATCGCCGCTGCCCGATCACCGAAGCTGGGCGGTAAGCCACGGAACCGCCCATCGAGGCGGATAAGGCGAGTCGGTACACGGTCGAATCGACGGCCACTTCATCGGGCATCGCGACCGCGGTGCCTAAGAGCTCGCGTCGAGTCGGATCGAAGCGCTGCGCATAAAGCGTCCCTCGGCGCGCAAAAAGTAGTTGATCCGGGGCTGAAAAGACGGCGGCGGTGTCGGCATCGAACAGAAGCCGGATTTCCGATCCTTCCAAGTCGGCAACGGCAATCCCGCGCGATTCCGGACCGCCCGTCACGTAGTACAAGAAGTGTCGGCCGTCCGGGAGAAACTGCGGGAAGCGGTGCCCTGCCTCGGCCAACCCCAACTCAGTTTGCGCAACGGGTGCGCCGCCAAGTGCCGGCACGCGCTGCAGCGGGTCATTCGTGCCGGGAGCGAACAAAATGAACCCGTCGCCGCTCCACGCGCCGCCGCGGCCGATCGACGCGTTGGCGAGCGTCCGCACGAGGCCGCCGTCGATGTCGATCCGCTTGAGCTTGCCGTCCGCAAAAAAACCGACCGAGTCGCCGTCCGGCGACCAGAAGGGGAACGATGCCGACACGGTGCCCGGCAGGGAGCGCACTGACAAAGACCGCAGCGAATGCAACCACAACTGTGACTGTCCATCGACTGTCCCTTCGAACACGATCTCTTGGCCGTCTGGAGAGATGGCCAACGAAGTCGCATCCGTCACGGAGGGAGTCGTCACCTCGAAGCGCACTTCGGGCGCGGAGACGGCGGGTGCGTCGGGTGCGGAGAACCAAACGGCCGTCGCGCCCGCGACGACCAGCGCCGAAAAGGCGAGCCACGCGAGCCGTCGGCCACGAACCCGCGCGCCGCGCAATGCGGTCGCGGGTGTTCCATCGTGCGCCGCGGACGTCGCCGCTTGAACGACGTCCGGCATCGGTCGCCGCAGCACTCGGCGCAGGTCGACCACCATCTCCCGCATCGATTGATAACGCTCGTCGGGCTCTTTGGCGAGTGCCTTTTCGACGATGAGCCTAAGCGCCTCGGGTATATCTCCACCGAACCGCAAGGGCGCTCGGTGCATGATCGTTCCGAGCACGTCGGGCGCGGTCGCTCCGCCAAAAGGCCACCGGCCCGACAGCAACTCGAACAGCACAATCCCGAGCGAAAAGACATCGCTGCGCGCGTCGATCTCCGCGCCGCATGCCTGCTCAGGCGACATGTAGGCAGCGGTCCCAATGACCGCGCCCGTCGCCGTGTGATCCGCGCCGCGCCGCCGCGTTGCATCGACGTCCGCGCCATCGGTGAGCTTCGCGACTCCAAAATCCGCGAGCTTTGCATAGCCACTCTTCGTGATCAGAATATTCGCAGGCTTGACGTCGCGATGGAGAATGCTAGCCGCGTGCGCCGCAGCCAACCCGTCGGCCACGCCTACGAGCAGCTCGACGACCTTGCGCCACGAGTGCTCGGATTGCCGTGCCCAATCGTGCAGAGTGCCGCCATCGATGAATTCGCTGACGATGTACTGTCGGCCGGCAAATTCGCCGACATCATGCACGGTGAGTATGTGCGGATGGTTCAACGAGGAGGCCATCTGCGCCTCACGCTGGAAGCGCCGTCTCGCGGCGACACTCGACAGATCGTCGGCGAGAAACTTGATCGCAACAGGCCTGTTGAGCTTCGTGTCCGTGGCCCGGAATACGACGCCCGTCCCGCCCTCGCCGACGACTGCGTCAATCCTATAGCTACCGATCTGTGTTCCCGGTCCAATGCCCGCGATCGTGCCTGCCGCGCCCGTGCTTTCCGGCGATCCGTTGGTAAGCGTAGTCGGTGTCTCGTCCCGCTGGATTGTCATGATCGAGTCCTGCGAGCGATCAATCGCCGCCGGTCGTGAACCGGATGAGGTTGTAGGGGTTGGCCTTCGGCTCTACGCCGAGCGAAATGACGCCCCTGCCCTTGAGCTGGTAGATCTCGCGCTGCACGAGCGCCAGCCGGCCGCCGTCGCCGTCGTCGATGTAGGTTCCGTTGGTGCTGTGGTCCTGTAAGAAAAACCTTCCTGATCCGTATTCGATCGATGCGTGCCGGCGCGAGACCAGGCGATGTTGCACCTTGATGATGCAATCCGAATCGCGCCCGATCAAACACGCGGCCGCCTTGGCGTCGACGACGAAGGCCTGACCGCCGTAGTGCAAGCTTAAGCGATTGCTCGTGGTCCTCGTCATCGGCGGCGGGCGAAACTCGGTAACCATCGGCCCGGCGCTCGGGAGCAAATAGATGTTGACGGGCTCCGTCTTGCCCTTGATCGGCACCTGCTTGATTAAACGCAAGCTCGTTCGACGCGCCTCCGAGAGTTGATCCCTGGCCGCCTCCGAGATCACGATTTCGAATCGTTTCGCGATGTCGGCCATGCGCGCGGCGAGATTGACGGCGTCGCCATAGAGCTGCTCGGCCTCGCGGAGCACGGCCCCAACGTGGATGCCTGCGTGCATCGACAAGGGCGCCTGATAAGGCAGGTCGCGCATGCCGATGGTGGCGGCCAACGCCGCGTCGATCGTCGGGAAGGTGCAGAGCATGCCGTCCCCCCTGACTTGGACGACACGGCCCACATGTTGCGCCGTCAACGCGGACCACCGGTCGAGAATTTCGGCGACGACGACTCGCGCCCGACCGTCGCCAACCTCGACATAGAGCTTCGTGCTGCCGGAGATATCGGCAAACAGTACGGCGCTCATTTCCTGCCGCTCGATCGACATGCTCGAACGCTCCCACGTTACGAGACCGGCGCACGAAAGAATCGCGAGCGAAGCTCGCTCCCACGCTGAACGCCGAAAGAATACCATCCCCGGCGGCTCCTATCTTGTAGAATCCCCTTCCGTGTCGATCGTAGGGGTCGTGCTGTTTTGCGTCGCGGGACTGCTCGCATCGAGCGTGCTCGCAGTCGCCGCCCATCGCCGGCGCCTCGCCTCGCGCTCCGTCTACGGCGTGAGCTTCGTCATCTCGCTTATCGCTCTCGCCGGCGCGCTCGTTCATCTCGTGACGGCGCCGAGCGCGGCAGCGACCGCCACGTTGCCTCTCGGACTGCCGTGGCTCGGCGCGCAATTTCGCGCCGATGCGCTCGCCGCCTTCTTTCTCATCGTCGTCAACTTGGGCGGCGTCACCGCAAGTCTCTACGGCTTCGGCTACGGCCGGCACGAGCAGTCACCGGGGCGCGTGCTGCCGCTCTACCCTGCTTTCCTCGGCGGCATGAATCTCGTCGTGCTTGCGGACGACGCGTTCACTTTCTTGTTGTCGTGGGAGTTCATGTCGCTGACGTCGTGGGCGCTCGTCATGGCTCATCATCGGGTCAAGGACAACGTGCACGCGGGCTACGTCTATCTCGTCATGGCGAGCTTCGGGACGCTCGCGCTGTTGCTTGCTTTCGGCCTGCTCGCGGGAACCGAGGGCAACTATGCGTTCGCGGCGATGCGCGGGGCTCAAGAGTCGCCGATGATCGGCGCGCTCGTGGTGCTGCTCGTGTTGCTCGGCGCAGGCTCGAAAGCCGGGCTCGTGCCGCTGCACGTCTGGCTGCCGCTCGCGCACCCCGCCGCGCCGAGCCACGTGTCCGCGCTCTTGAGCGGCGTCATGACGAAGGTCGCGGTTTACGCTTGCGTTCGAGTCCTGTTCGACCTGCTCGGCGAGCCAGCCTCGTGGCAGAGCTTGATCGTGCTCTCGCTCGGCGGCGCAACGGCGGCTCTCGGGGTGCTCTATGCGCTCATGCAGCACGACCTCAAGCGCCTGCTCGCCTATCACACGGTCGAGAACATCGGCATCATTTTCATCGGCTTAGGTTTAGCGCTCGCGTTCGAAGCCAACGGCATGATGTCGGCGTCGGCGCTCGCGCTCACGGCCGCTCTGTTTCATGTGCTGAACCACTCGATCTTCAAGAGCTTGCTGTTCCTCGGCGCCGGTGCCGTGCTCGGCGCGACGGGCGAGCGCGATATGGAGCGGCTCGGCGGATTGATTCGCCGTATGCCGTACACGAGCTTCGCTTTTCTCGTCGGTTGCGTCGCGATTTCCGCGCTGCCGCCGTTGAACGGCTTCGCCTCCGAGTGGTTGACGTTTCAGGCCATCCTGCAAAGCCCCGACCTGCCGCAATGGGGTCTCAAGCTCATGGTGCCGGCCGTCGGAGGGCTGCTCGCATTGTCGGCGGCGCTTGCGGCAGCCTGTTTCGTCAAGGCCTTCGGCATCACGTTTCTCGGCCGGCCGCGCACACCGGCGGCCGAAACGGCCCGCGAGACCGACAGGTTCTCGCTCACGGCGATGTTCGCGCTCGCGTCGCTGTGTTTGCTCGCCGGCATTTTGCCGGGACTCGTCATCGACGCGCTGTCACCTGTGACGCTCGCGCTCGTCGGCGGTCGCATGCCGCTGCAGAGCGACGTCGCGTGGCTCTCAATCGTGCCGATCGCGGAAGCGCGTAGCTCGTACAACGGCCTGCTCGTCTTCGTCTTCATTGCGCTGTCGGCGCCGCTCGCCGCGTACGTGATCCATCGCTTCGCGTCGCACGCCGTGCGGCGCGGACCCGCCTGGGACTGCGGCTTCCCGGACTCGAGTCCCAGCACGCAGTACACGGCCGGCAGCTTCGCGCAGCCGATCCGCCGCGTGTTCGGCACGTCCATATTCGGTGCGCGCGAGCACGTCGACATGCCGCGGCCCGGCGATCTCAGAGCCGCGGGCATGCATGTCGAGTTGCACGATCCGATCTGGGAAACGATGTACGCTCCGATCGCCGGCGGTGTCGGCGCGACCGCCGAGAAGCTCAACCGCTTTCAGTTTCTCACGATACGGCGCTACTTGAGCCTCGTCTTCCTCGCCCTCGTGATCCTACTGCTCGTGCTTGCCATATGGCCGTGATCGTCGATCTCTTCGTCCAAGGGCTGCAAATGGTGCTCGTGTTGTTCGCGGCACCGCTGCTCACGGGCTTCGTGCGCAAGATCAAGGCGCGGCTACTGCGACGCCGCGGCCCGTCGGTATGGCAGCCGTATCGCGATCTTGCGCGCCTGCTGCGCAAGGAAGTCGTGCTCGCGGAGAATGCGTCGTGGCTCTTTCGCGTCGCGCCGTACCTGATTTTTGCGGCGACTTGGGTCGCCGCCGCGTTGATACCGACGTTCGCGGCCGGGCTCATGTTCAACTGGAGCGCGGATCTCATCGCGATCGCGGCGCTGCTCGGCAGCGCGCGATTCTTCTTGGCGCTCGCCGGGATGGACGTCGGCACGAGCTTCGGCGGCATCGGCTCAAGCCGCGAAGTCATGATCGCCTCGCTCGCGGAGCCCGCCATGTTGCTCATGGTGTTCACGCTCGCGCTCATCGCCGGCTCGACGCAGCTCTCGACGATCGCCGAGGTCATGAGCATCGACGAGACGGGGCTGCGCGTCTCGCTGGCGCTTGCGCTGATTGCGCTCATCATGGTCGCGATCGCGGAGAACGCGCGTATTCCCGTCGACAATCCCGCGACGCATCTCGAGCTCACGATGGTGCATGAAGCGATGGTGCTCGAGTACTCGGGCCGTCACCTCGCCATGATCGAGCTCGCGGCGTCGCTCAAGCTGCTTTTGTACATGTCGCTCATCGCATGCGTGTTTCTGCCGTGGGGGCTCGCAAGCCCCGCGGCGGGCGCCGGCGCCTATTTCGTCGGTGCGGCGGTCTACGCAAGCAAGCTAGCGATCGGCGGCTTCGCGCTTGCTCTCTTCGAGACCGTGATCGCGAAGATGCGCGTGTTTCGCGTGCCGGAGTTCTTGGGAGCCGCCCTCATGCTCGGATTGCTCGGCACGTTGTTGTTGTTCGTCTCGAGAACGCTCTGATGGACACTCTGGTTTTCGACGTCGCGCATTTGCTCGCCGGCGGCCTCGTGCTGCTCTCCTTCGTGCAGCTCTATCAAGACCGTCTCTATGCGCTCCTCAATACTTTTGCGGCGCATGCGTTCGCGCTCGCGCTCTCGGTTGCCTGGCAAGCGTTCATTCAAGATGCGCCGCATCTCTACGTGACGGCCGGCATCGCGCTCGTCTTCAAGGCGATCGTGATCCCGGTGGCGCTACACCGCATCATCCAGCAGCTCGGCATTCACCGCGAGATCGAGCCCGTGGTCGGGATCGGCAAAACCATGCTCGCCGGCATTGGTCTCGTCGCGCTGTCGATGGTCGTCATGCTGCGCGTGACGGCGGAGGCGGATCCTCTCGCGCGCGAGGATCTGGCATTTTCGCTCGCGGTCATACTGCTCGGGCTCCTACTAATGGTGTCGCGGCGCAACGCCGTGAGCCAAATCGTGGGCTTCATGTCGCTCGAGAACGGTTTGGTGCTCGCCGCCACGGGCGCCAAAGGCATGCCGCTCGTCGTCGAGATTAGCGTCGCCTTCTCGATCCTCATCGCGTTCATCGTGATCGGCATCTTTCTCTTCCGCATCCGCGAGCGCTTCGACACCGTCGACGTGCACGCGCTCGATCGCCACCGCGGCGAAGGGGGAACGGCCTGATGTTCGATCCTGTAGCCGCGATTCTCGTCATCCCAATCTTCGCGGCGGCCGTGCTCGCGCTGTTGCCGGGATACGTCGTCACGGCACGGCTCAACGTGCTCGCGGCCGGCTTGACGATGCTCGCGGCGTTCTCCCTGTTCGTCGTCGACCGCCCGGCGCCCGGGCCGTACTTGTTCGTCGACGATCTCAACATCGTATTCATCACCCTCAACACCTTCGTCGCTTTCACGACGAGCGTGTTCAGCGCGACTTATATCGGCCACGAGCTCGCGATCGGCCGGCTCACGCCGGTCTACGTGCGCTTTTATCACGCGATGTACCAGGTGCTCATGTTCGCAATGAACCTTGCGCTCCTCGCGAACAACCTCGGGCTCATGTGGGTGGCGATCGAGCTTGCGACGCTCACGACCGTCGTCATGGTCGGCATCTATCGCACGCACGAAGCGCTCGAAGCGGCTTGGAAGTACTTCATCTTGGGCAGCGTCGGCATCGCGCTCGCGCTGTTCGGCACGATTCTCGTCTACATGGCGGCGCGGCCCGTGGTCGGCGAGGGGCAAGACGCCATGGTTTGGACCGTGCTCATCGAGCGCGTCGCGGCGTTCGACCCGGCGCTCTTGAACGTCGCGTTCGTCTTTCTGCTGCTCGGCTACGGCACGAAAGTCGGGCTCGCGCCGCTGCACGCCTGGCTGCCGGACGCGCATGCCGAGGGCCCGACGCCCATCTCGGCCGTGCTCTCCGGATTGCTGCTCAACGTCGCGCTGTTCGCGGTGCTGCGCTTCAAGATGCTGCTCGCCGCGAATCCAGGTGCGCTCGCCCCGGGCCCGTTGCTCGTCACGATGGGGCTCGCGTCGCTCGTGTTCGCCGCATTCATGTTGTACCGGCGATTCGACATCAAGCGATTGTTCGCGTATTCGTCGGTCGAGCACATGGGCATCATCGCGTTCGCCTTCGGCATGGGCGGCCCGCTCGCGAACTTCGCGGGGCTCCTGCACATGGTCATGCACAGCTTGACCAAATCGGCGATCTTCTTCGCCGTCGGCCACATCGCGCAAGTCAAAGGCACGCAGAAGATCGCAGCCATTCGCGGCCTCACGGAATCGCATCCGTGGCTCGGCTGGGGCCTCGTGCTCGGCGTCCTCGCGATCGCGGGGCTGCCGCCTTTTGGCATCTTCATGAGCGAGTTTCTGGTCGTGAGCTCGACGTTTGCGCGCGAGCCGCTGCTCGCGATTCCTCTCGTTGCGGGTCTCTTGATTGCATTCGGCGCATTGCTTCTGCGCTTGAACGGGCTCGCTTTCGGCGAGCCGCAAGGGAGCAGCGCGCCGGCCGAAGCGTCGCTGGTGCCGCTCTATGCGCACTTGGCGCTGGTGCTGGTCGCGGGTCTTTATTTGCCGCCGCCGCTCGTCGCGTGGTTTCAGCACGTGGCGACGCTCTTGGGTTGAGGCGCCATGAGCACCGTGCCGACATTGCTCGATCTCGTGACGCTCAATGGCCGCGTCGAGAATCACCGTCCTTGGCCGCGCATCGTCGTCGGCGAGGAGACGTGGCAGCTAGCCTGCGAGCGGCTCGCGGCGGGCCAGTGGAGCCTCCTTGGGCTTTGGGCCGAAGACGACACCGTGCACGCGGCGCTCGGCGAGGCAGATGCTTTCGCCGTCGTGAGCTTAGGCTGCCCCGATGGCCGTTTCCCCTCGCTCGCACGAGGGCATGCCCCGGCGCAAAGGCTCGAGCGCACGATTCGCGATTTGTTCGGTCTCGTGGCGGACGGTTTACCGGACGCGCGGCCGTGGCTCGATCACGGACGGTGGGGCGTGCGGGCGCCGCTCGGTAAGAGTCGCGAGCGAAGCTCGCTCCTACAGGGGGGTGTAGGAGCGAGCTCCGCTCGCGATCTTTCTTATCCTTTCTTACCCGCCGCAGGCGAAGGTCTGCACCAGATCCCCGTCGGTCCCGTGCACGCGGGCATCATCGAGCCCGGCCATTTCCGCTTCACGGCCAACGGCGAGACAGTCGTGCGCCTCGAGGAGCGGCTCGGCTATGTGCACAAGGGTATCGAAGCGCTCATGACGGGCTCCGACCCGTGGCGGGCAACCATGCTCGCGGGCCGCACCTCGGGCGACAGCACGGTCGCGTACGCTTTCGCGTTCTCGCGCGCGAGCGAAGCCGCGCTCGGCATCGAGCCGCCACCGCGCGCGCACTGGCTGCGCGCGCTCATGGCCGAGCTCGAGCGCCTCGCCAATCACTTCGGCGACATCGGGGCGATCTGCAATGATGCCTCGTTCGCGCTGATGCATACGCACTGCGGAATCCTGCGCGAGCGAGTGCTGCGCGCCGCGGACGGGTGCTTCGGCCACCGGCTGATGCGCGATTGCATCGCGCCCGGCGGAGTTACGATCGATCTCGACGACGCCGGTAAGAACGTGCTGCGCGCGTTGGTCGGCGAGATTCGCAAGCGGTTTCCGGCGCTCATCGACCTCTACGACAACACCGCGTCGCTGCAAGATCGCACCGTCGGCACGGGGAGATTGGCGCCGGAGCTCGCGCGCGAGTATGCCGCCGGCGGGTACGTCGGCCGTGCATCGGGTCGCGCGTTCGACGCGCGCCGCAACTTAAGCTACGCGCCTTATGACGAGCTCGCGTTCGACGTGCCGGTGCTCGAGGAAGGCGACGTCAACGCGCGGGTTTGGATTCGGGTTCGCGAGGTCGAGCAGAGCCTCGCGATCATCGATCAAGTGCTCGAGCGCCTGCCCGACGGAGACACCAGCGTGATGTTGCCGCTCACGAACGCCGGGGGGCCGAGCGAGGGCGTCGCGCTCGTCGAAGGATTCCGCGGCGACGTGCTGGCGTGGGTCAAGCTCGATCGGGACACGCGTATCGCACGCTGTCACCTACGCGATCCGTCGTGGTTTCAGTGGCCGCTGCTCGAAGCCGTCATCGAAGGCAACATCGTCGCCGACTTTCCGTTGTGCAATAAATCGTTCAATTGCTCGTACTCTGGACATGACATTTAACGGAAGAATCGCGAGCGGAGCTCGCTCCTACAAAGATGCGTAAATTGTTGCTCGAGAGTTTGATCCGGCCGCCGGTGACCGAGGCGGCGCCGGCGGCGGATGCCGCGGCCGTCGCCGCGCTCGCGGCAACGCTCGACCGCGCCGCGCGGCAAAAGCTCGGCCGCAGCCTCGCAATCCGCGAGGTCGATGCGGGCTCGTGCAACGCCTGCGAGCTCGAGATTCACGCGTTGAACAACGCGTTCTACGATCTCGAGCGCTTCGGCCTGCGCTTCGTCGCTTCGCCGCGCCATGCGGACGTCTTGCTCGTCACGGGGCCCGTCACGAAAAACATGCGCGAGGCGCTGGAGCGCACCTACGCCGCGACGCCGGATCCCAAGTGGGTCGTCGCCGTCGGCAATTGTGCCGTCGACGGCGGCCTCTTCGCCGGAAGCTACGCCGTCACGGGCGGCGTCTCAGAAGTCATCCCCGTCGACTTGCACATCCGCGGCTGCCCGCCGCGGCCGATCGACCTGCTCATGGGATTGCTCGCGCTGCTCGAGCAGCAGGACAGCCGACGGCCATGAAGAGCTTAAGGGCCGGCTACACGTAACAGTCACCGACGGTGTGATACTCGGCTGCCCGTTCCGTATATTGCTCTGATGGCAATCGAAGGCGAACTTTCGAAACCTCTCCTCTTCGGCCTCGCGGCAGCCGAGCCCGATTGGGACGCGGTGTACGCGGAGCAGCTGCCACGCGTCTTCAACTTCTTCCGCTACCGCTTGGCGAACGATGCCGTCGCCGAGGATCTTACCTCGCGCACGTTCGAGAAGGCGTGGGCAGCGCGCTCAAGATACCGGCGCGACGTCGCGGCGTTCTCGACGTGGCTCTTGAGCATCGCGCGCAACGTCGCGACGGATCATCTGCGCGCGCAGCGGCCGCATCTGCCGCTCGAGGCGGCGGAAGAGGTGCCTGCGAAGGACACGCCGCACGACGAAGTCGCCAGAGACTCGGATCTCGCCCGCCTCGGTGTATTGCTGAAGCAACTTCCGCAACGCGAGCAAGAGCTCGTCGCGCTGAAGTACGGTGCCGAGGCCTCGAACCGCGCCATCGCCGAGCTCACGGGTTTGAGCGAATCGAACGTGGGCACGATCTTGCATCGCGTGGTGCAGACGTTGCGCCGCGACTGGTAGACGAAAACGAGGTGCCTTTATGGACGACCGGTTTCTGCGTGATCTAAAGAGACAGCCGAACCCCGACTTCGCAGCGCGATTGCGCGCGACGTTGCATACCCTCCCTGCAAACGTCGTGCGCATCGCGCCAGTGGCCGATCTCAAAAGGTGGTTCGCCGTAGCGGCGTCGATCGCCGTCGTCGGCTTCGTGTTCACGTTGCCGGCCGTGCAGGCGGGAGCTCAGGCTTTTCTCGATCTTTTCCGCGTCGCGCAGTTTACGGGCGTGCGCTTCGACGCGGAACGGCTGCGCAACTTGGAGTCGAGCGGCCTGAACCTACAGACGATGTTCGGCGACGTGGAGGCGCTCACGACGCCGCAGGAGCCCGTCTCGTACGCGACGGCGGCCGAGGCTGGTGCAGCGGCGGGGGTTCGTGTGCGCACACCGGCCTGGGTTCCGCCGGGTTACTCGAGCACCGGCTTCGTGGTGTCGTCGGAGCATGCGGCGCGTATCACGGCGAGCACGGCCGGTCTTCAGGCACTGCTCGACGCGCTCGCGCTCGATGACGTCGAGCTGCCCGAAGGTCTCGACGGCCAGGACGCGACCGTGCGCTTACCGCCGATCGTGAACCAGACGTACGCGAATGGCGACCGTATGCTGCACGTGATTCAGTCACGGAGTCCCGACGTATCGTTCCCGGCCGGGCTCGATCTATCAAAGCTCGCGTACGCGGGTTTGCGGATCCTCGGCACGCCGCAGGACGAGGCGTATCGGATGTCGGTCACGATCGATTGGCGAACGACGATGATCGTGCCCGTGCCAACTCAAGCCGCGGCTTATCGTCCGATCAACGTGGCCGGCAACGAGGGCCTCTTGATCGAAGGGTTCGCGGCCGGCGAGCAGCGCGGCCACAGCTTGCTGATGTGGTCGGCCGGCGGGCAGACGTTCGCGGTCACGGGGCCGATCAACGGCGTCGAGCTTCTCGAGGTCGCGCAAACGCTGCAATAGATGCCGGAATACGCAATCGAAACCGCGGCGTTGCGGCGCGAGTTCGGCCGCAACGTCGCGGTAGCGGAACTGTCCCTCGCCGTGCCGCGCGGCGAGGTGTTCGGCTTTTTGGGGCCGAACGGCGCCGGCAAGACGACGTCGCTGAAGCTGCTGCTCGGCCTCGTCGCGCCGACGTCGGGCGGCGGCACGGTGCTCGGTGCGCCGCTCGGGAACACTGCGGTACGAGCGCGCGTCGGCTTCCTGCCCGAGCACTTTCGCTTTCACGATTGCCTGAACGCGCGCGAGCTGCTGCATTTTCACGGGCGTTTGCTCGGGCTACCTAAGCGCGGGCTCGACACGCGCATCGAGGCGCTGCTCTTGCGCGTCGGGCTCGACGACGCGGGGCATCGGCCGCTGCGCACCTACAGCAAGGGCATGACGCAGCGCGCCGGGCTCGCGCAAGCGCTGCTTGGGTCGCCTGAGCTCGTGTTCCTCGACGAGCCGACGTCGGGCCTCGATCCGCTCGGCCGCTTGCTCGTACGCGATGTCATCGACGAGCTGCGCGCCGCGGGTGCCACCGTGTTCTTGAACTCGCACCTGCTCGGCGAGGTCGAGGCCACGTGCGATCGCGTGGCGTTCGTGAAGAGCGGCCGCGTCGTGCACGAAATGGAGCTTGCAAGCGCCGAGGGCACGCTCGACGTCGAGCTGCGCGTTGGCCGCGCCGACGACACGCTGCTCGAAGGGCTCGCGGCGTTCGGCACCGGAGTTACGCGCGACGCAGGGCTCGTGCGCATGCGCGCCACCGCCGAAAGCGTGCTGCCGGAGCTCGCGCGCTGGCTCGTCGGCCGCGGCGTCGCCCTCTACGAGCTGCGCTGTCGCAGAAAGACGCTCGAGGAGTGGTTCGTCGAGGTCATGGGCGAAGACCAAAGGCCGGGTTGACGACATGCACGGCACGCTGCTCGTCGCCCGCTTGACCTGGCTCGAGACGCGCCGCCGGCGCATCGCGCTCGCAGCCGTCGTTTGCGGCTTGTTGTTCCTCACCGTGTTCGCGACGGCCATGTACTTCGGCTTTCGTCACGTAGCGGCGCAGGGCCCGGTCAACATCGTCGAGCAGCGTATCGCCGCGACGGTCCTGACGGTCGCCGGCCTCTACGTCGTCAATTTTCTCGCGGTCGCGGTCGCGATCCTGCTGCCGATCGATACGTTGTCCGGTGAGATCAGCTCGGGCGTCATCCAGACGCTCGCGTCGAAGCCCGTCGATCGCGCGGCGATCGTCGTCGGCAAGTGGCTCGCCTACTTGGCGATGACGGCCTCGTATCTCGCGTTGATGGGAGGCGGCGTCGTGCTCAGCATGCGCTGGTTCGCGGGCTACGTGGCGCCCGCAGTGCTGGCGCCGATGGGCCTGATGCTGCTCGGAGCCGCGGTGATGTTGTCGATCACGATCGCCGGCGGCGTGCGGCTTTCCACCGTCACCAACGGCATCGTTGCCTTTGGATTCTACGGCGTGGCGTTCATCGCGGGGTGGATGGAGCAGATCATGGCTCTCTTCAACAACTCGACGTCGCGCTACGTCGGCACGATCGTGAGCTTGCTGAGCCCGGCGGACGCGATGTGGCGGCGCGCCGCCTACGAGATGCAGCCCCTTGCGGCGCACGTCTTGCAAGCCGGGCCGTTCGGTGTGGTTTCGGTGCCGAGCGCCGCGATGGTCGGATGGGCCGTGGCGTTCGTCGTCATCGTGCTCGGGTTCGCCGTGTGGCAGTTCCGCCGCCGGGCGCTGTAACTGTCAGGACAGTAACGCGCCTACGAGAGGCCCGTGCGCGTCTGTCAGCTGCCGGCCTAATCAATCGGCGTCGAATTCTGGGTGAGCCAAGACTCGAGCTCGTCCTGGCCGAGTGAACCGTCCGCGATGGCGACAAACGTTGCGACTTCGTCCTCTTGACGCGGCTCGAGCGCATAGCCGTTCAGATACAAGAAGGCGCGAGTCGCAAGCAGAGCCGCGCGTTTGTTGCCATCGTTGAATGGGTGATTCTTGGCGATCCCTAGACACAACAGCGCCGCGAGCTTTAGCTCGAGCGGACTCCGGCAATCTCCAACCACAACGTTTTGGCTCAGGATGACAACATGGTGAGGAATCTCGAAGAGGCAATCCAGAAAGCGGGCAGCCCGGTCAAGCTCTTGTGGGAATCGAAGGCG
>DATCIQ010000266.1:0-4420 GCA_036507635.1 Gammaproteobacteria bacterium
GATAGTCCGTCTCGTGATGCTCGAGAGTGAACGTCGTCTCGAACCCCCAACGTTGCTTGATCGCCCGTCGAAGTCCTATACCGCCCAAGACGTGAACCTCATCATCGGCCGCCGTTGCGATGTCGTAGGTGCCGCCGGAAGTCGTGGGTCCGCTCACGTTCGCCGCATCGACCGAGGCGAACCCCACGCCGACACGCCAGTACCAGTCCCACGCGCGGCCGGTGTCGTAGCGCCGATCGAGCAACAGGCTCGTTCGCGAGAGATCGTTGCTGCCGTCGACGACCGTTGCCGCCGCGATCCCGAGCACTCGCTCCGGCGTCTCGTAGTCGAACGACACGCGATCGACCGCGAGACCGAGGTACCAGCGGTCCCGTAACCGCCATCGCCCCATCAACCCTGTACCCATCATGTCGTTCGCGGGCTCGCCTTTGCCGAGCAGAATGACGCCGCGCATGCCGATATCGAACCGCGAGCTCTGCTCTTGCGAGAGACTCGACTGCGTTGGAACGTACATGCAGCCGAGACCGAGCAGAACGGCCCCGACCCGCGGAAAAGTTCGCCGCATCGCCTCGTTCCTTTCGCGGACCACGTCACCTCATAGACGAGCCGGGGGGCGGATTCCTTCGTCGCATACGCCAAATCGTGACGTATCACCGCCCGCGCCGCGCGAGTGCCGGGATACGATTCTCGCCAGGAGGCGCGCGGAATGAGGAAACCTATGCCGACGGCTGCAGGCTTCTTGCGTCTGTTACCCGTTGCGGCCGTGCTCACGAGCGCGTGCAGCAGCTTCAGCCTATCGAACGATCCGAGCCCCGCGCCGCTCCACGACGTTGTCACCGTCGCGTCGCCCGATCCGAGCCCAGCGCCGCCCCGCGATGTCGTGACCGTGGCGCCGGCGCCCGCCCCTCCGGCCGTCGCCCGCGATCCGGCGCTCGAACGGCAGATCGCAAGCCTTGAGCTCAAGCTGCTCGAAAAGGAGGCGCAAGTCGAGGACCTCCAAGCGCGTCTCGAGGACGCGCGACGGGAAGTCGTGCGCGCCATGGCCAGGCTGCGGACACTCGCGACGCGAGCCGAAGCGGCGTCCGGTATAGCGGAGGCCGAGATCGCGTTGCAGTCGCTCCCGACCGCTGCGGCACGGGCGGTTGCCGACGCGACCGAGCTCATCGAGGTCGCCACCGCCGAGCTCGACAAGCAGAACTACGGTGGCGCGCTCTATCTCGCGAATCAGGCGACGAGCGTCGCGGCAGCCGCGCGCGCGCAGCTCGCCGGCTCCGACCAGGGCTCGCCGCGCCGGGACGAGCTTCCGTTTGCGCTGCCGCTGCATCTTCAGACAACGACCGGTGCGAACGTACGCGAGGGGCCGGGCACCGACTTTACGGTTGTCTTCACGCTCCCGGCCGGTGCGCCGCTGGTTGCGTATTCGTCCGCGGAGGAGTGGCTGCGCGTCGCGGATGATTCGGGCCGAGGCGGTTGGATCTATCAGAGGCTCATCCGGCGACGGCCTTAGCGTGCCCGGGGAGCGATTCTCGGATCCGCGTCGATCTTGTGATCCTTGGTCTCGCGTATGAAAAGCCCGCCGACGACGAACGTGACGAGGCATACACTGATCGGGTAGATGAGACCCGTGTAGATCGCCGCTCCGCCAAAGGTGCCGCCGGCCCATGCCGAGGCCGTGACCGCGGTTGCGATGAACGGCAGAAACCCGCCGAACCACCCGTTGCCGAGATGGTACGGCAGCGACATCGACGTGTAGCGGATCTTGGTCGGGAAGAGCTCGACGAGAAACGCCGCGATCGGGCCGTACACCATGCAGACGTAAACCATCTGCAAGCTCAAGAGCAGAATCATCATCGGCCAGTTGAGCGGATTCGCGAAGTAGCTCATGCCCAAGTAGATCGGCACGTAAGTGAGCGCGGCGAGCAAGCAGCCGGCCAACATGATTTTCTTGCGCCCGATTCGGTCCGATAACGCGCCGAACACGATGAAGAGCGGCGTCGTGACGAGCAACGCACACGACACCAGGATGTAGGCGCGATTCCAATCGATACCGAGCGTGCTCTGCAAGAAAGTCAGCGCGTAGAATTGCCCCGTGTACCAAACGACGCCCTGCCCTGCCGTGGCGCCGAATAGCGCCAGCAGCACATATTTCAGATTGACGGGGTTGGTAAAGCTCTCTTTGAGCGGGTTGGCCGAGATCCCGCCGCTCGCTTTGAGCTTGGTGAACAACGGCGACTCTTTCATCCGCAAGCGGATATAGAGCGATACGCCGAGCAGAATGAACGACAGCAGAAACGGAATCCGCCAGCCGTAGTCGCGGAAATCTTCTTCGCCCAGCCATAGCCGCATCGTGCCGATGACGCCCATGCTCAAGAAAAAACCGAGCGTCGCCGTCGTCTGAATGAAGCTCGTGTAATAGCCGCGCTTGTGATCGGGCACGTGCTCGGCGATGTACGTCGCGGCCCCGCCGTACTCGCCGCCCAAGGCCAAGCCCTGGAGCAGACGCAACAAGACCAGCAGAATCGTCGCGACCAATCCCGCGGTCGCATAGGTCGGCAGCAGGCCGACGAGCGCGGTGCTCGCGCCCATCGTGGCCATCGTGATCAGAAACGTGTACTTGCGGCCGACGAGATCGCCGATATGCCCGAACACCACGGCGCCGAGCGGCCGCACGCCGAACCCCGCGCCGAAGGTGGCGAGGCTCGCGAGCAATTGCGCCGTCTCGTTGCCCGACGGAAAGAACAAGGCGCCGAAAAAGATCGCGAGGCTGCCGTAGAGATAGAAGTCGTACCATTCGAACAGCGTCCCCACGGAGGCCGCGATGATTACGCGTCGTAACGTCTTGGGATCCGCGTTCGGAGTCCGCGGCACGGGGTAGGGACGAGGCAAAGCTGACACGCCCGCCACTATGCCTATCGCGGACCGCGAAGGGAATCCGCGTGTTGCCATAAAGTTGTCAACACTTGCGTCGGCACGTATTGTCCGCGGTGCTATGAGCGATCCGGAGATCATCGCCGCGTTGCAACGCCGAATCGGCCCGGACGCAGTGTTGCACGGCGGAGAGATCGCCGCGAAGTACCACGTCGATTTCAGCGGCGAGCACGCGTGTGCGCCGCTCGCGCTTCTGCGCCCCGCGTCGACTCGGGAGCTCGCTGCGATTCTCGAGACATGCTCGGCGCTCGGACAGCGCGTCGTCGTGCAGGGCGGCCTCACGGGTCTCGCCGGCGGCGCAACGCCGCAGCCCGGCGAAGTGGCGATCTCGATGGAGCGCATGTCGGGCATCGAAGAGATCGACCGTGAATCGATGACGGCGACCGTGCTCGCCGGCACGCCGCTGCAGGTCTTGCAACTAGCAGCCGCCGAGGCGGGGTTCTTGTTTCCTCTCGACCTCGGTGCGCGGGGCTCGTGCACGATCGGCGGCAACATCGCGACCAATGCCGGCGGCAATCAGGTCATCCGCTTCGGCATGATGCGCAACCTCGTGCTCGGTCTCGAAGCCGTCCTCGCCGACGGCACGGTCGTAAGCTCGATGAACAAGATGCTCAAGAACAACGCCGGCTACGACTTGAAGCAGCTCTTCATCGGCACCGAAGGCACGCTCGGCATCGTCACGCGCGCCGTGCTGCGGCTCTTTCCGAAGCTGCCGGCCAAAACGACCGCGTTGTGCGCCGTGCCGAGCTTCGACGCCGCCGTCGATCTGCTGCACTTGCTGCAGGCCCGCCTCGCGGGAAGCTTGAGCGCCTACGAGGCGATGTGGGCGGGCTATTTTCACTATGTCGTCGATCACGTGCAGGGGGCGCGCTCGCCGTTCCGCGCACGGCATGCGCTCTACGTGCTCGTCGAAACCGAAGGCGCCGACGAACGCGCCGATCGCGACCGGTTAGAGGGCGCCCTCGCGTCCGCGCTAGAGTCCGGTCTCATCGCCGACGCGGCGCTCGCGCAGTCGGAACGCGAGGCAAAATCATTTTGGACGATTCGCGACGGCATTGCCGAGATCACGCCGCTGCTCCAGCCGATGCTCGCCTTCGACGTCAGTATGCCGATCGGCGAGATGCCCGGGTTTCTCACGCGCGTCGACCGCGAGCTTGCCGCGGGATTCGGTCAAGTCACGAATCTCATCTTCGGCCACGTCGGTGACAACAACCTGCACCTCGCCGTGAGCACGGGTCACGAAGCGGACATGCCGAGGATCTGCGACCTCGTCTACGCAGCGACCGGCGACCATGCGGGCTCTGTCTCGGCCGAGCACGGCGTCGGCACGTTGCGGCGCCAATACTTGCGGCACTCGCGCAGTCGCGCCGAGATCGAGCTCATGCGACGTCTCAAGGACGCGCTCGATCCCAAGGGTATCTTGAACCCGGGCCGCGTCGTGCCCGATTGACTCATTGACACGTATGCATCAAACGCGCATCGCGTATCTATG
>DATCIQ010000267.1:0-10067 GCA_036507635.1 Gammaproteobacteria bacterium
CGATTCGGCGGCGTTACGCATCGCGTCGACGCCGAGCGGGATGCCGGCATAGACCATCGTGTGCAGCAAGATCTCGCGAATCTCGAGCGGCGTGACGCCGTTCGCGAGCGCGCCCTTCACGTGCACTCTGAGCTCGTGCGACCGTCCCATCGCACAGAGCGCGCTCAAAGTGACCATGCTGCGCTCGCGCCGCGCGAGACGCACCGATCGCCGCGTCTTCGCGCGGCCTGCGGTCGTGCCGAAACTGGCGGAGGCGGATGGGAATCGAACCCACCGCTCGGGATCACCGAGCCACTGGTTTTGAAGACCAGGGAAATCACCAGACTTCATTCGCCTCCGGCTCACGTCAACCGCAATTGTCATCTCGCCGCGTGCGGGCTGCCGCCGTCGAGTCACTCTGCGCTTCGCTGCGCTCAGGCCTCCCGTAGCTGCCGCAAGTCGCCGCGCCGGATCGTGACGCCTGTCGCGTCGAAATGCTCCATGAGCGGAAGCACGTACTTGCGCGTCGATTCGAGCAGGTCGCGCACATCCTTCAGCGCAAACCTCTCGGGGTAAGGATAACGATCCCGGAGCCGCTGTTTGACTTCGTCGAGCGCCGCCGCGTGCAATACGAGCTCGGTGTTCCGGTCGTAGGTTTTCAACTGCACTAATCGACCGCTTCGGGCGCCGGAGGCGTGTCGACGTCGTTGCGTATCCTTGCGCTGGTGACGAGATCGCCGATCGCACGACGGAACACTTCGTCGTGCGGTTGCGGCGAGATCCGAGTCTTGACGCGGCCGGCCGCGACTCCGCGCCGATGAGGCGCCGTGCGATGATGCTGTTCGATTTCGGCCACGATCCGCTCCAACAACTCGAGATAGCTCGCTTTCTCCACGACCCGGCGCTCGTTAACCTCTATGGCCTCAGCCGCCCCGGTGAGCGCTCGCAGCCCGTCGGTCGTCAACGCGAGCCGCTCAGCTGCGGCGGCGATATCGATACCGTCTGCGCGGGCTTCCGCGAGCAGTTGCTGGAGCATCTCGGCCGGGTCCCCCGCGGCAGTGGTTTCTAGCCGGCGCACGACAGACTCGTCGAAACGTCTGTGCCGCACGGGATTCGCATCGAGAACGCGCCCGCCTCCGATCGTCGTCATTGGTGAATAGCTGCGAATTACGAATCGTTCGGACGCGTGAGTTGCGATGTCGCGATCACACTGAAGCTGCACCATGGCCGTCGAGCCCGGCGACATGTTTTGCTGGTCCAGCAAGCTTATTCTCGCGATCGCTTCCGTGGTCCCGAGCAGGAGCCGAACGCTCGCGCCGTTCTTGATACCCTTCTGGATCGGTGTTTGATTCTCGAGCAGGCTGAGCTCGGCATCGATGCGGCGGGTAGACGTCAGAAATCCCGGTACGCGCTGCCCCGGATGAGCCGCGTCGATGGGCTGATTGCGACTCTGCAGGGCGCGCACGGTCGCGGATCGGCCGCCGGGCATGATTTGCATGCGCTCGTCGATGCCCAGAACGCCGCCGCGCAGCGTGCCGGTAGCCACCAATCCAAAACCGTGCACGATGAAAACACGGTCGAGCGGCAGATAGAAACCTTGAGCTGCGGGTCGTTCCACCGGGAGGGTGGCGAGGTCGGTAAGCGCGGACCGCAAGGTGTCCACACCTTGCCCGTTCAGCGCGGAGGCCGCGATGATCGGGGCGGTCTCGAGAAAGCTGCCGCGAACGAAAGCGCGGACATCTTCGATCACGGCGTGCAGCGCTTCGGTAGAGATCACATCGACTTTGTTGACGACGATCACGCCGCGGCGCAGATCTAGAAGTCGCGCGATATCGAAATGCTCGCGCGTTTGGGGCATCACGCCTTCGTTGGCTGCAACGAGCAAAACCACACCGTCCAGCCCCGTAGCGCCGGAGATCATCGCGCGTATGAAATCCTCGTGGCCCGGCACGTCGATCAGATCGACGATGCAGTGGGGTGTTTCGAGATAGGAGAATCCGAGGACAATCGACAGTCCCCGCTCGCGCTCCTCCTTCAGCCGATCGGTTTCGATCCCGGTCAACGCACGGACGAGCGCCGTTTTCCCGTGGTCTACGTGACCGATCACGCCCAAGGTCAGGGTCTGCGCCGCCGAGGCTTGTGTCGTCAATGCTTGCATCATCCGGCAACGCGGCGAACAGCCGCGGCAAGATCCGCCATCTCGCTCGTTGACACTGTCCTAAGATCCACGGTGAAAGTCTCGTCTACAATTCGCCCGATGACGGGGGGATCGCCCGCGCGGAAGCGCTGCGCGAGCTCGGCGGCCGTCGCACCGCGCGCCTTCAGGCGAATCACTTTCGTCGGAATCTCGTTCATCGGCAACGCGCCGCCGCCCGCATAGCTCACGTCGTCGGCGAGCGACGCTTCGAGCGCGGGGACTTCGCGCAACTGTTTCAGCAGCCGCGCTGCTCGGCGCCCCACGCTTTCCTTGCTCTCGGTGATCATGCGCAGCACGGGAATCCGCTCGAGAGGATCGTTGGGGGGCATGTAGAGACGCAGCGTAGCCGCGAGTGCGGCGAGCGAGAGCTTATCGATGCGCAACGCGCGCGACAACGGATTTCGCTTGAGCGCCGCGATCAACTCCGCGCGTCCGACGATGATGCCGGCCTGCGGTCCGCCGAGCATCTTGTCGCCGCTGAACGTCACGAGGTCTGCGCCTTGTGCGACGCTTGCCGACACGGTCGGATCAGACGGCACACCCGCTCCTCCGAGATCGATCAAGGCACCGCTGCCGAGATCCTGTACGAACAGCAGATTCTTCCGGCGCGCCAACTCGGCGAGCTCGGCAAGCGCCGGCTTAGCGGTGAAGCCAACGATTCGATAGTTGCTCGGGTGACTCGCGAGCAGGACCCGCGAGCGATCGGTCAGGGCCGCGGCATAGTCCTCGATCGTCGTCCTGTTGGTAGTGCCCACCTCGACCATCCAAGCGCCGCTTTCCGCGATCACGTCGGGCATGCGAAACGACCCGCCGATTTCGATCAGCTCGCCACGCGAGACGACGATTTCACCGTCACGAGCGAGCGCGCGCAGAACCAGCACGACGGCCGCGGCGCAATTATTGACGACGAGCGCCGATTCCGCGCCCGTGAGCCGAGCCAGCAGCGATTCGACGTGTTGATTGCGCGAGCCGCGCCGGCCGTCCGCGAGATCGTATTCGAGGTTGGAATAGCCGAGCGAAACGCGTTCGATGGCCTGCAGTGCTTCCGGAGCGAGCGGCGCGCGGCCGAGATTGGTGTGAATGATGATTCCGGTCGCGTTGATGCATCTTCGAAGACTGTCCTGCCGGCCCGCAATCAGGTCGGCTCGGAGCAGCGCGAAATACTCCTCGCTCGCGAGCGGCGGCAGCTCCGTCGCGCCGTTCTGGACGTCGCTCCGGATTCTCGCGAGGTGGGCTCGCATGACGTCGACCACTTCGGCGCGGGAGTACTCTGCACACAGCGCCATGCCGTGCTCCGAGGCGAGCCATTTGTCCACTGCCGGTAGCTGTCTGAGCAGATCCTGTGACATCGAGCCGGGCCGCGCTGAATGGGCGGTCATTCTAACTCAGCGAAAGATGCTCGAGTTCCTTGCGTCGACCCGGTAATCTGTCGCGCCGTTAGCGGACATCGCGCACGGCGGAGTGGGAATGAGCAACGAATTCGACACGATGGTCATCGGCGCCGGCATCGCAGGCCTCACCGCGGGGCTCGTCTCGGCGCGGCTCGGACGGACAACACTGGTCCTAACCGGAGACGTGCTCGGCGGTCAGTTGCTGAGTATCGAGAAGATCGAAGGATTCCCGGGCTATGCCGACGACATCGCGGGCTATGACCTCTGCCCGCTGACTCAGGAGCAAGCCGCTCGCGCGGGTGCGGCCGTCGCGATGGCGAGCGCAAGCCGTCTCGAACCGTCCGGCGACGCATGGCAAATCGGAACGAGCAGCGGCGACTACACGGCGCGCGCAGTGATCGTTGCAACGGGAACCGTGGGGAAGGAACTCTCCGTGCCCGGCGAAGCGCTGCTGCGCGGCAAGGGCGTGAGCCACTGTGCGAGTTGCGACGCGCCGCTGCTGCGCGGGCGGGAGGTCGTCACGGTCGGCGGCGGCGACTCGTCACTGCAGGAAGCGCTCACGCTCGCGCAGCACGCGTCGCGGGTCACGATTCTGCATCACGGCGACGATTTGACGGCGCAGGCGACCTTCCGCGAGCGTGTCGCGGCGCGGCCGGAGATTGCGTTGCGCCCGAACACCGAGGTGCTCGAGATTCTCGGCGATCGTGCAGTCGAGGGCGTGCGCGTGCGTGACTTGATCGGCGGCACCACCGAGGTTTTGGAGACCGCGGCGGTTTTCGTATACATTGGCCTAAAGCCGAACGCGGCATTGATGAACGGCCGGGTGAGTCTCGATCGAAGCGGGCGCATTCCCGTCGACGCCGCGATGCGCACGCGACTGCGCGGTGTCTTTGCCGCCGGCACCGTCCGCTCCGGCACAGCGGGTCGAGCCGTGGCCGCGGCCGGCGATGGGGCCAATGCTGCCGTCGCAGCCGACCGGTTTCTCAGAGATGGTATGTGGCCGGATCAGAAGTAGCAGGTGGATGAGGAGAGCCGAATGATCGACAGAATTACCGTGCACGATCCGCGCGGACATCCGCCGAAAGTCGTGGGCAAACGCCTTGCCCCGAGGCTTGAGAGCCTCGACGGTAAAGTCATCTATCTCGTCGACTGCTTGTTCGACAATTCGGCCATTTTCATGGAGCAGCTCCAGCAGTGGTTCGGCGAGCATCTCCCGGCCGTGCAGATACGCAATATCACGCCTCGCGAAAGCTGGGTCGACGATCCCGACATGCGCGCGGTCATTGCCACGGAGGGGGATGGCGCCATACTCGGCGTCGGATTGTGAAGCACTTGTAGCCCGACGGTCGTCGGACTCGCGATGGCCCTCGAGCAGGCCGGCGTACCTACGGTCGCGGTGCATACTCATGTGTTCGCGCGACTGGTTCGGTCGGTCGCGCTCGCGAACGGCGTCCCGACGACGCGCCAGGCATTCGTGCCTCAGCCGATCGTAGGTCGCAGCGCGGCGCAGCTGCGCGACTCCATCGAGGGCAAGGACCCAATCTCGGGCCGACCGTTCATTCAAGAGGTCATCGAAGGCTTATCGGCGCCTTTGAGCGAAGAAGACCTCGAGGGCACGTCGTTCCAGCGCTCGACCCCTCGCGTGCTCGAGCCCGACACCGAAGACCGGGTGCAGGCGCTGTTCAACGAGAACCACCGGACCGATCACCTTCCCGTGATTCTACCGACCGAGGAGCGTGTCGCGCGAATGCTCGAAGGCACGAATCATGCGCCGGACGAAGTCGTCGGCAAGCTCCGCCCCACCATGTTCCGCGAGTACTGGGAGTTCACCGTCGAAAAAGTCGCCGTCAACGCCGTCATGGCGGGTGCCCACCCCGAATACCTGCCGGTGATCCTCGCGCTTGCGGCGAGCGGGCAGACCGCGCGCTCGAGCAGCACGAATTCTTTCGCCACGTTCTCGGTCGTCAACGGCCCGATCCGCAAGGAAATTGAAATGGGCGACGGGATCGGCGCGCTCGGACCGTACAACCACGCCAACGCCACGATCGGACGCGCATATAGCTTGCTGTCGCTGAATCTGCAGGGCGGCTCAGTGCCGGGCGACACGTATATGGGTTCGCTCGGTAATTGGTACAACTACAGCGCGACTTTCGCGGAGGCCGAGGAACGCAGTCCGTGGACGCCGTTTCACGTGCAGCACGGGTTCGACCAGATTGAGAGCACCGCGAGCGTGTTCTTCGGCGGCTGGTACACGCAAGCGGGCTACGGTCCGCGCGCGACCTGGCAAGAGAAGTTCAAGCATTCGTTCGCCGCATCCGAGCACTACCTGCCGCCGGTCATCGTCATGGATCCGAACCTCGTACCATCGGTTACCTTTCTGATTCTGCGGCGCTATAGTAAATGTGACTCGAATCACAATCAGACGATCCGCCGCGATCGTGTTTCTCGAGGCGCCTGCCGCAACAGGCGCCAATGCGACAAGGAGCTGGCTATGCGCAGAACAGTTCGATCGCTGAGCTTGTTTTCGCCATATCTATCCCTGAGTTTGCCTCCGCGACGTCTCATTTTCCGCCGACTTCTCGCGGCCGTAGCCCGCGTCGTGCTCATTCCGTTGGCGGCGTTCGCCGCGCAGACCGCGAACGCGCAGCTCACGAGCGCTGCGACGTTCGACATCAAACGGTTCAGCACGGCCGGCGAGGGCTGGTTCGAAACGTTCTATGTGGAGGAAACCGAGCCGTTGCAGGCTGCGCTGGACGCGGGGAAGGTCAAAGCCGATACCGCCCTCTTGGTGACGGAAACCGCGGCCGGAAAGCTCGCTCTGCTCCGCGATCAGATGGCATACCACCACATCGCGCAAGGAACGGTGGACGGCAAAAACTGGATGGCAACGTTCTGACCCGTCTGCAACAGCGGGGTCAGTTTGATCCCCACAATCGACGGCAAGATGCACCATTTCGTGAACGCGGGTCTGTACGATGCTCTGTTCGTCATGCAGGACACCGAAACCAAGACGCTCTGGAACCACATCACGGGTGAAGCGTTGTACGGCGAGCTCGTCGGCCGCGGGTTACCGATCTCGAACTTACTGCAGGTGGACGTGCGTCAGGCCTTGAACATGGATCCCGACGTGCACGTCGCGATCTCGGACCGGCCGGTCCTCGGCAGGATGCGCGGCGTCGGGCCCGGCGGGCCGAACGCCCAACTCATGCCGATGTTCATCGAAACGCTCGGTGTCGAGGACACGCGCCGTCCGCGTATGGACATGGGTCTCGGCGTGTGGAGCGAGCAAACGCGCAAATACTATCCGGTGGAAACGCTGCGCGAGCGCGGCAAGGCGGTCATCGACACGATCGACGGCAAGAACGTGCTCGTTTACTTGGATGCTCTAACGTCCACCCCCGCGGCCGTATTCGTCGAGGCCACGGAGGCCAGATTTGACGGACAGGAGATTTTCCTCGACAACGATCGACTCCTGCGCTCGGGCGTGCTCGTGGGAGCCGACGGCCAACCGTTGCCCAGGGAACAGCCACAACAGATCTTCACGCGGTGGTATGGTTTCGCGCTGACGTTTCCGGATCCCGAGATCTACGGCGAGACTCGTGAACCCTAGCCGAGCGTGCGCGTGAAGACGCGCCTCGTCCTCGTAGGAATCCGCCGCGTGAAGCGCATTGCGCTCGCGGCGGTGACCGTCGCGGCCGCGCCGATGCTCGTTTGGTCCGGTATCCGGGCAGTCGCCCAGGAAACCGCTGCGTGCGAGGCAGACGGCAAGAAAGCCGATTTCAGTTTCACGCTGAAGGACATGAACGGCCGTGACGTCAGGCTCAACGATTACGCCGGCAACGTGATCCTATTGGACTTTTGGGCGACCTGGTGCGCCCCGTGCCGGATCGAGATTCCGGGGTTCATAGAGCTGCACGATGAGTACGGCCCGCAAGGGTTCTCCGTGCTCGGCGTTTCCGTCGACGACCCGCCCGACGCGTTGCAGACCTATGCGAAGGAGCTCGGCATGGACTATCCCGTTCTGGTCGGCAACGGCCGGGACGACGTGAAGGACGCCTTCGGGCCGCTCGTCGGCTTCCCGACGACGCTCATCATCGCCCGCGACGGCACAATCTGCAGCCGGCACGCGGGCTTCGCGCCGAAAGAGCAGTTCGAGGAAGAGATCAAGGCGTTGTTGTAGCCGGAGGCACGTGTGGTGGACAAGTTATCCCGGGACGAAAGGGCTATGCGGCACTCCGGCGTCAGCTGGGAGGAGCGCAAGAAGATCTGGCTCTCGATCTCGGACATCACCGAAGAGCAATTCGACGAGCGCGTGGCGGAAATGCAGGCACGGCAGGCTCGCGTACCGCAACCGGGCGCTGTCGCGCCGGATTTCGAGTTGGACGCGCTGGACAGGAATCGCTTGCGCACCGGCGATACGGTCAGGCTCAGCGAGCTGCGCGGCAAACCCGTGGCCCTGATCTTCGGCTCCTACACGTGACCCCCGTTTCGTAATTGGGCCGTGCGCCTGAATGAAATCTACAACCGGCACAGAGATCGTATCCACGTCCTTTGCATCTACGTACGAGAGGCCCATCCCCATGACGGTTGGCGCGTCCCCGAAAATCTCGAGGCGGGGATCCACTACAACGAGCCCGTCACCGACGGCGAGCGCACGGAAGTCGCACACGTCTGCCAACTGAAGCTCGATCTGCGAATGCCCATGCTCATCGATCGCATCGACAACGAAGTGGAAGACAGCTACATCTCGATGCCCATGCGATTGTTCGTCGTCGATCGGAAGGGCTACATCGCTTATACCGGCGGGCGCGGTCCGTTCGGTTTCGATCCTGACGAGTGGGAGTCTGCTATCGACGCATCCGCGGCATCCTGAACGAAACCGAGGGTCGCCCCGACGGTGGCCCTGCCTCGCGGCTCCACGGCTGCACTACTCGCCACGGCACGGCCGTCGTCCTAAGATGGTCCGGTGTTCACACTCATCAAGAATGTTCTTACGACAGCCGCGCTGCTGCTGACCGGCACGGCGACTGTTGCCGGCGATACCTTCATCTTCACCGCAATTCCGGACCAGGACGAAAGCCGCCTACGCAGCCGTTTCGACAAGGTGGCTGAATACTTCTCCGAGCAGCTCGGCGTCGACGTCGAATACGTGCCGGTGAAGTCCTACGCGGCGGCGGTGACGGCGTTTCGCAACAATCAGGTGCAGCTCGCGTGGTTCGGCGGACTGTCGGGCGTGCAAGCGCGGTCGCGCGTGCCTGGCTCCGAAGCGCTGGCGCAAGGCTACGAGGATCAGTCCTTCGTCACATACTTCATCGCGCATGCGAGCACGCGCCTCACGCCGTCCGAGGAGTTTCCGACCGCGCTTGCAAGCAAGACCTTCACTTTCGGCGACAAGGGTTCCACCTCCGGCCGGCTCATGCCGGAGTTCTACGTGCGTGAGGCTTTCGGCAAGCCCCCCGAAGACGTGTTCGCGCGGGTCGGGTTCTCGGGCGACCATTCGCGCACGATCGCGTTGGTGCAGTCCGGTGCGTACGAGGCCGGCGCTGTCAACTATAAAGTCTGGGAAGCTGAGCTCGAGGCCGGCATTGTCGATCCCGCCAAGGTCTCGGTCATTTGGAAGACGCCGCCCTATCCCGATTATCAGTGGACCATCCGCGGCGACGTGGAAGACACGTTCGGTAATGGGTTCAAGGCACGGGTTCGTCAGGCATTGCTCGGTCTGGACGATCCCGCCCTGCTCGCCTCGTTTCCGCGCCGGCGCTTCGTGCCGGCCACGAACGACGCGTACAGGCCGATCGAAGACGTCGCGAGAGCCATCGGTTTGATCGATTGATGTCGCTGCTCGACCTCAAGCGGGCGACGGCCGGCTACGACGGGAAAACGGTTCTCTCCGACGTATCCCTGAAGATCGAGCGCGGAGAGCGGGTTGCCCTCATCGGTGAAAGCGGGGCGGGTAAGTCCACGCTGCTCCGGCTGATCTACGAACGTCTCGACGGCGCCGCGTCGATCGTGCCGCAGGACTTCGGTCTCGTGAAGACGCTCAGTGTGTTCCACAACGTCTACATGGGCCGCCTTCACCGCCATTCCGCCTGGCGCAATCTGCGCAACCTGCTTCGGCCGGAACCTAGTCAGGTGTCGGCCGTGCGCGGCGTGCTCTCGAGGGTCGGGCTCGAGGACGAGCTCTTCTCTCCGGCCGGCGCGCTCTCCGGCGGGCAACAGCAGCGTACAGCCGTCGGCCGGGCGCTATACCAGGATGCGGACGTGCTGCTCGGCGACGAGCCCGTATCGGCAGTCGACGAGCTGCAGTCGCGCGATATTCTACGGACGATCAGCGACGCAACGGATACCGTCGTCCTCGCCATGCACGACATCGACCTTGCGCTCGCGTTCACGGATCGCGTGATCGGGCTCAGGGCCGGACGGATCGTTCTCTACTGCGCGACGGCCGATGTGACGCGCGCCGAGCTCAGCGAGCTCTACGGGCCATGAACGCCGCACGC
>DATCIQ010000268.1:0-8872 GCA_036507635.1 Gammaproteobacteria bacterium
GGGCCAAGCGCAGGCCGGCTTCCCCGCATCCCACGCCGGCGTCATCGCCGTGCGCGCCGCCAATGCCGACGCGGACGGGATACTCGACGTCGCGCTGTCTGCGCCGGGCCGGGAAATCCTCACGACGACGCCGAATGCCGGGTACGCGTTCCTTTCCGGCAACTCGCTCGCGGCTGCGCACGTGACGGGAGTCGTCGCGCTATTGCTCGAGAGGGAGCCCGCGATCGGCGCCGCGCGCCTGGAGCTCGTGCTCGCCGAATCCTCGACGAGCGGCGCGCCCGCAAAATCGATCAGCGCCTGCCGGGCGCTGGCGCGGCTCGTCAAAACCGGCGGGTGCGGGACGGAACTTTCGCTCGCTGAATTCTAATTCGTGGGAGCGAGCTTCGCTCGCGATCTTGGCTCCCCTACCTTCTCGCAACCGCAGGTTGCTCCGACCTGCGCGATCCGGGTGCGAATCCGTATGAGACGCTCAGCACCCAGTGATCGCCGCCGGGGTTGCCGAGGTACGACACTTGATCGAGGCTCGCTTCGTGGAAGCGCAGATCGAGTCCCGCGCGCTTCAACACCTTTGATATGCCGATGTTCCAATGCGTGTACCCGCCGTGCGCGACGAGGTCTGTACGGACCTGTCCGAGCGCGGCGCTGAGCTCGAGGTCCCACGGCAGCGGCTGCGCCATCCCGAGCTCGTGATGCCATGCCGAATACGCGGAAGAATAGAGGTCCTCGGTATAGCTCGCGGTGTAGAACATTCGGTTCATGAGACGCGCGCCGAAGCTCCATTCCCGATAGCCGTAGTCGACAGACATATCCGGATATTCATAACCTCCGAGCGCGACGTTGAATTTCCACTTGCGTTGGCCGAAAGAGTAGCCCGCGTAGTAATCGACGACCTGCTCGCGCGGGTTGCCGTACGGAGGCTTGAGCGCGTAGTCGACGTTTGCAATGAGCACGCCGGCAAAAAACCCGGAGGCGTGCTCGTAATCGGCGCCGATCTGCCATGACGCGCCGGACTCGAGCGCGGACAACCCCCGGCTGCGGTAGTCGTTGGCCAGCGTGAGAGAAACGTACAGATTCGGCGCCCTGCTCTGCGCAAAGGCGGCGGGCGCGCCGCAGGCCGCGCTCGCGAGTACCACCGTCAAGAACGATGCACGCAAGCTGCTCCTCAGCGAAATACGGCGAGCTGATCTTGAAACTCGTCGCGCACGGCTTCGAGCGTGGCTGCATCGAGCGTGACGCAAAGCAGCGTTTCTTTGCCGCGTTGGCGTCCCGGGTCGTATCGAGTCGTGCCGGGGCACTGCGGTGCTCGATCGAGAACGCGCAGCGGCGCATCCGATTGCCCGATCTCGTCCGATGCATCCGGGATGTACTCGAGATACAAGCGCGCGGGCTCCAGAGCGCTCCGGCCATAAACGAGCAGATCGCGCAGACGCCCCGCCGTCGTGTGGAACTTCGACTTCGAGACGATGACCACGACGCGATCGCCGGCCACGAGCGTCGTCTCATCCCACCCCAATGTGCGCAACTGGTTCACGGAGTCCGTCTCGACAGCCCAGCGTTGCATCTCGCCGGACTCGTCCGTCACCTCGATGAAGAACTCCGAATGCGGATTGATGAACCGCATGCGCGAGATCACGCCTTCGATCTTCACGGCGCCCCCATCGGCGCTGCGGTCGTCGATGAAGTAGAAAGAATCCGAATGATGCGCCGCCGCGTCGCGCACACCTGCCGCAGAGAAGCCGGCGACGCAGCAGGTCAAGCCCGTCAGCACCTTCGAAGCGGGTCGCGCATGCATTTCAATTCTCCTCGTTGACATCGTCGTCGTCCTCGGCCCAGATCGAGCTCGGCGTGCACTCGCCGGGATCGAGCCGTGCGTCAGGCGCCGAGATGAGCTCCTGCCGATTCATGAGGAACGGCTTCGTGTAGTTGACCGGATCGTCGAGCGCGATATCGACGAGCAAGTTCTTGCCGTCCGGTGCACGCCAGTAGCGTTCCGTGACGCGGCCCTGCGCGCTCGTCGGTTTATGGTCGTTGAACATCGGCCCGGCGGGGAAGTGCGTCGTCTCTACGATCAAGCTGTCCCCGCTCCACCGGCCCACGGAGTAGCCGAAATCCGTGAGCGGCGTTCCCTCCGGCGCGCCGGCTCGATTCATATATATAGTGCGCGTGAACCACTTGCCGGAAAACCAGTAAGCAATTTCGATCGTGTCGTCGCCGTACGTCATGCGCATCGGCCGCCCACGCATGATGGTGCGCGGAAACGTCTCGCGGCACCGAAGCACGGGGTCGTCGATCGGCGAATACGCCTTCCAATTCGCGAGTCCCTGCTCGCTGAACGGCCAACCGTCGAGCGAGCCCAGGCAAAACTCGTCGGTGTCGAAAGCCCGGCGCATCCATTCGTTTGCGCCGCAAGGCTGGACCTCGAGGCCGCCGGGGCGATAGACACCCGCAAGATCGGGCCACGCGCCGGCCTGCTGTTGTGCGCCCGCGGCACAGACCCAAAAAGCGGCGAGCCACCCCGAAAAGTGCGCCGCATACTTCACGTCTTTCCTCCAGGCGATCTGCGTTGTCGATTGATTCTTGCGCATGTCCCGGGAGCGCGCAACCGCGGTATGATGACGCCG
Organism: Gammaproteobacteria bacterium; assembly: GCA_036507635.1. Classification (GTDB taxonomy): domain Bacteria; phylum Pseudomonadota; class Gammaproteobacteria; order Steroidobacterales; family Rariloculaceae; genus DATBLZ01. Next base: position 2,622 of record DATCIQ010000268.1, read on the forward strand.
CCGCCAGCGTTCCGGAGCCTGCGATGAAATTCTCGCCCAAACCCGTTGCGATGCTTGCTTCGGCCGGGGGCGTGCTTCTCTCCGCCTTCGTCGCCGCGCAGGCACCCGCACCGTTCGGTTTCGGGGAGCGCATGCAGCGCGCCCTCGCCGAACCGTACGTCGGCCTCGTCGCCGGCGACGACAACGTCGAGGGACTGTTTTCGATCTCGCCCACGGGCGTCCCGACCACGGGATCCCTTGAAGCCGCACAGCACTTGATCGCAACGTTGAGCACGGAGCAACGCGCGCGGGCGCTATTCCCCGTCGACGACTCCGAATGGCGCAACTGGGCGAATATCCACCGCTTCCCGCGGCAAGGCGTCGCGCTCGACGAGATGACGACGGAGCAACGCGATGCCGTGTACGCGCTGTTGCGCGCCGGCTTGAGCACGAAGGGTTACGAGACCTCGCGCGACATCATGCGCTTGAATCATCACCTTGCCGAGCTCGTCGACAACTTCGACGAATACGGCGAGCACTTGTACTTCGTCACGATCATGGGCACGCCGTCGGCCACCGACCCGTGGGGCTGGCAGCTCGACGGCCACCATCTGGTCATCAACTATTTCGTGCTCGGCGATCAAGTCGTCATGACGCCCACGTTCATGGGCTCGGAGCCCGTAGCGGCGGCCTCCGGCCGATATGCGGGCACTGCGATTCTCGAAGACGAGCAGGCACGCGCGATCGCGTTCATGCGCTCGCTTGACGACGAACAGCGTGCCGCGGCCATGCTCGGCGCGAAAGGCCGCGGCGAGAATCTTGCCGAGATGATGCGCGACAACGTCACGATTCCATATCAGGGACTGCCCGCAACGCGCCTCGACGCGGAGCAACGCAAGCAGCTGCTCGATCTCATCGCGCTTTACGTCGGCAACATGGACTTGGGCCACGCGGCCGTGAAGATGGACGAAGTGATGGCGCATCTCGACGCGACGTACTTCGCATGGAAGCAGAGCCCGGGCGCGGACGACGTCTTCTACTACCGCATCCATAACCCCGTCCTCTACATCGAGTTCGATCATCAAGGCCCGACGGCGCTCTCCGGTCCGCGCGACGTCGCCACGCGCAACCACATTCACAGCGTCGTGCGCACGCCGAACGGCAACGACTACGGCAAGGATTTGCTGCGCCAGCATTACGAGGCCTACGCGAACGATGTCGAGCACGGGCATCTCCCCCGGAACCTCGCAGGAGCGCGCTGAGCACGACATGCGGGCTCCGTACCTGATGCTCGTCGTCACGGCGCTCGTGTTGCCGCACTTCGCCGCAGCGCAAGACACACGTCCCGACATCTTGTTCATCGCCGTCGACGACTTGAACGACTGGGTGGGCTATCTCGGCGGGCATCCCCAGACCCTGACGCCGAACATCGACGGGCTCGCTGCGCGCGGCATGGCGTTCATGAATGCGCACTCGCCGTCCGCGTTGTGCAATCCCTCGCGCACGGCGTTGCTCACGGGATTGCGGCCGTCGACGTCGGGCATCTACGGCAACGCGCCGGACTGGCGCACGATCGAGCTATTCAAAGGCGTCACGACGCTGCCCAAGCATTTTCGCGACAACGGCTATCGTACATACGGTGCCGGCAAGATTTTCCACGCGCACACGTTCGCGCCCGGTGGATTTGCCGGCTTCAACGATACCTCGGCATGGGACACGTTCTACCCCGCGCTCGACCGGCAATTGCCCGACGAGGTCGGCCCGCCGATTCGACCGGCGAATCGCAATCCCGTCGCGCGGACCTTCGACTGGTCCGCCGTCGTCACCGACGACGCCGCCATGGGTGACGGGCAGGTCGTCTCGTGGGTCGGCCACCAGCTCGCCGCCGAGAGCGGCGCGCCGCGATTCATCGCCGCCGGCATCTATCGTCCGCACTTGCCTTGGTATATCCCGCAAAGGTATTTCGATCTGCATCCCCTAGACCGCGTCGAGCTGCCGCAGTATCGGAGCGATGATCTCGACGACGTTCCCGAAATCGCGCACCCCGGTGAGTTCGACGCCGTCACAATGCACCAATGGATCATCGCCGCAGGCCGCTGGCAGGAAGGCGTGCAAGCGTACCTTGCGAGCGTGAGCTTCGCCGACGCGATGGTCGGCCGCTTGCTTGCCGCGCTCGACGCGAGCGGCAGTGCCGAGAACACGATCATCGTTCTGTGGGGCGACCATGGCCAGCACCTCGGCGAGAAAGGCCGCTGGCTCAAGAGCACGCTGTGGGAAGAATCGACGCACGTTCCCCTAATCATCGTCGCTCCAGGCGTCACGACGCCGGGCAGCCGAACGTCGCGCACGGTCTCGCTGATGGATATCTATCCGACGCTCGCGGAGCTCGCGGGCCTCGAGGTACCGGAGCACGTCGAGGGCAGAAGCCTCGTCGCGTTGCTCGAAGATCCGGGGCACGAGTGGGATTTCGGAGCCGTGACGACCTACGGCTTCGACAACCACGCCGTGCGCACGGAACGCTACCGCTACATCCGGTACGCGGACGGCTCCGAGGAGCTTTACGACCACGAAACTGATCCAAACGAGTGGACGAATCTCGCGGGCGACGGCGAATACGAGCGCGTCAAGAGGAAGTTGCGTCGCGCGCTACCTACCGAAAACGCCGCCGATCTCTCGCCCCGCCCCACGGACTGAAGCGCGCGAGCCGCGCATCGTGGCTGTATGAAGATCGTGATGATGGCGCGCAATTCGAGACTCTACGCGCACCGGCGTCTCGTCGCGGCCGGCGAGCGGCGCGGGCATCGCATCGATGTCATCGATCCCCTGCTCGCCTATATGAACATCACGTCGCGGCGCCCCGAGGTGCGCTATAAGGGCGAGTCGCTGCGAGGCTATGACGCCGTGCTGCCGCGCATCGGCGCGTCGGTCGCGCCTTACGGCCTCGCCGTGCTGCGCCAGTTCGAGATGATGGGCGTATGGCCGCTCAACGAATCGGTCGCGATCGGCCGGGCACGCGACAAGCTGACTTGCCTGCAGTTGCTCGCCGGCGCCGGCATCGCGTTGCCCGTGACGGCCTACGCGCATTCGTCGAAGCTCGCCGACGACGTCATCGAGATCGCAGGCGGCGCGCCTGTCGTCATCAAGCTGCTCGAGGGCACGCAAGGCATCGGCGTCATGCTCGGCGAGACCCACAATTCTGCGAAATCCGTGATCGAGGCGTTCCGAGGCGTAAATGTCCACATACTCGTCCAGGAATTCATCGAGGAAGCAGGCGGCGCCGACATTCGCTGCTTCGTGATCGGCAACAAAGTCGTCGCCGCCATGATGCGGCAAGGCGCCGCCGGTGACTTTCGCTCGAACCTGCATCGCGGCGGCCAGGGCGTCCCCGTCGAGATCACGCGCCGAGAACGCACGATGGCCGTGCGCGCCGCGCGCACGCTCGGCCTGAACGTCTGCGGTGTCGACCTGCTGCGCTCCAAGCACGGCCCCGTCGTCACCGAGATCAACGCTTCGCCGGGCCTCGAGGGCATCGAGACTGTCACACGCGTCGACGTCGCGCGTAAGATCATCGAGTTCATCGAGAAACACGCCGAGAAACGCGCGAGAAAAGCATGAAGAGCAAGCGCCTACGCGGGCCGTCGATCCTGCTCGCGGCACTGCTGCTCGCGCCGCTCGGAGCAAGCGGTCACCACAGCTTTTTCGGCCGTTTCGACCGCCAGTCGATGATGGAGATCGAAGGCGAGCTCACCGAGCTCTTGTGGCGCAACCCGCACACGTACTTGACGCTCCGCACCATCGACGCGAACGGCACGGCGACGGACTGGGAGGTCGAAACGAGCTCGCTGTCCGTCCTCAAGCGCCAAGGACTCGTAGAGGGAACGCTCAAACTAGGCGACCGCATCAAGATCGCCGGCTTTCCGCCCGTCGGCGCGAAGCGTGAGATCTACGTGCGGCACGTGCTGTTGCCCGACGGCCGCGAGCTCCTCATGGATACCGGCTTGACACCCCGGTGGAGCAGCCGAGCGCTCGGCGAAGCGTCGGTTCTCTCGATCAGCGAGGGCGATGCGTCGCGGCCCGATCTAGGACTCTTTCGCGTCTGGAGCTTCGTGCGCCGTGGGCCGAGGCTCTTTCCCGAAGTCGTCGATCCCACCTTCGACGTTCAGTCCTACCCGATGACGGCTGCCGCGCGCGCGGCGCTCGCGGCGTACGACATCGTGTCGCAAAACCCGACGGCGAACTGCGCGCCCAAGGGCATGCCGACAATCATGGAGCAGCCGTATCCGATCGAATTCGTCGCGCTCGACGGCGGCGATATCGAGCTTCGCATCGAGGAGTACGACCTCGAGCGCATCATCCATATGGATAAAGCGACCGTGACGCGCGAATTGACCGAGCCCTCGTCGCTCGGCTTCTCGCTCGGCGCCTGGGACGGCTCGGCGCTCGTCGTCACGACGACGCGCGTGAGCTGGCCGTATTTCAGCCAGATCGGTATCCCGCAAAGCGAGGACGTAAGAATCGTCGAGCGTTTCGCGCCGAGTGGCGACGGCAGCCGGTTGGATTATCGAATGACCGTGACGGATCCCGCGACGTTCACCGAGCCGGTGACGCTCTCGACTTACTGGATTTGGATTCCGGGCGTCGAGCTTCTCCCGTACCAATGCACAGAAAGGTGAGTAGCAATGATCTACAAACGCAATCTCAACGACATGCCATGGACGGAGATGGGCCACGGGGCGCGCTTTCACCATCAACGTAAGATGTTGACTCCGCTCGATCAGCCGTACGTGCCGAAGCTCGGAATCTCGCTGTTCCGCTTGCAGCCCGGCAAGCGGTCGTTTCCATTGCACCAGCATCTTGCGAACGACGAAGCCATCCTCGTGTCCAGGGGCTGCGGCACTTTGCGTTATGGAGACGATGAAATTCCGCTCGGCGAAGGCGACTACGTGCATCTGCCGGCCGCTTCCGGCAAGGCACACCATGTGATCAACACGAGCGACCAGGATCTCGAGTACTACTGCTTATCAAGCATCATTCTGCCCGAGGTCGTGCTGTATCCCGAGTCGAACAAGCTCGGCACGATGTCGCTCGTCGCCGGCGCCGGCGCCGACGGCAAGGACCGACAGCGGATGGTCGCCTTCGTGCGCAACGAGCCCGTGGACTATTGGCACGGCGAGGAGCCGGAGGGCAGCTGAGCTCCCGCGGTGCCCCGAGTGTTTTTGGCCGGATATATCTATGCCCTCCGTTAATCGACATCCGGGGTATAGATATATCCGGCGGAAAAGACACACACGGACGAGCTACACGTTTGCGTGTCACGCCGTTGGTTTCGGGCCTATCTCGATTATCTCGAAGTAAGTTAAGTCTTCCCAGTTCTTGGTCCATTCAGAGAACAGACTTGGATCGTCCGTTTCCATAAGCTGAGAGCAGCGATCTCCATCCTTCTCAAGCCAACTGTCTATGTAGCCCAAGCCCGCTGGCATCATTCCGCCTTTCTCGTGAAATCGCTGATAGGCCTTCTGCAGTCACACATGCAGGAATGTCCGCTTTGGAGCAGAGCGACTCGCTCAGATCAATTTGTCTTCGATACATTTCGACTAGCAAACGCTTGGCGGATTCAGCTCGTATCTGGCGGACTGCGCTTTGAGCCGCGGCCGCACGACGCGCCGCCACCACACGATGAACCCCGTGATGAAGAGCGCCGCCGGCACGAGTCCCAAGATCGCCCACGTGATACGGATCTCGAGTCCGCCGAAGCGGCCGAAGTGCAAGGCGATCAATTGCAGCAGGAACGCCTCGCCGGGCCGGTGAAAATCCTCGAGGTCGGGGTCGAAACGGTCGATGAGCGCCTCGACGGGCGTCGGAAACGCGAAGTACGCGGCGGTCGTCGCCCAGATGAGGAGCAGCATGCACGACCAAACCCCCATCGCGCTATGGAGCTGCCAAACGAACGGGCGTCGCGCCGAGCGTGACACGATGAGACCGCGCCACCAGCGCGACCTACCCTGCCACCAGATGACCGTGCCCGTGAGCACGAGCAGCATGACGAGCGCGCCGGCGATGCCGTTCAAGCGCCGTCCCGTCGTGCCTGCGAGCAAGTTGTCGTGCAAGTCGACGACCCACTCCATCGCGCGCACTGCCGTCGGATAGTTATCGCCGAGATCCTGCGCCCTGTACGGATCGAAGACGCGGCCCGAGCGCACGCCGTCCTTGACGAGCGCGACGTCGACGGGCCGGAGCGCCGGATCCGGGCCGCGCCGGCCGCCGAGCTGCTC